>NZ_JBFRCG010000025.1:0-113012 GCF_040965595.1 Paraburkholderia sp. EG287B
TGCCCACAATTCGTCGTCAATGATCGGCGCTTGCATCCCCTCGGTCTCCGTTCTCTGGACGACTGAGGTTAACATCGCGCCGCGAAAGTTAACAGACCATCAAGGTTTTTTTTGAACTGGCCTCTTAGGGGCGTCAGTTCATTCCTGAAGTAATTGAGCGCTTCGAGGTCCGCATCCCAGTACGGGCTAACCGCGATGAAACGCTTGACCTGTCGCGCGCCAATCTGCTCGATGAAGCGCGCGCCGATGCTGCGACCGTCCCCGCTGGCGACAAAAGCTAGCGCGCCACCGTCAGCGGGCGTCACCACGGCGGCGTCAGCACTTGCATCTCCTAGCCAGCGCGTCCGCTTCAGAGCCCAATCCAGCTGACGCGACGCCACCGAAGCATCCGGCAGCAGACGCCGGAGATAGTCGAGCGCGGCGCGCAGTATCGGAATGGTGGATGAGTCGGTTCCATCGCTCCTGACTTCTCCTATGACCTCAAGATTGCCTCCGAGGCCTGCCGCGGTCATGTTCGCGGAGGTGACCAGCAGCCGCCCCGATGCTTTCCCGAGTTGTAGAATGAGCTTTGGATGAAAGACACCAGTCGGCTGAATGCCGACGACCGAGTAGCGACGGCCAGCGAATCGCGGTCGCCGGAAGCCGCCCTCCATGGCTTGCACAAGCATCCGCGCATCGGCGATCAGAATGTTGTTGGTACTGCCAGCCTCGCGCAGGCGTGGCAGCGCGATCGACTCGTAGGCGGCGAAGTCCACTCCGAAGGTCGTGACGATCGTGGTGTGATAGCCCGTTTCGGCGAAGGTGTTGAAGAGCTTCATGCGGCGAGTGCATCCAGGCCGGCGTTAGTCGGACCTGCATCGTCCAAAAGGTGCAGGTCTCTCAGAAAAGTGATCGCCGACGACAGACGTGGATTGGTCAGCACCGGTCCGGTACCCTGACGCAGCCGCACGCGGCCGTCGTCGCATTCGAGCAAAAACGTGTAGTCGCCTTGTCCACGGAACTTCTGAATCGCCACCCACAGGTGCCGCTCGACGATCCTGCACTGGACCAGCCGCGTGAGCAATGCGGACAACGGAAGATGCGCGTGCGCGCGCAGATCGGTCAGCTCAGTCACGATCGATTGCACGAACTCACCAGCTGTGACGGCCTGGCACGACAGCCTGACGCGCTCAAGCCTGTCCTCCCAGCGTTTGTGTAGGACCACAAGCAACAGGACGGCCCGCGCAGCGATGGCATCGTCATCGTTCTCTTCTGCATCGCCGATGCCGAGCACGTCATTATGAAGCCGGTATTCTGAGAACGCGTCGCTGTCCGACCACGGGTCGTCGGAAAGCCGGATGCGCGTCAGAAGTGCTTCCCACGTGCCAGCCTCATAGCGCGCCAGTGTGCCGGCCAGCCGGTCGACCACTTTTGCAATCAAGTGTTCCAGTGGCATGCCGGCCGGCGTCAGCGCCAGTACATCGAGCACAAACTTGAGAATCGCCTCGTAGGCGACGTGCAGCAGATCGTTGGCGTGATACGCGCTCCAGGCGAAACAGCGTTCGTCCTCGGTCGAGGGGACCTGATCGAATGCTTGTCCTTCTGCGTTGCGTCCCGCATAAAGCGTCCAGCGAACTTGGGACGCGTCGACGCCGGAGGCATTCGACTGCGCGGCGCGCAGGATCAGTCGCAAAGTCTCGCTGCGAACAACCGCTGCGCGCTGCTTCGGGTGAAGCTTCGCGAACAGCAAATCCTGGTACAGGCGGCATTCCTCGCTGCCCGCTTCGATCCGCGACGGCAGCATGATTGCCAGCGTCTCGAGCGCTTGCAGGGAGACCGCCCCCTCCTGTGAGGCATGCCAGAAGATTTCAGCCGCGTCCCCGACCGCCACGCCGAAAAGCTTCGCGAGACGCTCGCCAACATCCGCAGTCGGCACCGGTACCTGATGTGCATCGACATATTCCAGCGCCCCGATGTCGATCAACTGCGAGCCGTAAGCCGCGCCGAACGCGCCGAATTTCTGCTTCAGGTACTGAGGGTGACTGCCGCGATCAGTGTTCGGACGGAATACCAGATTGCCCGATGTGGTTTGCGCGAGCTTGCGGCTCGCCCAGACGACACCCGCCACGCCTCGTTCACTATCCGCCCTCGCCGCGACGAGAGCGTAGAGCGCCTCGGCGCGCCGCAGAGACATGCACCAGCGCTCCACCGACGTCTCGCCGATCCGTTCAGCATAGCTCTGCGCAAGCCACGCATAGAAGCCGTAACAGCGCATGCGCAATGTCACGTTGCTGATGCCCGGAAGCAGTTCCTGATAAAGAGCGACACTAGTGTTCTGCATGCCAAGCGGATCGATGCTACGTTTGTCTTCCTTGGACGTCCACGTCGGCAAACCCGTGCCGGCGGATTCAAATGCGTCGCTCATCTTTTTTTCCTCTTCTCGTGCAGGCTGCTTGCCTTCACTGCTGTACTAGCCAAAAGCGATTCAGTCAAAATTCGGGCGAATATTTTGCGTGAGCCAAGCTTTGCTTGTCGTATACATTTTTACGACGGCTGGATCCGTCTCTAACGCCAGGCGGGAATCGATGAAATTCAGCGTTCGTTGTTTGTCCGCCGAGAATTGATACGCAAGCCACATCGCCTTGGTTGCCTGGTCCAGCCGATTCTCTTTGGCAAGCGTGACTGCCAATGGTGCCCAGACATTCGTTCGCCGCGGATTAAGCGACAGCGCGACAACAGCGGTGTCCTCGGACTTCGCCAGCTGGCCGTCCATAGCGTATGCAAAAGAGAGGTTGCTAGCGATCTCCTCATCGCCGGGGTCGGTCTGGTTTGCTTGCTCGAGCAGCTTCACTGCATCGTCGGGCCTCGACGCATTGAGCGCGGAAAGTCCGTCTTGATTGAGCTTTCGAGCCGTTGCTCGATCTCCGCGACGTGGTTTCGGTAGCAAATCGATTGTCTTTGCGGCTTCCATCGCGCCCGCAAGATTTTCGGACCCTGCAAAATCCAGCATTGCCTTTGCGCACGCGATAGTGGTCGTGCAATTTCCCGCGGTATTATCTGTCGATTGCGACGGCGCGGGTCCAACAGGCTGCGCGGGCCCAGTTGGATTACTCACGATACTCGTTAGCCACTGGTGCTGGTTCGCATACCACTGAACAAGGCAGTCACGATCGTGACAGCTACGCTCACGGTAGTTCCATTGCTCCCGAGTGTGTTCCTTAAACGCAACCTGGTCGGTAGCAGCAGCTTTTGCACTGGCAAAGAGATTTGCCAGATCGAGATCGGCCGCTGCAAGTTCAGCGTCACTGCAGATAAGATGCTCTGCGTCCGAGCGCGCCTTCGCACAGTCAAAGCTGGTTCTGAGAATTGGCGCATTTTGTTCCACCGGCGCGGATCCATTTGCGCTAGTGGCCATCGACAGTCCCTGTTGCGTCAAAGCCGCGCGATTCGATTCGACCTCTGCGCGGACGCTCTCAAGATCGCTGACTAGGTAGCGATAATCCGAGCAACGGGCATTGTAGTAGTCTACCGACGCGTTGAACGCGGCCACTGAGCTTTGTGGATCTTTATTCAGTTGTCCCTGCCACGCCTCGATCCGGATTCTCTGCGACAAGCAGAAACGAATCTGTGACCGGTCCAATGTCAGCCCCGATCCTTCAGGTGGCACGGTTTCCTCGTTGTCGACGGACGGGACTGCGACTGACGGTGCAGGCGCCTCATTGGCGGCCGGGGTCAATGTGTTTACCGCCGTGACAGGCGTCTCGTAGGCATCCGTCGCTCGCGACTGTGAAGGCTTTCCAGACGTCACCAGCCAGGCGAAAAGCGCGATCACGACAGCCACTGCGACGCCCCACAATTCACGGGAACCGCCAGATCTTGAGCCTGCTGCCGGTGACCCCGTGAAGGCCCGAGAAGGCTCTTCCGTCGTCGGAGTTTCGGCATCTGTGGGATTCAGCGGCGGGGAAGGCTCTGGCGCTGGCCCGACGTCTGAAATCATCGAGTCCAGCCCTGCAAATCCCTTTTTTCCGTTATCGTTCGCCATAATCTATCAAACCTTGAGGTAGTCGCTTAGCTTCCGGACACCTTTTTTGAAGCCGCCGCGGACGAGGTGCTCGAGGATGTGCGTGTTCCACCCGTTGATGTAGGACGCCGACCCGTAAACTTTTTTGTCATCCTTCTTGCCAATCAGGAAATTGCCGTTGGCACTCCAGACATTGACCTCATGCCATCCGAGACGCACTTGCTCGTTTGCCGAAAAGGTCTTATGTCGGATGAGTGTTACCGCGTCATCCTGGACAGCGATGTCTCCAAAGGAGAAGGATTGCCCTCTCTCCAGGGCGGCAACCATCTCGCATAGCAATCGGACGCAGACGGCCCGCCACAGTGCCCCCGTGAACCCGGTGTAGGTTGCTTCTTTACGCAGTCCTATGCTCTGCTGGGAGTTGTTGTCGCCAAAGGCGATCGTGTAGTCGGTTCCAGTCGGAATGCCATTGACCGATTTGCGCACGCCGCCCCATCGGACCCGGGTAATCGAGTCCAAGGAAACAGTACGCCCCTTCCACTGGATACCTTGGGGTGAAATCGCGAGCTCCTCCCTGAATACCAGTCCGACGTCGGCGCGGAAAGTCATTTCACGATCCCACTGCTCGTTATTGCGAGCTTGCTCATCGGCCTGCCGTCGCAGCCCATCTAGCGTCTCTGCATCCTCACCGAGCCTCTCGGCGACGTCCGGGAGTTCGGCGAACAGTTGGCGCAGCAGACGGGTCATCCGATCGGCCTGATTGAGCATCCCGTGCTCGTTGTTCAAGGTAAGGACCAGGCCCCGCATCTCCCACGCGACGTCCTGACTTGAGCGGTGGGCCATCCCGCGGGACATTGCGCTTGTCATTATCGGGAGCGCGACCCTGTGCCAGTTACGGGCTACCTTCTCCAGCCGGTCGAGGACCGGGTCGACTGTCAATGCGCCTCTCGGCGCAGCTTCGCGAGCCTGTTTGATCAGTGTTGAGATGTTCTCCGCCTCTTTCTGCAAAAAACCTTGGGTCTCTACCTCGTAGCTATCAACAAGGTCGTCAAGCAGCATCGGTGCGTGCGTCTTCCCGCCATTAGTGGTTCTGCGCACGACCTCGGTCATCGTTTCAATCAATCTTCCCGGTTCCATCATGTCGAGCAGGTTCTTCAGGGCCAACCGGTATGCCCTGCGTCGCTCAGAGAACTCCTGCTCGATTATTTCCGTTCCCTGAACCTCGGGAAATCCGGATACGCTGCGATCTTCGTTTACGTCGCGCAGCACGTCCTCCAGATCGATGGACTCAACAATTCCGGCAAAGTCGCGAATAAACTCAGCCACGGACGAGATGGGCTCGTCGTCTGGGACTAATTCGCATGCAGCAGCCATAAGGTTCGCTCGGGCCAAACCCGGGAGCCCCCTCGCGGACCTGGCGTCCGCCGGATTCTCGGAGAGGGCCAGAATCATGTTTTCGGCGTTCCTGGGCGCGACACCAGGCAGCCAGGCCATTTCCGCTGAAAGCCTCATCCTGGGGTTGATCAGGTCGGAGCGAGCCTTCTGGCAAATATCATTGTCCAGGTGCAGGGCGCGTTCTTCAGCCATCGCGACAACCTTCCGTCGATCATCGCGGGTGGTAACACCAAGGACGTAGAAAGGGTTAGCGTGCAGTGACGTGTCGTTCGTGTTCTTGCCCATCTCGATCTCGTTTCTTCGCCCCAAGGCGAAGCCGTGGCTAACCTCAGCGCGTTGTATCTCGAAGTTGCCGATAGAAGAGGTCAACAGCCGATTCAGACGAATCCGATGCGCCGCTCATTACCCTCTCCGGTGCGTGACGGTGCGGCTTCAAGTGCCGCGAGGAGGAAGTCCTGGCCGAGCACGTCGTTCCCTGCGCGAGCAGAGAGCCGCGCACCTTCACGAACTACGAACGCGACATCTGAAAGCGGGCGACCCGCGAGCGCCTTTGCCAAAGACGCCGGGTCGACAGTTTCGTCTTTCGGGAGGGGCGCCAGGAGCTTTGCGAGCAAGGCCGCCACCTCAACCTCGTTTGGATACCCGACCTCAATGACATGGTCGAATCGCCCGCGGCGCATGATCGCGGGGTCAATCATTGCCACCCGGTTAGTCATCGCGATGATCAAAACCTCGTTTTTGACAGCCTCAGGGATGCGCCGCAAGAATTCGGCAACCTCCTCGACCCGGTGGTGGCCTCCGCCTCCGCCAATTTGCCGGTCAGCCAAAAACGCTTCCATTTCGTCAATCACCAACACAGACGGCGCGTTTTGCATTGCCCTGTCAAACAGCTCGGACACCTTTCGGCTGGTTTCGTGGATGTAGGGGCTCGCAACTGAAGACGCATCAATCTCGAAACTCGGCCACCCTAGATACTCAACCAGTTGCTCGACCGCGAAGGTCTTTCCGCACCCTGGCGGGCCGTGCAAAACGGTCGCCGAGGGAAATTCGATGCCCAACGCGCGGTAGCGGTCCTTGTGACGAACGATCTCAACGACGTGCTCATTGAAGAAGGCCTCGAGCTCCGGCCGGCCGATCAATTCGAACGGCTTGCCCAAGTCAATCCCAGGCTCGAGCTTCGTGTTGCGCCTGGCAGAGGCGGCGTTCTCCTCCGCCTTCGTTTCGCGCTCCCCGGCATCCGTAAGATGCGAGACTCGGACCGCATCGCTAGCCGAGTCGTCGTCTGCAACGTCGATTCGCGCGGCCTCGATGATTTCGCGAAGTTGCGCGGCTCCGATCCACGTGAGCATCTGGCGAAGGCGCCGGAACGACTTCGCGGAAACTTGCGCACCGCCGCTCAGCCAGCAGCCGAGCACGAGATCATCACCTGTGCGCGAGGTCGCCTCATATGTGGGCAACAGTCGGCTCAATTTTTCGACGTAGACAGCGTCCTGAAGAGCGCTCTCCGTATCGATCGCGCGAGTCTCGCGCAATGCTGTTGCAAACGCGAGGGCCTGGTTCTTGTCACTGGGCGAACGGCAGGCAAACAGCGGGGCTAGCAGTTGGCTTGGACCGCATGAAATCTCGAAATAGGCATCGGTCCCAAACGAGAACCGATGGAATGCGCCAGCCTCGACCAGTCCGGAGGCACACCATCGGGCAAACAGGTCTTCCCTGACGATCAGTGCGCTTCCGCCACCCTGCGTTTCTACGACTTGCCAGTCGGCGTTTGCATGTCGCGGCCGCCCGCAACTCGCGCCATCCGGCAATTCATATCCTATCGGCAACCAGCTCTCGAGAGACACAATCACCCCACCAGGATATTCGATCCTGCGAGCATGTCATCTTCGCGGGATGTGATGACCCGGATCGAGTCGAGTTGACCGACGATCTGGCGCAATCCGTCGATGTCGTTTGATTCCAAGGCTTGACGCCCAAGCCGGCAGAGCTTTTCGTGCTCCACAGCATCGGGGAACAAGAATGCGCGCTCTGAAAGCCATTTGAGCCGGTCGATGACATACCAGTCCTGGCGCCAAAGGATTAGGAAGTTCCTTCCCCGCATTTCATCGATGTGTGACTCAAAATCGCGGCTGTTGTTACTGATCGCTCGTCGCGCCGTCCTGACGAGGTTGTCGAATCCCGTTGCTTCCGCGGGCCGTGCGTACTTCCGGATAAGCGAATCAAAAAATTCAACGGCCTTGTCGAGCTCTATCTCACGGATGACCGCAAGGTGGTCCTTTCGCGCTTGCGCCAGAAGTTTCTTTGCGTCCCGGACGTCGTCCATTGCCTGCTTGGCGGATTCGGGATCGCTCTCGCCACCTAAGCTAGATGCACGTTCCAGCTTGTTACGTGCCTGATCGAGGCGCGAGTCGTCGACCTGGAGTGAGACTTCCTGGAGCCGGCGTCCAACGCGCTCAGACTCCTCCTCAATGTGTTTCGCTGCCTTGGTATAGTCAATCTGACCTTCCTGGCGCGAATAGAAGTTGCGGCCGCTATGAAAGGAGCCGCCGATGGAGGGGACGGTGACCTCGAGAACAATGTTGCCCGAGTCACGCACCTCGTATTCGCACAGCAAATCCGCACCCTTGGCTATTACGCCGTCGGAGAAGTCCGTTCCCTTGATCTCGAACATGCCAATGAACTCGTTGTCCGAAACTGGATCCTCGATCGGGCCTTCCCACAGCTTGAATACGATCGATCCGGGTGCTCCGGCGCGCAGGGACTCCTCAGCCTTGAAGGTCTTGCTGCCGCTTTTGGGGAGCTGGTCACCCTCACGAACCAGGTAGTCGAGGAGAACGCTCCCGCCAATTTTCTCTCGGGCCTCTACTCCAATGGAATGGGATGCTGGAATCGCATCAATCTGCGCCGCGGTCCGCGAAATCGTGATCTTGTCCTGTCCCAGCTTCAACGAGCCACCAGCGGCGTCGAACACGAACACTTTGAACAAATTCTCGCCTGGCTTTGCCAGCGGCAACTCGATCGTCGCTCCGTCCTTGAGCGAGACGCGGCCAGAAGACCAACCGGTGTCAAGGCTATCGATCTGGAAAGCGGTGCCGTCCGCGGCTTTGCCGTTGACTTTGGCCACCACCTTAGCCTTCGAATCGGGCGTACGCGCCTGGTAGTTGAAAGACAATTCGAGCCCGCCGCCTGCGGCCAGCGATCCGCGCCCGCTTTTGCGGCCCCGGTTCTCACTTGACCAGTTGATGGATTCGGCAAATACAGCAGCACCCTCGGCCACGGCTGTCATCGGGTTAACGTCGGTCGACGCCGCAACGCCCAACTCGAAGGCGACCTTGTCGCGAAGCGGCTTGTACTGGGTCGGACCTCCTACGAACACAACCCGCCCCAAATCGTGAGGGTTCACTCCAGCCTTTTCCATTGCCTCGCGGGCAGCGGCGATGGATTCCTCAACCTTTCCAGCGATCAATTCGTCGAATCGCTTTCTGGTCACAGTGATGTCAAGGTAGATATCTGTCCCGGATGCGTCGCGCACTCGCAGTTCGCTGTCGTCAAGAGTGATCACTGCCTCTTCGCTCGAGGACAGCTCGATCTTTGCCCTCTCGGCCGCCCAGGTGGCCATGTGCCGCAGCGTCGCGTAGCGCGAGTCCGTCGAGAAGTCTTCTGGCAACTCAAAGTTCTCGAGAAGCCAAGGTTTGACAATATTGTCAAGTAGCAGGCGATCGAAATCCCGTCCGCCGCACATGGCAATGCCACCATGCGACAACAAGCTGACTCTCCCGCTAATGCTCTCTGCGATGGCGATGTCGAGTGTTCCGCCGCCGAGATCGTAGACCAGGAACATTCCGTCGCCTTTACGGTGACGCATCACACTCATGACGGCGGCAACCGGCTCCTGCATGAGAGCGACCTTCCCCAGTCCAGCCATCTCAGCGGCAGCCATCGTCGCGTCCTTCTGCATCTGGTTGAAGGCGGCCGGGACGGTAATTACTGTTCCGGTTTCCGGGTCGTTTCGAATTTCCTCGGGCAGGTATCCGAAGAGCACGCGCAGGATTTCGGCGGAGCATTCTTCAGGCGTCATCGTCAGATCAACCCCAGGCAGGCGGACCGGTGTGCTGGTGCCCATCAGGCGTTTGAACAGGGTCGCGGCGTTCTCTGGATTGCGTGCCGCGTTGTCGTATCCACGCTTGCCGACATACTTGTTATTGCGCTTGTCGATGAAGATGGCCGACGGCGTGACATCATTCTGGTCGGGGCTCTTGAACAGCCGCAGGCTCTCGCCGTCGTAGGCACAGATTGCGCTGTTCGTTGTTCCCAGGTCGATTCCGATGTAGTTCTTCATTGACGCTCCGCTTTCGCAAGCATGACAGTGCCGCCGCGCACCAATCCCTCAGGGCCCATGACAACAGGTTCGATCATCTGGTCGATAACCAGGTAGTCGTCGGCGCCGAAGTCAGCAATGTTCAAGGCGGAGACGGCCATGCCCGGGTCGTAGGTTTGGCCCTCAAGGGAGACAAGACGCAAGCCGAACGCGCTCAGACCGTCGTCAATTTTCTTCTGAAAATAGCGGGCCTGGTTCGCATGGCGTGGGGCATCACCCGCGTCGAGCTTATCAAGCAGCCGACCGAATACCCTGGCGAAGCGCCAGCCCTCAAGAGAAATATCGATCAAAGCCTTCCTCTCTGCGCTTTCTCCTGCGTCACGGTGCATCTCGTCCATGCTTTTCCCGGCCTCCATATTGGGAATGGAATCTTGTGGGGCCGCGGGCACCGCGGCGACCGAACGGGCGGCAGCCGCGAGCACACCCGGAAAGATTTTGCGAAACATCGGCTTCTCTATCAAAGTTGATTTACATCATTGCACAGTTGACATATCAACTATATAGAATGACGTAAGCATTTTGTATGCGTCAGTATGTCGCCAATGCCCGCTTAAATCGCGCTCTTTGGATGCTCGGGCAGCGCCCACTCGACGTGCCGTTGTTAGCGTCCTTTGAGGACCCACATGGGGCGAGCCAAACCTAAACGGTTGCAGCGATAGTTTTGGTTTTCATATGCAATGGCAGTGGTTAAGCACAGGACATCCTGTGCGTTAACGACATCAATGGCGTTTTCTTTACGGCCACCCCCGCCTTTTCGCGCGAAACTGCAAATCCATGCAAAACACATAAAAAGCCGTGGCCAGGCTGCATGGAGCCCCGTTCTCAGGCCTGCTAATCGTAGGTCATTGCGTGCCGAAATTTCTGCGCGCTATCGCACCATGGGCTGCTGTCGACGCTGTTCTACGCCCGTTGTCTGAGCGCTTCGGTATCGAAGTCGTCGTGGATGACCAGGCCGTCTTGTCGAGTTCGACGAGATCACGAACCGGACGACTCAAAGGCGCTCAACCGCCTGACCGAGCCTGAAGACGTGCGATTGCTCCCGCGGGCTAACGACGTGAGAGAATCCACGGACCTGATATCGTCTGAGCCCAGCATGGCCCCTCACTGCCCATTTTGCGATCTGCCAATTGACAGGATCGTTGACCGCAACGATGCAGGCGTTGCAGTACGTGACGCGTATCCTGTGTCCCCCGGGCACACGCTGATTATTTCCAGCCGACATGTGAGTTCCTTTTTTGAATTGTCGGACGCGGAAAGAGAACAACTCCTATGTCTGATTGACCACGCAAAAGGCGCCCTGGACGAGCAATATCGGCCTGACGCCTACAACATTGGCATCAATGATGGTGTTGCCGCCGGCCAGACAGTGCCGCACCTCCACATTCACCTGATACCTCGTTACAAGGGCGACCTCCCGGACCCGAGGGGCGGCGTACGTTGGGTCATTCCGGGAAAAGCTGATTATTGGAGCAAGAGGGGTTGAGCGCCAGCGTCCTACCGCCGACAGCCGAGGAACAACTGGCATTCCTCGCCAAACTTCAGCGGCTCTTTGCAGAGGGCGACTTCGCGGCGACCTACAAGTTCGCTCTGCTCATCTCGCTCGCAGACCTGGCGGTCGAGGTCGGATCGGACGACGGCGCGGAATTGACGCTCACCAATCGGCAGATTGCGGAGCGTTTCATTCAGCTTTACTGGCGGCACGCCATTCCGTACGGCACGGGCCGCGCCGGGACCCAACCAGGTGTGCTCGTCCAGAACCTCGGGGCCCAGGCCGCGGTGTTGACTGCTATTGGCGAGTTCAGGGCCTCGGTGCCCGGCATCACAATCCAGCGGGCTCGCACCGAGCCCCGTTATGCAACATTGTTAAGCAAGGTGGCGAGCATCGTCTCGGCGCAACCATTGAACTATCTGCAGAATTTCGGTGGCGTTACGGACACGTTCCTTTACGTGCGGTCAAGTCGCGGGGCGATCACGCTCGGGCACGGCGTCGCCTACTGCCTGCGGCGCTTTTATACGCTGGTCCAACAGCTGTCGCGGACGCACTGGGTCGACCACATCAAGGGGAACCGACGCAACCACGCGATCCTCGGAGACGCTGGGGATCTGGAGGACTTCCTGTTCTCCCTCTCCCGACAATCGATAGCCATCGTTGGCGCGGAACTGAGGAAACTCGATGGTTCTCGGTGTTTCTACTGTGGGTGCGCCATCGCCGAATTCGATGTCGACCATTTCGTACCGTTCTCGCTCTACCCAAGGGACCAGATCCACAATCTCGTGCTTGCACACCCGGCGTGCAATCGCAGCAAATCCGACACGCTCGCGGCGAGACCCCACCTCGACCGATGGCTTGAGAGACTAGCTACCAAATCGGACGCACTCTATGAAATCGGCGCCGTAGCGGGAGTGGCAAATGACAGGACCACGGCAAATCGAGTTGCAGCCTGGGGCTACGCCGCCGCTAGTGCCGCGGGCGGACGCGCATGGCTATCAGCATCGAACTACGAACCGGTCACGGCCAGCTACCTTCGCCTTTTGGATGCCTAGATCCAGACGAGCGCAACCCAGTTACTGAATATCGCTTGCCTCCACACATACTGCGTGGACGCCGCTCACGACCGGCGCGTCACAGACATCGTCGACGCGCTTGCGGTACATATCGACCAGACATCTTTCAGTCGTGCACTTGTTGCGTTGCGCGAGCCACACGCGTTGCTCCTTCTTCAATGCCTTGTTGTCCGGACCATCGCCTAAATCGGTCGCCAGCATTGCCCCGTAGTTCTCAGACAAGGCGTCATCGAGTTTCCCGAGCAACGGACTGGAACAAATCGTCTTCTCGACGTACGTCGAGGCCTTCTTGCAATCGAACGATGTGGCGTGGGCCAAAGGCGATGCGATCAGCGACGCAAAAAGCAGATGTCGAAGTTTCACTGACTTCCCAGAAAGTAAGAAAACCACCGAAAAACGGAGGTTTCGACATGATTAACTCCGACACATCACATCGCCGGCAATGTCCGGATGCGCGCTTCGGCGTCGTCATTTCCATCTGGCTTCTACTGCGCCTGGGCGGCTGCACGTTCCTCAGCCGCCCTCTTTGCCTTTTCTTTCGCCATATGGTGCCCAACTGCGCAACCTACAAGTGCGCCGGCAACTGCGTGATGGCCAGCTACGTGCCCGGCTACAGCACCGACTGCGGCGCCCTTGAGACACCCTGCTGCAACGGCCTGACCAGCGCCGAGGCTCAGAGTAAGTGCTATCGCCATGCAGCTTACTATCTTCATGATTCTTTCCTTTGTTTTGTCAGAACGACAACTCTTCCATTGCCCCGCGCACCGCACTGGACGCGCCGGAGAGAAATACATCAGCTGTCAAGCCGTACGAAGTCGTTTCAGTAAAGCGTGCGTCGAATGCTGCGCTATTCTTGACGCCCCCTCGAAATCAGCGAGATTGAGAGGTCGCGCACAGACCAAAACGACTTCAGCTTATCTGGCCTGCAAGCGCCACGTTGTAGCGCCGTACAATGCCTGGCAGCATGAACGCATCGACCAATACCCAGATGCCAACGACGATCAGCAGGAAAAAACCGATGCCTGCCCACGTCGTCGCCGCACCGACCAGCGTCAGAGCAATCTGTGCGATGGCAGTCAGCGCCCTTCCCGTGTAGAACCTGTGTGCTCCGAGGTAACCCAGAAAAAACCAGAACAGAAACGCGACGCCTACACTCTTCTTCTGCGCGTCGTAAAGCATCATGTTGCGCGATGTGTCGTTCATATCTTCTCCCAAGAGGAAATCAATCGATTGTCACGGGCATGCTTCTGCGCCGCTTATCGATAACGGGCAACGAGTGCCTGATATCGCACATCCTGTCGCAACGCCTCGAATTCGGGCGTTGCATCCAGTGTCGCGAATTGCCGGTAGCCGTGTTTAAACGCCTGATTCAGATGACCGATCGCGCTGTCCGCATCAGATCGTTTCGCCGCCAGAACTGCAAGATCGTAGTCGACGAGCGGGTGCGCCGACGGAGATGCCTGGGCCTGGGATAGCAGTTCTTCGGCTTGCGCGTCTTCACCTGCCCGCAGCGCCGCCTCTGCCTGCTGCATGAGCCCCTGCGCTGTATCATTGCTCGCAACGGGCGCCGCAGCGGCAACCTGCTTAACCTCGGCAGGCCGTGCTGCTGGCGTAACGACCGACGGCCCTGCTGGGACGACCGCCTGAACGGCATGTTGCGCTGTTGCGGTGGCGACATCGGTCGTCCCTACCGGCGAATCATCTACACGCCGGTAATACACCTTTCCGATAATCGGCACGTTCACGTACACGCGATCGGGACTCACGAAATAGAGCGATATCCCCATGCCGTAGGTGGTATCGAGCACCGCCTCGTCGCCCTTGCGCTCAATGCCGTCGAGCGGGATTTTCGCGTCCACCCCCGGACTCGAGATCGCGTCCTTGCTGATCACGACATCCGGACCAAGCGGTAACTTCACGCTGTAGACCTGCATGCGCTCCGCGCGCCAGTGCCCAAGCACCGACGCATCGTCGCTCCTGGAGCAGCCCGCAGCCAGCGCGAGGGGAACCATGGCGGCGATGGCCACCAGCCGGATCGGCGGCATCACGTCGTGGCAGCGCGATACTTGCTGACGAGCGCGGTAAAGCGCGGATCGCGGCGAATGCTGTCCAGATCCGGATCCTTGTCCATCTCGTCGAAGTACGAGAAGCCGTTGAGGAAACTCGCCTCGAACTGCTTCAGTGCGTCGTCGGTGCGGCCCTGCTTCAGGCGCAGCACACCCAGGTTGTAGTAGACGAGCGACTGCTTCGGGTCCCGCGTCGCCGCGTCTTTGAGTTCCTTGTCGGCATCATCGAGCTTGCCTTGCGCAATGTCCGCGATGGCAACCTTGATCATCTCCTTGGTCGCGGCGTCGTTGCTGGCGGCCTCGGCCCCGGCGGCGTCACCCTGTGCGAGCTTTGCGTCTCCCGACTCGCGCAGCGCGGCGATCTCGGCTGCACTCGGTGCAATGCCGCTTGCGGCTTGCGTGGCCGGTGGCTGTGCGTCGCTTGCCGCGGCGACAACCACTGATGCGGGCGCGGCCGCGACTGCTGCGGGCGCAGACGCCTGCATTTGCGTTTGCGCCTGGGCTGCGCTATCCGCGCCCTCAGTTGCCGCGCCGTGCGTCTTCTTGTAGTAGACCCCAGCTCCGCCGCCTGCGAGCGCCAGCGCGACAACGCCCGCCACTGCCGCAACGATCACCGGCTTGCGCGGGCCGCGCGCGGAGACGGGCTTGATCTGCTGCTCGAGCAAGGTTCCACAACCCGGGCAGCTCAGATCCTCCCCCGGCGCACGCTCGAAAAGCTCTCCGCTGTTTGCGCGCTCGCAGTCGCCGAGCGTCGGGCACTTGTAAATCGTCATGTTGGTCCTTGTGTTCTCTTTATCGTTCGGATCACCGCACTCAAGCGGGCTCGGCCGCCGCATTGGTCAAACCAACGATCTCGCGCACCAGCGGCTTCATCCGTACCAGCGCCCTGTACGCCGGGTCTTCGGTATCCTCGCCACTCTTTTCGAACTGCTCGCGAGCGAGCTTGTTGAACAGCTCAAGGAGCGCTTCCTTCTGCTCGCGATGCTTGTAGCCTGCGTCAAGACGGCGAGCGATCTCCTTCTCGATCAGCTCCTGAACTCCCGCTGCCTGGTCGCCCTCGAGCACGGCCTGCCAGGTCCGCCCCGCCAGCACCTTCGAGGTGGGCAGCCCATCGCTCTCGTAGACGAACACCCATTCCGGCTCGCCAGTGGTGCGGTTTTCGCGCAGCTTGATCATCTCGAGCAGGCGCCCGATGAGCCGGTACGGCTGCCGTTTGGCCTGGTTCACAATTTCGGTTGCGGTACGCGCATAGAGCGGCGGCAGGTTCTTCCCGTTACCGGCGCCATGCAGCAGCCAGGATTCGTTGTAGTCACCGAGCAGGCCATCGTAATGACGCTTGAGCATCGCGAGCGGTTCAATGAACCGCACCGGCATCAGGGATGCAATCTTCATGATGACGATCTCGTTCGAAAGCTTGCCTGCCGCGACGACCGTGTCGGACGCGGGGTCCTTCTGTGCCTCGAAGAGCGCGGTAAGGTTCGCGTGGAAGTCCTTCTGGCTTTCGCATTCGGGCAGGAACACGCCGACCGTCCTCGTAGTGCCGCGCGAGCCGCCTTCGTTGCCGGCCACCATGCGGTCGACTTCGGTCTTGTTGTACTGAAGCATCGTCCCCGAGGTCTCGTAGAGACCGGAGACGAAATTCTTCAGGCCGCTGGGATTCGCGTCATACTGCTTTTGCAGACGCTCAACGATATTGACGTGCAACACCGGTGGCAGATTCTTCGAGATCTCCGCATGCGCCGACTCAACGATGCTCGCCGACGCCTGGGTGATCGTCGAGAGGATCGCCCCGAGCGACAGGCTACGGGAAAGCTTGTCGAACGAGTCCGCGTCGGTGCCGGCGAGATCGATGATCGACTGACGCACACGCTGCGTGCGCGCGGCCTGCGCCTGCTCGTCGACGACGACAGCCTTCATCACATTGGTGATGGCGTTGCGATCGAAGATGCGCTGCTGGTAGATCGCATCCGCTCCCTCAAGACGCGCGGCCTGTTCCTGACGCACTCTCTCGGTCGCAGCGGCGAGATTCTGGTGCAACTCGTCGATGAGGCCGCGCAGCGTCGTGAGACCGTCCTTGACAAACGGCAGCAGGCTGCTCGCAAAGCGCCGCCCCTCGTGGAGCGTGCGAAGCTCGTACAGATCCTGATGCTGGTTCGCGATGTCCGCGAACAACGAGCTGCGCTTGTCGGTCAAATGCTGGCCAAAGAAGCCCACCTTGTTGAACTGCGCCGTCAGCTCGGCGATGCGCTGCAGGATGGTCTGCTCCGCCGCGGGCGCCTTCGCGATTTCTTCGTTGAAGACTGCAAGGCGCTCATCCAGCACCGCGAGCTGCGCATCCACGAACTGGCGCAGCTGGATAAGCGAATGCGTGCCCACCTTCCACTGGCTGAACAGTTCCTTTTCGATCACCGAGCAGATGTGGCGCGCCATTTCGGGACGCGCGTTGCCCTTGATCTCGTAGAACTTGCGCACGCCGCCCATGGTGCGGTACGTCTCGTCGAAAACCTTCGCGAGACGCGTATTGAGCGCGTGCGTCCAGTTGGTCTGTTCGAGCGTCTGGTCGGCCTGGATCTCCGGTGCCAGGCGGCTCACGATCTGCTTCCAGTACTCGCGCGCCGGCTTCCACATCGCGTTCTTCGCATCGTCCTCCAGGATGCCGGTCTCGAGCATCAGATGCGCGTCGCTTAGCAGCAGCTGGCGTGCGACTTCGGGTTTGCGCACCTCTGAGCCCCAGTCCTTCTGCAGAGGCTCGTCGGCATAACCTTCGCCCTGGCGAAAGTTGTTGAACATGAGCTGGCGCGTGGCCTGTTCCGCGAAGCCGTAGGCCAGAAACTCCTTGATTTCCTGCTCCGGCACCACGATACGCTCGACGCCAAACGACAGAAACAGCTTCGCGCGTGCCTTGCCGATATCCGCTTCGCTTTCGAAGTTCTTGATATCGTTCTCGCCCTTCTCCGCGCGGCCGAGCCCTTCCCACTGCTTGTTGAGCGTCTTCTGGTAGATGAACTCAGCGACAACGCGCGGAATCTCCGTGTCGACGTCGAACTGCAGGTTGTGCTCGTTGAGATTGCTCACGAGATAGCAGCCGTTGAAGTAGACGTCGTGCTCCATCGGAGAGCCGTCGAGCACATTTGCGGGATGATACTGGCCGACCGCAATCGCGTTGAGCTCGGCGAGCGCCGCATAGCCATTCGCGTAGTAATTCGAAAAGCCCGCCACGTCACGCACACGCTTCGAGTCCTTTTCCGGTAGCAGCGCGTAGATGAGGATGCGGTGAAGATCCGGATTGGGATATTTGTTGCGGATAAGTGCGACGGCATCCACGACCGATCCGCTACCCGTGCCGCCCGCAAGCCCGCAGACAACGTGAATTGTCACGCCCGTGCGGCCCGGTCCGCTCTCGAGCAGGCGCATGCGGTCCTCGACGGCCTTCACGAACTGTGGGGCGTTCTGTGCGAAGACGAGGCGACCGAGCTTGCGGCGCTGCGCGGCGCCCGCGATGCCTGGCTTGACGAAGCCGAAGATGCTGCGTGGCTCGATCCAGTCGCGCAGGCCCGGGAACGAATCGGGATCGTCGAGCACGGGACGCACGCTGCTCGCTGTGTTGACAATGTACTGGCTGCGCGCGAGATCGATGTCCTTGCCGAGAACCTTCCATTCGTCGTGCTTGTCGAGCTCGTCCGTCGACGTATCGACGTAGAGGTACTCGAAGCATGCATCCGAAGGGCTGTTGCCCTGCGCATCGCGATTGCGTTCGATGGTCTTGCGCAGGTTCCGGATGATTTTTCCGCCCGAGCCGCCAAGGCCGATGATCAGATGGTTGTGTTCCATGGTCGAAGCTGTCCGTTCAGAGGTCCATGACGACGTGCGTCACTCGTGGGCGAGATTGATCTTCAGGTAAAGGTTCGCAGCTTCGGGCTTCGTCGCCTGCTTGACAACGTAGGATGCGACCTGGCCACCTGCGGCAGGCGAGGCGTCGTCGCTAAAGACGATTCCCTTGGCCGCAAACTCCTGAGTATCGTTCGCCGCTACCTTCGCGCCGCAACCCGCACTCGTATCGGGCGCAAAGGCGATGCCCTTCGCGGCGTAACCCGTACCAGCGTCTGCAAGACTCAGCGTAGTTGCGCCGCTTGCCACGGTGTCTGGCGCAGCCGTCGCGGCGACGGGAGTTGCAGCGCACGAACCGGCGTCAGACGCAGTCTGCGTCAGGGGCGTCGAGACGAGATCGGGCGCGACGTGGCGCAGGCGCCGCGTGACATCGCCATGCTCGCGTTCAGGCGTGAGGTACACCATCAGCTTTTCCATGCCCGGATTGCTGTCGAAAACGAACGAGCCTTTGGCCGGGAAGAAAACGACGCCCATCGCGTCGACGAAGTTGTCCTGCGACGCCTGCGGGTAGATCTGCGTTACGGTGCCGTCCGGTGCTTCATTGAGAATGTAGACGTACGAAGGCCGGTTGACCTTCACACCGAGCTGGAAGTGCTCGCCGCTCTTGAACACGCGGCGCGCCAGAACGTCTTGCGTGGTGCCGTCGTTTTCCTTGAGGCGAATGAAGTAGCTTGCGCCAATCCGGGCGACCTTCTTCTTTTGCGAGACCTTCACGATCTTGCCAGCGCCGGCCGTTTGCTGGACGCCGTCGGTCGCTGGCGCAGACGCCGCCGCGACGGCGGTCGGCGATGCGCCGGTGCCCACGGCAACTACGGCGTTGTCTTGTGCGAAGAACAGCGATTTCGCCGTGAATTCGTCTTCCGCGAAGGCGTGGGATGCAAGCACGGCCAGCGAAAGCGCGACGAGGGGATACCGCATGTCGATTCTCCTATGGACTAACGTCTGCGAGCCGAACCCGGCCGCTTACTGATAAAGATCGTTCTGCTGATCGGGAATGGTCGAGTACTGGCGCGGCGTTTGATGCTTCCCGCCGTTAAGCGCTGTTTGCGACGTGAAGGTCTGCGCGTCGCGGAACGCGGGGCCGAGTTGTCCCTTGTAGTGCGCAAGGTATGCGAACAGCGACTGGGTGAAGAACGATCCCGTGAGGGTCTGGTCGGGCGCGAGCGGACTCGTGAAGTGGCCTGACTTCGGGCCGAGCGATTCCTCGTCCGGGCTCGTCGCAGTAATGATGTTATAGCCACTGCGACTGCGATCGATCGTCGTTCTGACCGTGCCACCTTGCGCCGCGCCGTTGCCCGCATCGTCGGCGAAGCGGATCCCCTTCGCGGCATAGGCCTCGCCCGTCCATGCAGCCAGCGAAATTCCCTCGTGCTCGCTTTTGCCGCCGTTGGCACGCAGAATGTAGGCCGTGCTGTCATCGGCGATATCGTCGAGCATGTCGCCGCTATAGCAGGTGTCGATCACAACGCGCATCGTATGGCTAGGCTTGCGTGCGAGATTCTGAACCAGCGTATCCGGCACCGAATGCGCCTGGAAATGCAGCAGGACTTCGGTGCGGTCGTTCGAGCGGACCGTGCTCTGGTCGCCCGAGTCGTAGGTCATGATTGACATCTTGCGCAGATCCCGACCGCCCGGTGTCGGTACCGGCGCGTTGCCGTGACTCGATATGTAAATAAAAACGTCATCGTTCGGCCCAATTTCCTGGTCGAGCTTCGCAATCGCAGCCGTGACGTTGGCCTGGGTCGCGCGTTCGTTGAGCAGCGCCGTGACCTGATAACCAGCCTGTCGCAGGTAGCCCTGGACGACGACGGCATCGTCAGCGCCCAGGATGTCAGGCAGGTGGTACGGATCCGCAAAATGATTGATACCGACGACAAGCGCCCGCCGCACGGGCGTTGCCGACGCGTGCTTCTGCGCCCGAGTGTAGTCCGCGAGTGCCTGACCGGCGGCGGCCTCCCAGCGCTTGTGATCAATCCGTTCCGGATAGATTGGCGAAGTCGACTTCAGCCCCACGATGGACTGTGTAATAAGGAATGCGGTGTCGACTTCGTCTTCGTTGCGATATTCGCCGGCGAGCTGGATTCGGCCGGTGCTATCACGCACTACCGTTGCTCCCGCAAGGCCATGTTCGCGGAACTTGACCTTGATCCGATTGACGAGTGACGGCGGAACATCGTAGCTCTTATAGGCGTTCTGGAAACCCGGCAGGCTACTGGCTGCGCAGGCTGAAAGCAGCAGCGATCCGCCCAGGACCATCAGGCGCACTAGAAACGTTTTCATTGGTTGACACGTAGCAAGGCAGTCGAATACGCGCCACCGACCCCGATGGCGCGCGCATCACCCCGTCCACAGGCGAACGCAAAACAGCGTGCAGGAACCGCGACGCTTATTCGGTGACGGTAAATTTCTGGGACGCGACGACCGGCGCTTTTTCGCCTGCGGCCACACTGAATTGCACGCGATACACGCTGCCCGCCTTGGCATCGGGCGGAACAGGAATTCGCACAACGTCCGTCTGCTCGCCCGGCTCGAACGTGTGCTGCTCCGAAGTCTGGCCAGGGAACTTCAATTCCGTCTCCTTGCCATCGTCACCCACAACGAACAGCTTTCGCTCCACGGTAGCGGGCGTCTCGGCGCCGTCCGGCGTCATGACGATAAACGCGCTGTCGACCTCGGCCTGACCAGCGGCTTTGACCGGTCCGGCAATATTCACTGACTCAACACGCGTCACGATGCCCTGGCTGGGGCGATAGTGAATCTGCTTCTTGACGTTGTCGTAGTCCTTGGTGCGCTGGATATTCGACTCCGGCATCCAGGAGGGATTTTTTTTGTAGCAGGTATCGATCGCCGTGTAGTAGGCGGTTGCGAATCCCGCAATACCACCAGCCACACCACCAGCCACCGCGCCAATCAAGGCAGCCTTACCGGCATCCTGATTCTTGTGCGTCACAAGCATTGCAGTCAGCCCGGTGATCGCACCGATCCCCGCTCCCTTCGCCGTCGTCAGGACCTGCTCCTTCTTGACACACGAATTCAGCTCGTCGTTGGCTGATTCCTGTGCCTGAGCAACCCCGCTCGTGAACAGAACTGCCATCGCAACAGCAATACATGCCTTACCGGTCGTTTTCTCTTTTCTCATTTTTCTCTCGTTAACTTCATGGCTTGATAGAGACAGTTACCTGCTCCGCGCAGAGCCCCAGTGCGCATTTATCAATGCCGCGCATCGTGAACTACTCCGATAGCGCGATTCTTATGCTCGTGATTGTCGGCAGAATCCGACGGAACTTTAGCACCCTGTATGCATCATTGTGAATGATCCCAACGATATTCAAGCTATGCGTTTTGCAACCCATCTGATGCGCCGAGTAAAAACCTTATGGCAAACGTTTTACATCTCCGATTCCCACAAACAATGTAAATATCGCCCCTCGAATTTGCTCCCCCTGTCATCTATTGAAAAACCGTCCGGGCCGTCACACTTTCCTGAGCAGGTTAACGCGCGGCACCTCCGACGCCACGTATCGGCAAAGAGAATTCCTCGCACCATAGGGACGACGACGACTCCATACGATCAGAGTCAAGGCTGATGCAGCGATGAGGCGTGACGGCACAACGACCTTCGATGTTGGCGATACACAGCGCAAGACCGGATTCCCGCGCGTCGCTTTCGTTGCACATACACCAAACGCAGGTGACTTCACCACCCTGCCTGCCAGCTGCCCACATCCCCCGGAGTCGTGAACCTTCTACTCACGGCTGCGCATCAAGGCGCAGCGCTGCCCGCCCCATACCGATATAACTTTTATAACATATCTATCCAGCCTTTTGGCAAGATCCCGACAGAGAACTTGAACACATCCGGCGCGTACGCGCCAGGATGTACGTTCTTCGCGGGCTCGGCTGACATATGCCAGAGCCGCTCGTACCGTCCGCGCCTGACTGATCGATGGCATGCTTCACGAAGCCCAATTGATGGCAAAGTTTGACGCCTGCAAAGAACGGCATTCAACTGGACAGGCGCGCAGCGGTCTCGCTGCACCCCGGAAATGCGCATCTCCCCCGAAATGCATCGACACGTCTACCACGCGACGCCCCGACCGGATACCAGCGCGTATCCACTGGACTGGCTGCTCGACAAACATTCCCTGCTGTGTACCTGTTCGGCAGCCTTGCAAGCTTATTGTTCAGATGTTATATTTTTTGTAACGATGTCGGGCCTGAGAGAAATCGTTGGAATGGCGCGTACCATCCAGCCAGTCGCGCATGAAGGCTCGCATCCAACTTATTTTCCGCTTTTAAGCGCATGAAAAGACTATGCAAGGCGGCCGTCGTTGCCGCGCTGATGCCATCCATCTTCGTCGCGAACCTACCCGCCGCGACTGCAGCCCAGACTGTCAACATCCAGAGGATTCGGCAGACTGTCACGCGCGAAGCGCGTGACAGTCACGTTGCAGTCAACTGGAAAGGAAGCCAGCGCGTGACAGGAGATGTTGCGGGTATTGGCCAGGTCATTGCGCTGTCGTTCGGAGTCGAGCCGACCGATGGCGGAAACTGGTGGTCTGATACCGTCCAGGTGTTCTGGGCAAACGGTCATTCTGACCAGATTGGAACCAAGGGCGTTCAGCAGATGGTCATCAAGGACAGCCTGCTTTACGTCAGGAGCCTTGAACAGGGCGACAACGATCCCGACTGCTGCCCCACCACGATTCAATTGACTGCCTATCGCATCCAGAACGGAAAACTGGTTGCCGTGAGCAGCAAGGTCGTCGGACACCAGAACTCCTGAACGCGATGAGCGTACCCGCAGTTGCCACCGTATGGCAATGCACACGTGACTGCGGCGGCGAAGCGGAGGCGACTAGAGCTTCGTGGATATTCAGCAGATCAGGTGCGTGACGTGCCCCGTACGGGGAGCATCGCGAGGATTCCCTTCACGATATACAGCATGATGAGGGCACCGGACAGATCGCCCGCAAACATCATGAGGAAGCTTTCGACGAGGTTGTGCGTATTTCCTTCCAGTGCGAACCAGATGTGATGCAGCATCGGGTTCGCGACCGAATACGCAACTGCCAGTACGAGCAATCGCTTTGGCGTGAGATTGAGCAGCATGGAATGCAACCCATACCACTCCCTCGCAAGGCGATACGTTGCATACGGCGCGACCGTTGCAATGATTCCACCCGCAAACGACCGAACCGGATCGTGCGGAAAGAAGTAAAAGAAGTCGACGAGCCAGCTAGCGATCAGCAAGCCGATTGCGCCATCGCTGCCTAGAAGCAACGTACTCAGCAGTCTGACGCCTGACGGCAGATAGATCCAGTTCACACCCAGAACGAATTCCGTGTGTGTGAAAATTTCCTGATTGATCCAGAGCGACAGTACGAACACGACGGCGGTGCCCGCCACCGAAACGAAATGCAGTCGTAAGCTAGACATGGAGATAAAATACTGGTGCCCGTTTATACCGGGGTAACATCACGGTTTGCCCTGCGCGCTCCGCTCCGCTGCGCGACGCTTTCTCTGGAGCGATGGTAATGACACGCCCTGCTGATATCTATCTTCGCTTTCTTCAACTCACCGAGGCGCTACGGGGTCTACCCTCCCTTCCCGCACTCGATCCACTTGAAGAGAAGATTCTCGAGTTTGTTGCCCGCATGAGGCAAAAGAACGAACGGCTTTCCGTTCGGGACATGATGGGCCATAGCGAGCTTGGGTCGCCGGCGACGTTACACTCCCGCATCACATCGATGCGTGAAAAGGGCTGGCTCGTGCTCAACGAGACCGAAGATGCTCGCCGCAAACAGATCGAGCTGACACCGGCTGCGCTCCGACACTTTGACAAGCTAGGCGAGGCGTTCGCGAAGGCCGCGAAGGGAAGCTGACGAGAGCGCAGTTCTGGCAAACAAACAGCAAATTCCGGCATTTCTCCAACCCATTCCCCGATGCTTCCTGCAGTGCATTGCCCAGGCGACAGACTGCCTCGGCGGTTTTCCGGGAGGACGCTACCACAGTAACCTTACAACTTCGGCCATGCGTCGATGTATTCGATGGTCTGGGCAAATTTCAGGGCGGGGATTCTGGCAATTTCAGCTTTCCCGAACCAGATGATAAAGGTGTCCGGGTCTGCCTGACTACGTTGCACCTTGACCTTTCTTCCAGCCTTGTGTGTCTTGCCAACGTTGAACCCGATGTACCGGCTCTCAACCTCGACAAGCAGCTTTGCCGGACGCAGCGGCTCGCCGCTCATATTCTTTCCCATGGATGTCGCCGGATAAGGTACTTCGCTGTAACGGCGAGCGCGCTACATACGCGACACCAGGTACGGGTGATCTTCCCGACAGCGAACGTTCACAAGCGCGATATTTTTTGTCGATAGAATCAGCAAATTCCATCGCCTCGGATATGGAAGCGACGCGAGATAAACGTAACCCCGATTTCGAGTCCGCCCAACCCGGCTTACCCGGTCAAGGCCAATCCTTGTTAAAACGTCTCGCCGTGCCTGAAAAGCAGCTCTGCCCGGCACACAGGATAATTCGACATCCAAATTAATTAGAGAAAAAAGAGCCCACGATCCGTAGCGGACTGTGGGCTCGCAAACACACGCCAAAAGCTCAGGTTTTCAAAACCGTCATAACTTTTGGAACGATAAACATACCGGGTTTGTGATGCCATGGCAATTTGCCTGTGGTTTAAAACAACACCCGGGATAAAGCTTAGGACAGGTCTATTCCATTGGTCATAAAAAAGGCTCCGCACTGTATCGCGACCCTGATGAACTGGCGGCAATTTCATCAGGATGCGGCGAGAATGTGGACCCAGATGTTTCGCCATCGACGTAAGGCCAACACCTGCCACGGCGGACCGATTACATTGATGCGTCGTCACTCAATGCAAGCCGGCGATCGTCGGAACCTCGTCACCGAACTGGAGCTTCTGGGCAGCTCGTCAGTCAGGCACCCATACAGAGACTGCCAGTCGACGGCAAGCATCGGGATTGTCCTGTCGTTGCGGGACCAGTATGCAAGGAACCGAGCCCAACCCTCCAGGAAAAAGCCCGCGCCAGGACTGAGCAGGCACGGTGGCCTCGCCACAAGAGGGACCCTGGCTGCGGGAAATATTGAACGCAGCGTTTCAAGTTCGTCCGATACTTCGTCAGCAGAGTTCGACCTGTTTGCGCCCCCGGATAGATGATCTCGCACAATTTGCGCGACACAGGGTGTACTGAGCTCGATGTATGAGGCTCGCACCCCTCCCAGATCCGTCCATACGTCTGACGACGCGGTCGCCGGCTCCGTCATCCTGCTTAGCACGGGAAGCCTGGCATAAGAGGGCAGCGCAACCAGATCAGTCTCTTCGCGTTGGAGCGCGTCCCGAAACGTCGGGTAGGATAGAAGCCATGAACTGACCTGGCTGGCGCCCTTCCGCGAAATCAGGTTCAAGTCCGGAGAACCCGGGTAGAACGTATGCATGTTGGTCTCCATTCGTTATAAAAATGATAACGAATAGCTGCAGCGTGCGCAAGAACTCGCCGAGCAGAACGCGCAGCGGTGTGGCATTGCCCGTCAGTGTGATCAGTAACTGCAAAAGCCCCCCTGAAAAGAGAGCCCGCACAGCGCGGACTCACTGAAGACCCCGCGCCGGGCCCATCGTAACGTGGCAATTTCTTCTGCTCACTCTGGTCCCGGAAAGTCCGGCAATCTGGCTCGCGTACGGTTTCGATCTCCTTTCATTTTTCGGAGTTCGGACTGGGTCCGTAGTCATACGCGCCCCGTTCGGGCAGAATGCATCGTGGCGCAGGTTCGGTCGCGAAGCGCCAGAAGGAAACAAGCAAATTCGGGGATAGCAGTTGAAAAATGGAAGACCAGCCGCGGTTTTGGGCGGCATTGCAGTTGCGCTGACGTCCCAGCATGCCTTGGCGCAGAGTTCCGTTACGTTGGGCGGCATGACCGACATCAGCATGCGCTACCTGACGAACGACGATGCACAGAACAACGGCAGATTGTTCATGACAAACGGTGCAGTCATCAATAGCCATTTCGGACTGCGCGGTACGGAAGACCTTGGTAATGGCCGGAAGGCGGTCTTCGACGTTGAGAACAATTTCAATCCGCGGGACGGCAGCCCCGGCGACAACGGGAGACTCTTCGACAGCCAGGCTTATGTGGGCCTTGCAGGCCAGTATGGCACGTTGACATTTGGTCGCCAGAACACGCCGTTGTTCGACCAGCTCATCAGCACCTATGATCCCCTGACATACGCGAACTATCCCGAGAATTCGTGGTTGCCTTATGCGCTGGGCGCAGGACTGGCCGCAGACAACGCGATGAAGTACAGCGGGCAGTTCGGCGGTATGTACGTTGGCGCGTTTTATTCGTTCGGCAGCAACTACGAGTCAACCGGCGCAAGCGGCTTCTCAGGCCAGATTCCTGGTCATCCCGGCGCGGGCACGATGTACGCCCTGCTTGCGTCGTATTCAAAGGGTTCGCTCAGCATGGCTGCGGGTATGCAGCAGGTCGGCGACAACTCGAGCGACAAGCAGTCGCTCGTACATGCGAACATGGCCTACGCGTGTGGGCAGACCAGGATCTATGCCGGCTATTTGCGTTCGCGTGACAACACGGGTCTTGTCGATACGCTGCTTGCGGAACAGCCTGTTCCAGACGTCAGCCAGATGAAGAACACGAATCGCACCGATGACGGTCCATACGCCGGCCTGTCGTGGAAAGCGAACGGTCCTCTCTCCTTGTCGGGCGCGTTCTACTTCGATCACATGCGCAATGCGACGACGGGCGTGAATACAACTGGCAGCGGCAACCGCTACACGGTCGTTGCGCTGGCCGAATACTTATTCTCGAAGCGCACCGAAGTCTACGGAACGGTTGATTTCAACAAGGTCAGCGGAGCGGCCGGGGTGGAATTGCCGGGTCGCAGCGACCAGACGGGTGTTGCAATCGGTCTGCGAAACTTTTTCTGATCATCGGCCTGTCTTGTTGGTCTCACCAACCATGGCAAGAATCAAGGCAGAATATCAGCAGGACGTATCATTTACGCGCTGTTGAGAATAACGTCCGTGTAGCCACAGGCGCGCGTCACCAAGTTTTCGTTTAGAACCTAAGGTAGGTTTCCGCAATGTCTAGCTTACGTTTGCATTTCTGGTCGATCACGGCTACTGTCATCGCGTTTCTTGCGTCCCTGTGGATCAATCAGGAGGTATTCACGCACACGTCATTTGTACGGGGCGTCAACTGGATCTATCTGCCGTCAGGCGTCAGACTGTTGAGCACATTGCTGGTTGGTGTCGATGGATTCGTTGGCTTGCTGCTTGCCGGACTACTCGTGGACTTTGTCTACTGGTTTCCCCACGATCCAGTTCGGGCAATCGCGGGAGCGATCCTTGGTTCACTGGCACCGTATCTGGTCTACCGGCTTGCACTGGAGTACTACGACCTGCGTGCAACGCTGGCCAATCTCACGCCGAAGCGGCTCCTCATCCTCGCGGTTGCTTATTCGGTGGCAAATCCGCTGTTCCATCATTTGTGGTTTGCGCTGACCGGTGCAACGAAGGAATGGTTCGAGAGCTTCTTCAGCATGTTCGTCGGCGATCTGACGGGCACGCTGATCTTGCTGTATACGATGAAGGGAATTTTGGCCTTGTTGCCGAAACAACGGAGTAGTTCACGTATGTCAAACGGCATGTTCAACGTCCAGCTGGCGCTAAACAGGGCATATGACAATCAGTCAGCACGCCACGGCGCGTAATTTCTCGCCACTATTGTTCCTTGCCTTTACTCGAGCAAGTTTCTCTGCCCGCTGATATTCTGGTCCCGGAGGCGCGACGCTCGAAAGCCTGACGATGTGGTCCGGATAGCAGCCCCGCGTGAGGCTCACTCCATTTGACATATGAGGAGCTCGGCGATCCCGACGGCCACAGGGCTGTTTTCCGGTGTCCGGTTCCTTTCGTCCGCGAGCGCGCGGGATTGCTTCGTCGGCGATGGACTTCGAACTCTCAAACGTCACACCGCCATCCCACTCGAGGGCCACCGCCGCACCGCAGGAGGCACACTTGGAAGCCTCGCCGTCGTGCGAGTCGTCATCGAAGCATTGTTCGCCACGATGACCGCATTCTGCGCATTTGTAGATGTAGGGAACCTTGCCGGACCGCGCCATTTCGCCCCCCGTTTTCCGTTCCGCTAACCCGACGTCGCGCCGACTATCTTCACGTCGGCCATACGCGCGCGCAGCCGTCGCGCTACCACCCGCTGCGCTCGCGTGGTCAGGTCGTATGCCCTGGAGGGATCCGCCACCCGCGCAACAAAATCGACGCGACCGGCGACGGGTTTGCCGTTTTGCAATACCTCATAGGTCGCCGAAACCGCTATCCGTTCCACCGCGCTTTGCTTTTCGTGTCTTCCCTTGATTTCCTATGCCTCGCAACGCAGCGCCCGCGCTGTCTCTCGAATTCGCTTCGCCGCGTCTCGCGACGTGTCAGAAACGAGTGTCCAGTCATGATGCCACCAGCTTATAACTTCGGCGGCCTCGCCTACCGTGCGGGCGGCGACCACATCGCGAACTTCGTCTACGACTGCATCCCACCAGCTGGCGCCTTCGCCGTCGCTCGCTGTCGGGTCGATCGCCTGGCGATAGATTGCCTTTGCCGCATCAAGAGAGATATTCATGGTTTTCCGATCAAGCTTCAGTCCTGGCCTGAGCATCGAATCGTAGTGATCGATTCCAGGCGTGATGGGCAGTATGACCCACCGGCAGGAAATGCACGACTTCTCATCGGTCAAATCCCACGTCACGGCTACCACTGCAACCGCGGCGGTCAAGAAAAGGGACTTTGCCTTCGCTCCTGCGTCCCCCCGCGTTTGCCTATTCTGCAAAGACTTCCTGCAAGGTTCGAAGGGTGTCCGACAACGTTTTATCTGCAACCGAGCCTTCCTTCTTGACCAGTCGCACCTTGTCTACCGCACGAATCTGATCCAGAAGGATCAAGCCGTGCTTGCGCTTGAACGTTACCGGAATCCGAAAAGGGGCTGCCCGCCCTTTCGAGGTCATTGGAGCAACGAGGACCGTCCTCAGATGGTCGTGCATTTCGGGAGGCGAGACCACGACACAGGGCCGCGTTTTCTGGATTTCGCTATCCATAGTCGGATCGAGCGCGACCAACCAAACGTCTCCGCGCACTACCATGCAAGCCCCTCGTCGCCGGCGTTGGAGAGTTTGCCCATCACCAACTCGTCATCACCGCTCTGCGCGAGCGCCTTGCTCGCTTCCGCCCATCCTTCACGGGGTTTGTGGCGGGGGCGTCGCAGCACAATTGCGTCGTTTTCGACTTCCATTTCCACTTCGTGCTCCAATCCCAACTGCGCTAGCACGGGCTTTGGAATCAGCACGCCTTGCGAGTTACCCATTCTGCGAATCGTCGTTCTCATAGGATCACCGTAATTACAATGTTATGCCGACGGGTGTAACACGTCAACACAATGTTATTACGCACGAGATCGCGTGTCACTACCTGCCCGCCCGCGGACCGTCGTCAAACGCAGTAACCCTCCTGAGACTTCAAGATACGGGGCAACATGATCCAGATGCACGTGGCTCATCAAAACTTGGTCCGCTTCAAGTGAGTGTCCGGTCGCCATCAGGCGACCCGGGAATGTCCTCTTTCGCCCCCGCCGGACCTCGATGAACGCCAGCACGCTCCCGTGATTGCCTTAACCTATGAGCGAACCAGGGCGCGTTAAATGTGCAGCAGCCTGCTGCATAGAGGCGGCCGCGATAAAGCCCGTTGCTTTCTCACCGGCACTCCCGCTGATGCCTGTTACCGGGCAGCGCAGCCGCCGAAAGGCGTTGGCCAGGTTAAAGATATCCGGACTGTTAGTTGCATCCTGCCGCCACCTTGTACTCCTTTGGCCCCTGCCGTCACCTTCAGCAGCCGGCCAGACAAATGCATTGTTTTTTCGTAGAAAATACAAATTTTCTCGATCCAAACCAGAATAAATCATGCGTCACGCCATCGGATCGAATCACTGACTGGGAAGTCCGGGCGTTGGCACCAGCACCCCACGCCCGCTGAAAGATCGAAAACCTGCGCAAACTCCGCACACGCGACAAACAGCGCTTTACCGATCAGGAAGCGCTGTTGCGTGAAGCGTTTTCGGCACTGGATCGCGCGGACGTACTCGTAGTCCCTTCAGGCGGCGATGTACGTTATCAATGGGGGAGTTCGTCTTTAGCGTACAAGCGATTAAGAACATACAGAGCGGTGACTGTCCGGCCAACTCGCCCCAAAAGAACCAGGATGCGAGGCGTATGTACGTTATTTTCAGTTTGTACGCTTTTGGCGTACAATGAACTGAAAACGTACAGGAGAAAACCTTGAAGGCCGTCACCGACCGCCTTTCGGCCTCTGGGCAAACGGCGCTGAGCCTCGCCTGCGAAGCCTTTTCGGATGCCACCCGGCACTTTTCTGCGTCGCCGCGCTTTGATGCACCAGCGCGCCCGGATGACGCTGACGCATTGGTCCACTTCTCGGTTGCGGGCAGGCGGTTCGACATGCCCGTGGTGTTCGAACCCCGGTGGGAGTCCTCCTTCCACACCGTGCACCGGCACACGCAGGCCAAGCTTGATGCTGCCGCGGACGACCGGCGGCTGATGGTCATCACCTACCATGTGACGCCCAAGGCTGCAGCGGAGTTCATCGCCAGGCGCATTCCGTTTATGGACACGGCGGGCAACGTCTATCTCGACGAGCCAGAAGCCACGATCATGATCGTGGGCCGTGACAAGCCCGCGCTCAAGCCCACGGATACGAGCTCGCGCTCGACGACGCCCAAGGGCTTGCGGGTGACGTTTGCGCTCGCTTGCCAGCCTGGACTGGTCGAGCAGCCCATGCGCACCATCGCCGCCGAGTCGGGCGTGGCGCTCAACACGGTGAACCTGGCAGTCGATGACCTGATCGCGCGCGGGCTCGTCATCAAGAAGGCCACCGGCGAGCGCGTGATCGCCGACCGGCGCCGCTTCATCGCCGAGTGGGTGAGCCAGTACCCAACGGGACTGCGCAAGAAGCTCGGCGCCCGGCGCTTTACGAGCGGCGTCGGCATCGAGTGGTGGAAAGGCGCTCCGCTGTCTGACTTCGACGCGCGTCTGGGCAGCGAGTGCGCGGCTGATGTGCTCACCCATGAGATCAAGCCGGCGTCGGTCGCAGTGTATGTGCACGCTGGTGTGAGCACGGCCCTCATGAAGGCCGCGCGCCTTCGCCCTGACGATCAGGGTGAGGTCGAGATCCTCGAATCCTTCTGGCCGAAGCACGCAGAAAAAAGCTGGGACATCCCACCGGGCATCGTCCATCCACTCCTCATCTACGCCGACCTGATCGCCTCGGGCGACAGCCGGAACCACGCCGTTGCGCAGAGTCTCCATGACCGCTTCCTTGCAAGCTAAGGTGCCGGCCGAACGGCCGGTTCACCCGCTCACCGTCGCGCTGCTCGCCGACGTCACCCACGCGTGCGAGACCCTTGGGGCCCGGTTCGTGCTCGCGGGCGCGAGTGGGCGCGACGTCCAGCTTTGGCACATCCACGGCATCAAGGCGCCGGTTGCCACACGCGATGTCGATGTCGCCGTGTGCGCAGTCAGTTGGGATTTCCACCACCGGTTGGTCGACACGCTGCTCGCCAGCGGTCACTTCCAGCGTGACCCGAAGGCACAGCAAAAGCTCTTGTTCCGCCGCGAGGGAGATGAGTTCAGCGTCGAGCTCGACCTGGTCCCATTCGGTCCCATCGAGGCGCCGCCTGGCGAGATCGCGTGGCCGCCCGAGGGCGACTTCGTCATGACGGTGCTGGGCTTCCAGGAGGCGGTCGACACCGCGCAGCTGGTGGAGATCGGTGAAGGGCTGGTCGTGCCCGTCGTGTCGCTTCCTGCGTTCGTGCTGCTCAAGCTCATGGCATGGAAGGACCGGCGCACCATCAAGAACACCGACGCATCCGACCTGCTCTTCGTGATGCGCAAGTACTTCTACGCGGGCAACGAGGAGCGCGTGTACGAAGAGGCGCTGGATCTGCTCGAAGCGTGCGACTTCAACGTCGAAATCGCCTGTGCGGGGATGCTTGCGCGCGACGCGCGCGATGTGGCAAACAACGCGACCCGTGAAGCCGTGCGAGCCATGCTCCAGTCACCTGAGACCTACGCCACGCTGCAGGCCGACCTGCTCGCACGAGCGGTGACTCACATGTTCGGGGACAACGTTGACGATTCGCATGCGCTGCTCGAGGCATTCAGGGCGCAGTTCGTGATCGATGCGCCCGGGGGATAGCGCCGATCCAGCCGTTTGGTGGGCGAAGGACCGGCCACCCTCGCCGGTCCGTTCCCCACGGGTCCGCCCTCGCCCGCGACGTGTCATCGGCTTGGCCGATCATCGATGACAAACCATCGCATCCGTCGCTCGGGTTGATCCGGTACGGCCAGTTGGCTATCTCGCCGGTTTGAACGTCGGCCCGGTACAACGGGAACACGTGCTTTGCAATATCCGTATGTCGTAGCATTCATTGGGGCCCTCCGTTCTTCAAGTAGACGTGTCGAAATCCACTCTGACATATTGATGCCGTTCGATTTCGGAGGGCCTCGCTTCCCTGCCGGACTCCGCACCCCCAAAGGGAGGGCGGTGTCCATTCCATCTCGGTCGATCTCGGCCGGATGGAAGGCGTCGCGATGCACGTGCGGATGGCACACCCGCCACGATTCGTCTCTTTTGTCCATAACGTGGTTAGCGTTCCGCCGGTGGAAAAATTGACCGCAAGGTTTCTGTCGAGAAGCCGATTAAGAGTCGCTAACGCAACCTGGACATGCTGCCAGGATATGGCCGTCATGGCCTCATGTTGCGGTTGTGTTAGCGACACTAAAGCTCGATCCACTCGATGCAGTTCGGTCGACGCGAGCATTCGGCAAATTCTCGCGCAGCCTCCCATGCAACCTCAATGGGTATGACTCGATAATTGGCTACGTCCGTCGTTTCCGTGTCAGTCAGGAAAAACGTGCTGGTACCATCGGGATCCAGTCCATTTATATTGCCTAGGGAAATGAACCCAGGATGACGTGCGTCGGGAAAGTAATGCGCAGTGGCCAACGGCCCATTGGCCATGACCGCCAAGGCTGGAAATTTGGCGTTGCCGTGGAACAGCCAGTAGTCGTTCGCCGCGCCGCTCCACTGCGCAAGCGCGGCGTCCAACTCCTGCCGCGTGTGCATTTCGCACGCGCCGCCAACATATTCCATTTTGATGGCTTCCATCACCTGTCTATGCCCCTATCAGTTCGGTGGCGGCTTGGGATCCGCTGAATTTCCAAAGTAATCCTTGGGCTGATCGTGCCAGTACTTCGTTGGCGCTATCGCGTTCTCTGGAGGAATGACCCGCAGCTTCGCATTTTTTGGAAGCAAAGTCTCCACTTGCCCATAGCAATAGTGACATGTTCCGAATGGGTGATTGTGGATCACCACTGCCTCCGTTATTCCCTCATCTCGCATGATCAAAGCCGCCTTGCCCTCAACGTGACCCGACGAGTCGTAGTTCGATAGCACCTGGCCTCCCGAGTACAGCTTTCTAACGTGGTACTGCCCATTTGCATCCGTGTAAAACATATAGCCAATGGTGGTCTTTCCATCGAACGGTGGGAGCGTGACAGCGTCCATGGATGGGAATTGCTCTCTGAGCAACGCAGCGTCTTCGGCCTCCTGCTTCGTGTTTATGTCGTTGAGGAGCCGCTTGTATTCGTCCTTGTAGCGGCTATCTTTCCCGGTCAGATCGTAGGGTGCGAGGAGTGTTCCCGGATGGCCAGTAACCTCCTCTTCGATTTCCATCCGTCTCGCGATTAATTGCAGCTTCTCCTGACGAATCCGCGCCGCCTCTTCCCGGTCCGCGCACTGCGAACACTCGCTCGAACTTTCGTTGCCATGCGGGCATTCACGGCCCAAAACGTCAACGAGAACTAGTGGGTTAGCGGTATACGCATAGAGGTTAATCCCGCCAGCTTGCCCTGCCGGATCTGACTGCAAGTATCTTCCGAGCACCGGGCTGTACGACCTGAACCGGTTGTAGTGAAGACCTGTTTCAGGATCGAACCAGTGACCCGGCCAGCGTAGGTTGTATTCCAATTCGTTGCCCGGAGCAACACAGATCTCCCCGTAAGGATTGATCTCCTTCGCACTCCATACGCATGCACCAGAAATATCCTCGATCCACTCCGGCAGCCCTACTTGATTCGAGAAAACGTAATAGGACCGGCCAGATGCCGGATCGGCATCCCAACTGTCGTAGTCAATGAACATGAATGGTAGATACGACGTCCCGTTCACATAGACGTATATCCGCAACCTTCCGTCTGGCGCAATCTCTGCGGCCAGACGGTCGCCGTCCCAGAAGTACTGCGTGCGCGCGCACCCCATCGCTTTCGCGATACGCCGGCAGAGTCCGTCGTACTCAGCGGTCCATATCTCCTCACGATCGCTCCATTGGACCTGCACCAGCAGATCCACGCTGTTGTAGTGCCAGGTTGTGCGACGGCTATGTTCGTCGATCTGCTCGGCCAGGTGATTGCGGCTGTTGTAGCGAAACACGCCACATGTGGCGCCCGAAAGCCGGTTGCCCTCGTCATAGCGCATCCACTGGCACGTCGGCGTCGACAGGAGGTTTCCGCCGCGGTCATATTCAAAGCGGCGAACGGTCCAGCCATCGCGGCTCTCGCCAACCAGCCGGTGCGCGGCATCGTATTGGTACTCGGCGGTGCCGCTCGTGCTGTCGATCACGCGCCGCAACTCGCCCGTCGCGCTGTACTGGTATTGCACGTAACGGACCGCTTCCGTGCGACCCTCCGGCCAGCTCAACCGCCCGGTGCATCGACCGTCTGCATCGAACCGGTACAGCACGTTGGTGCGGTTGCCAAGTCTCAAGAGTACCGTGCCGTCCGCTGCGCGCTGAAGCCGATGGACACCTCCGTCCGGCGTGTGAATCACCACGTCATCGGTTGGATCCGTTTCGTAGCGCACGGCGAAGCGCCCGAACCAGGTCGTGCTCGCGAGACGTCCGGCAACGAAGCTGTGCTCGACACCGCGCCCATCGCGCTTGTCGCCTGTACGGCGACCGTATGCGTCGTATGTCACTGTGACTTCGAATTTATCCGTCGATGCTCTGGTAAAGTTACCGCGACGGTCGTACTCGTAGGTATGGGTTTCGCCGCTCGCGAGAATGCGCCTGCTATGCAGGCCGTTCTCGCCTATCTCGAAACGCAGCAATATGTTGCCGGCGCCATCGCGTTTTTCGATCAGCCTGTCACCCGCGTCGTATGCGTACGATTCGCGTATCGTGTCGTGTCGTGCCACACGGGTAAGCCGGCTCTTGTAGTCATACGTGTACCGGCTCTCGTTGCCGTTCGCGTCGATGACGGCCGTGATGTTTTGCTTGGGTGAATACCGGTATCGGACGGTGTTGCCCAGCGGATCGGTTTCGCTTTCACGCAGGTTCCACGATGCGATGGTGTAGCAATAGTCGCGTCCATCTTTGTCGCGCAACTGCACCACATTGCCGGCCGCGTCACGGTGCAGGCATTCAGCGTGCCCGGATTCGTCCGTGCGGCCGATCACGCGGCACGCTCCATCGCGCTCCTCGGCAGGCTCAAGCACAGCGGCGCTCGATGCGAAAGCGGCCGCCGCGACTGCTTCGATCTCCGGTGGCAGCAGCACCCTGTCCGTCAGCTCTTCGGGGCTGGCATCCCCCCAGAGCAGTTCCAGCGGCCTCGCAGGGACAACATGCGCAAGGGCATTGGGCAACTGTGGGGCCTCGTCTCGCGTCGGCCAGCGATTTCCCCAGCGATCCAGGCGTCCGGTATTTTCACCTCGCTCATCATAGAGCCAGCGCATGACGCGCCCACCCGAATCCACCTCCTCGACAATGCGTCCGCCGTCGCCGATCACGCGCTCCGTCACGCCGCCATATGGATCGACTATACGCGTCACCGTGCGCGCCTCGTTGTACAGGTAGGTCCATCTGCCGCCGTCGGCTTGCGTCACCACCGTGCGGCCAGGCTGATAGTCGAGCAGCACCCGCCACAGGCCGTCCTGCCCCGCGCTTTCCACGCAACGCCCGTCACGGTCGTAACGGTAGGAAAACGAATAACCATTCGCGTCCGTTTCGCGGATCATCCGTCGCCACGCGTCGTAGCCATAGGTCATCGAGGCACCGAGCGCATCGGTGGACGTGACGAGGCACCCGGCGGCGTCATAGCGATAGCGGGCGACGCACAGGACTGCGCCTCGAGGATCGGTCACACGTATTTCCACGACATGGCCGCGCGCTTCGTAAAGCAGGTCGATCACCCGGCGGCGCTGCTCACGCCCGGCTGTTTGCTCGATGTGCTGCAACGTGCCGTCGCCTGCATAGCGCAACGCGCTCTCGACACCCTCGTGCACATGGCATACGAGCCGCGTCGATGCTTGCGCCGCACTCGCACGTTCGAATGTGAATTCGCCGTGCGTGGCGTGAAGCAATACGAATCGATTCTCCCCCTGCTGCTCAAGTTCGTAGCCTGCGAACACATCCTCGTAGCGCCCTAAAGCACTGCGCCGGAACACATAGGCATGACCCTGGCCATCGACGTAAATCGCACGCGTGCGCAGCAAGCGCAGTTCGTGCTGGAAGCTGTGACGAAAGCCGAAGCCCAGCGCGCCGTCGCGCTCGCTCCAGTCGCTACGGTAGTAGCGTTCCCATTTGAATGCGGGCGCGTCGAGGGTCGCATAGTCGGTAAACTCATTCTCCGCCGTACCTCTCACCACGTCGACGGGGTGTCCTCCCTTGCATTCCCCTTGCTCCGTACGCTTGGATTCCCCGGCATCTTCGGGGGCGTGCGCCTTCTTGCGCAGCCCCCAACCCAGCATCAACATGGCAAGCGCATCGGGCATCGGAAAGCCGCCGATCAGCACGCTCGCATCGCCATCGATCAGCGTGCCCATTCCTGGCTCAACGCCGGGATCCTTGCCCATCAGATTGCTCATCGCCATCGCGATCGCGTCTGCCGCTGTCTGCGCTGCCGTCATCTCGGCGGCGGCCGCCCCGGCCCCATCCACGGCCTGGTCGGCGGCCGTCAGCCCGCCGGAGGCCACCGGCGCCGCCATTCCGGCAATGTGCATCGCACGCTTCAGCGCGCTCGCCTTCTCAGCGTCCTGCTCGGCATGCCCGGCACCGCTCATGCCAAGCGGATTGCAGTGACGCGTCAGGTCCAGCGCCATGCGCGCCGCGCGCGCGCCACCGATGAAAGTATTGCTCGATCCGGTGCAGATCTCGAAGATGGGCGCCAAGCCGCCACAGGTGGGCGCGAGGCCGATGTCGAGCACCCGTGCCGCGGGCATGCCCCCATACAGCACGCTCAGGCAGCCGCTTCCGATCGTCACGCCGCAACTCGGCATCGGCACACCATCACTCGGCGGGTGGGCGTGCGCATGTGGCACCCCGAGATGCGGCACGCCGATGAACGCCGCCGGCATGCCAGGCACAAGATTCGCACCGGGAATCATCGCCATGCCCGTATTGAGCAACTGGTCCAGCGCGCCGAGACTGCCCACCGCACCGTTCACGACATTAGTGACGCGGTCAAGCGTGTTGGCCTTCGGGTTACCGAGCTGCTGAAACGGCTGCGCGCCGGCGTTGACCGCACTGGCAAGCGCGTCGACCGACGTGTTGCCGGTCGGCGAGATCAACGGCGCACGCGCCGGGGGCGGCTCGCTCGCCGGGCTGGCCGGATTTCCCGCTGGGGTGCTCATTTATCGATGTGCCCTCCACGATATGCAGGAATCCGATCTTTCTCCATCTCGTAGGCTGTCGCCTGCGTCTTCAGGCCGGCCTGCGCATACAGGGCGGCCAGACGGTCGAGCAGCGAGCGGCGCTGATGCTCGCAACCGAAGCGCTCGCAGAGCGCTTTCGCCTCGGTCCACGTGCGTGCTGCCTCGGCAGTCTTACGCGCACCCAGCAGGGCCACGCCGAGCTTCTCCAGTGCGGCGACGCTCGCGTGCGGGAACATCAGCTTGTCCGCACCGCGGCTCGCGAGCGCGAAATATTCGACCGCGCGCGCGGGCTGTTTCACGCGCAGGCAAGCTTCTCCAGACGCCATGAGAATATTGAGCGTCACGCCCAGGTTGCCGCTGTCCGCCGCGGCATCGAGCGCATGCGCATACCAGCGGCTCGCATCGGCGTGCTGGCCGCTGCGCGTCGCGATTTCGCCGATTCCGCCCAGCGCCAGCGCCTGCCCGAGCGAGTTGCGCTGCTCTCGATGCCAGCCATACAGCAGGCGATATTTCTCCAGCGCCTGGTCGAGCCGACCGTGCGTGAGATCGAGCGCGGCCAGTTGCATCGCCGCGTGCATCCGCTCAGCCAGCGGGCGGGCCGCGTCGTTCATCGCGCCCACCATGGCGTCCGCAGTTTTTTCACACGAAAAGTCGAGGTCAAGCGCGAGCACGTGTTGCGCTTGCGCACGCAACTCCTGCGGCAACAGGAAGCGCCGCGAACAATCGTCGCGAACGCAGAAGCGGTGGCCGTCCATCCACGCCTCGAAGCCATCGAGCGCGAGCAGCGGCAACACCGTTTCGCGATAGCCGGCGGCGTCCTCGAGGGTCGATGGCATGAGCCCCCAGACGATATCGACGCCTTCCGCAACCAGCGTGCGCACATGCCCGATCGCCGCTCTTAGCCGCATGGCGGGGTGCTGCGTCGGATCGGTGCAAAGCAGCGGGAGCTCGGCCCACGGCATCACGCCCTCTTGCGCGCGCGCCTGGTTCTCTGCGTCAATCTGCGCGGCGAGCGAAGCCATGCACTGCTGAACAAAGCGGCCCGACGCGGCGCATTCGAACGGAAACAGCAGGTAGACGCGCTGCCTGTCGCGCCGATCGCGTTCCTGCAGCATCCTGAACGCGAGCACGACGTCGAGATCGGTTGCGCCGAGCACGAGCGTCGGATAGTCGGGCTGCTCGATGAACGCGCCCAACGCAGCATCCTTGGCGGCAAATTCACGCTGCATCACCCAATCCTCTCGTGGGTCAGTTCAGCCGAATGTAGCGACTTCTCACCACCGTATCGGCCTCGGTGCGGATATCGACGCCACCGCGGCCCGCCTCCAGCTCCAGTGTCCGCGCACGCAGGCTGAGCTTGCCCGCGGCCTCCAGGTTGACGTTCGGGCTCATGAGGCGCACCACCGGCCCCGCGCTCGAAGCGAGAATCTGCACGAGCGGTTTGCCGTGTGCATCGTCGATCTGCACGCATTCATCGGGCTGGAGCCTCACGATCTGGCTCGCTTGCGTGTCGGCGGCCTCGGTTGCGCCGTTCATTCCATGCGACTCGGGGATGCCCGCTTCGCCCTCCGCGGCGCCTGTCGAAAGAATCCCCGTGACCAGCGCCTCCGGCCAGTTCGCCGGCTGCTCGACGAGCACGCGATCGCCCCTGCGCGGCCGTTGCCCGCGCAGGCATTGCAGCCAGCACTCCACGGCGTCGCCCTGGGCGGAGTGCCAGCGCACCCGCACCCGGCCGGGGCTGTCCGGATGATGGGTGTCGGTCACCTCGCCTGCGAGCAGCCTCTCGATGGCGGGCCCTCGCGCGGGCGCTGCCGGACCGGGGGCCGCGCCCGCGTCGAACAGGGCGCGCAGCTTCGCGCGTGTAGCGTCGTCGATGGTGCCGGGATCGATGGACGCGGCTTGCGTTGCCATCGCTTCATCGGTCTGATCTGCGTGAGTGTCCATAAGATCCTCTCCATTTCCCTGCGCGACTAGTTGATATGGGCAATCGTCCCCTGAATCGTGATCCCTGACGCGTCGAGCTCGATGCTCGCGCCTTGCGTCGAGATGACGATCTTCTTCGCGTTGATGTTGACCTGCTTGACGTCCTGATCGCCCACGTTGACGGTGGGGGCCGAGACGTCCACGTTGGTCGTGCCATAGACTTCCGTAAAAGGGGTGCCGGTGATGACGACGCCCTTGCCGGTCCCGGTGACCTCCACGCCCCGGCCCTTGCCATCGCCGGTGATGCCGATACCCCCGTCGTTCCCGATCACGTCGACGCCGAGCTTGCTGCCCGTGATGCCGACACCGCCGTCGCCGGTGATGCCCACACCCTGCTTTTTGCCGTACAGGAGCACCGCGGTTGCCGCCGTCACGCTGTAGTCGCCCACGGCAACATCGACGATGCGCGAACCGGCGGCCACCGCATGCGTGCTGGTCTGTTCGACCTGCACGGTATGCGTCCCGTTCGCCACGGTGAAGCTGTGATTGCCGTTGGTGACCGTATGCGTGCTGTCGCCCTTTACCGTGACACTATGGCTTCCGCCTACGCTGGTGGTCTCGTTCCCGCCGATCTGCGCGACCCGATGCTGCCCGATGCTGACTGTCTCGTTCTGCCCGACACTCCTCTGCCGGTTGTTCTTCACCTGCATCGTCTCGTCGTTGCCGACCGTGTGTGCGTGGTCGTGCCCCACGGAAAGCGTATGGTCGAGCTCCGTTTCCGCGTCGAAATTGCGCTCGGCGTGCATCCACAACTGCTCTGAGCCTTTGCGGTCCTCGAAGCGCAGCGCGTTCGCGTGCTCCACCGCGCCACCGGGCGTCGAGCGCGAGAGCAGCCCGCTTTGCGTTGCGCTCACCGGCAGGCTCCAGGGCGGCATGCTCGCGGCGTTGTAGACGCGCCCGGTCACGATCGGATAGTCGGGATCGCCATTCAGAAAATCGACGATCACCTCGTCGCCGATGCGCGGAATCTGCACGCCGCCGAAACCGCCGCCGGCCCAGGGGCTCGAAACACGCACCCAGCACGACGAGTCCTGGTCGCGCCGGCCGTAACGGTCCCAGTGGAATTGCAGCTTCACCCGGCCATAGCGGTCGGTCCAGATTTCCTCACCGGGCGGCCCGACCACGACCGCCGTCTGCGGGCCGTTGGTGTGCGGCACCGGCGTCGTGCGCGGCGTACGGTACGGCAGGTTGTCGGGCTGGGCGAGCAGATCGGCCTCGTGCAGCACGGGCTCGTTGCCCGTGTGGCTTGCATATGGGTTCTCCTGAAAGCGGTACGTGCAACGCACGATCAGGTATTTGCGATTCTGGTCGGCGCGCGGTCGTAGATACCCTGCAGTTCCTCCAGGCGCACGCGATTGCGCTGGGCGCCGTGCGCGTCGTCGCGATAGCCACCCGGCCATTCGTACACCGAATAGTCGTCGTGGTCGTGACCGCGAGGCTCGGCGCGCTGCACGCCCAGATCGGCGTGCGGCTTCGTATAGTCGTAGTCGCTCGCCTCGCGCCGCCCCGCGCTCACCTCCTGAACCGGCTGCCAGCTGTCGATGTGTTCCTCGTCGGCGATCGCGGCGCGGTCTCGGCCGATATACGGAATCGTCGCGTAGCCGGGCAGATCGCCGTGCGAAGCCATTGCGTCACACAGCACCAGTGTGTGCGTCCCGGCCTCATGGCGGAAAAGGTAATAGATGCCCTCCGCCTCCATGAGCCGCGAGACGAAGTCGAGATCGGTCTCGTTGTACTGCACGCAGTACTCGCGCGGCGCATAGGTTTCGGTCAGCCGGTTCTCTATCGGGTAACCATAGGGAGAAAGCACCTGCTGCACGATTTGCGGCACGCTTTTTTCCTGAAAGATGCGGCAGTCGGCGCTGCGGCTCGCGAGCCAGAGCCACGGCCGCACGATCAACTCGTAAGCGTAGTAACGCTCGGCATGGCGCCCGATCAACGAGGCGCGCGAAACGATGCCGTTCAGGTAGCGCTCCCCGCCCCCCGCCAGTTCGACGCGCACGGTCACCGCCTTGCCGAGCAGTTCGCGCAGCGACACGTTGTGACTCGCGGCAAGCGCCTCGATGCGCCACTCGAACGGACGCCCGAGCGCCTCTTCGCCGTTCAGGCGGTAGAACTTGAGATCGTCGCCTGACGGACTTTCGAGGGTGAAGATGCGCGCCACGCGTCAGCCTCCTTGGGCACGCGCAACCAGATCGACCACGAGGTCGCGCGCGGGTTCATGGCTCAGGCGCCGCCCGAGCCAGGTCGACAAACCGAGCCTGCCCGCGCCGCCGGGCGCTGCGCGTGGCACCGCGGACGCGGCCAGTTCGAGTTGCAGGTCCCAGCCGAACTCGGCGCCGATGTACTCGCGCACCCAATGCACGAGCCGGGCCGAGTCCGTGCCACCGGGCAGGAACGCCTGGTAGCGCGCGAGCGGCAGCGGCCCCAGTACGATGCGGAAGCTGCCCTGCGCGTCGCGCACCGCACGTCCGAGCACCGCGCCCTCGCCGAGTGCCGCGCCCGTTGCACGCTGGCGCGCGACTTGTCCGCCGCCGCGCCGCGGGCCTCGCACGGCGCCGATCGCGCTGCGCTGACGCTCGCCGAGCGCGATCCAGCGCACGACATGCTCGACGATGCGCACGGGCACGCCGAAGTCGTGGCGCAGCATTTGCGCGAGCCCCTCGGGGTTGCGCGTCTGGCGCACCCAGTGGCCCGCCTGGAAGTACTTCGCGTGGCGCCCCGGCACGTCGCGAGCACGCAACGGCGGCGCCGCGATCCGCGCGCCGGCGAGGCCGATGAGGCTCGCGACATAGCGGTCGAAGCGCGACTCTCCGGGCCGGTCGAGGCCGACCACGGGCTGCGCGTCGGCCCACGCGCGATAGAGCAGCACGATCAGCCGATGGTGGAACAGGTCGGCAAACGCGCCCATCGTGTTGTCGCCGAAGCTGTGGGCGCGCTCGTACGCATACTCCGTCACGTGCTGCGGCAGCGGACCGTTCGGCCCGAACAGCCCGAAGCCGTGAATATGCACGCGCGGCAGTCCGTCCGGTGCGTGCCCGTCTTCTTCGCCAGCGACCGCCGCGACCATCGAAGGCGCGAACGACAGCGACGGCGTCTGCCCGAGCCGCACCGGCTCGCCCGCAGGATGCTGCGCCTCGCCGAGCGGCGCTTCGCCGCCTGCGAGCGCGTCGATCCAGCGCAGCAGATGAAACAGGTCATGCTCGTGCGGCGCGGCTCGTAGCCGCCGCCAGAACACCTGGTACCGGTCCTGGCCGGCGGGGATCGGCGCTTGCTGGCTCATGTTCCGGAATCCCGATGATCGATTCATACCGCAGGCCTACGTCCGATCCGCGCGGGCCATTCGGCGATCTCGCCGCGCTGCGCCGAGTACAGCGCGAATTCGACGAACGCATTGATCGACGCATGCCGCGCGAAGAACTGCTCGAGCGCCGCGCCGAGCGCGTAGGGACTGTCGCCCGCGAACGCATGGTCGTCGACGGTCAACTCCACGCGCACGCCGCGCCCGTAGACGAGCGGCCCGGCCACCGGCAGGCGTCTGAACACCGGCCGGCACGCGAGACCCCGAATGCCGCGAATGCGCTGCGCGAGCGGCGCATTCGCGGGATCGGCGTAGATCTCCAGTTGCTCGCGCAGCCGCCGGGCGCCGGCCTCGTCTTCGATATCGGCGAGCGGCTGATAGTTGAGCCCCAGATGCGCGATGAGCCGCCACGTCGCGTCGTCGTGCGCGAGCGGCGGGCGGGGCGGCGAAGGACCGCGCACGATGCGCACGCGGCTCACGGGCGCGGAGATCCTCAGCGTGAGAGCGCCGGCGCTGCCAGACGCAAGATGCAGCGGCAGGTCGCGGTTCGTACAAAGGGTATCGGCCGATAGCAGCGCGATACGTTCGTCGAACGGTGCACGCCGGCGATCGACGAGCGAAACGTAGACATCGGAGCCCGCATAGTTCGAGCGCGTGCCGCTGCGCCGCGCCTGCGTGCCGACGAGCCGCGCCTCTCGCCGCAAGCTGAACCAGGCGCCAGATTCCTGCGCGTCGTCGGCGGCCGATGTATAGAGCGGCAGGAAATCGCAGTCGCCGTCGGCGCCTGCGCGATGGCCGATCACGCGCTTCACGGCGAATACCTCGTAGTCCAGCGCGCGCGTGCGGTCGACCATCAGCCGGTACTCGTTCGCGCCAGGCGTCACGGGGACGCGCTCCGTGCGCTTCGGGAACAGGTTGATCGCGGGCGTGCAATCGAGCGCAAGGTGCGTCGCGTCGATGCTGCGTTCGAGATCGGCGTCGTCGCCGTCCAGCAGCACGAAGAGGTCGACGCTCTCGCTGCTCGCATTGGCCAATGCGCTGCGCAGACCGCACACACTGAAAAAGAGGTTGCGCGCGGCGAACGCGAAATGCTCGCGCAGGATCCGGTAGCCTTCGAAGCTGCGCGCGCCGGGCGGAAAGAGCGCCTGCTGCGCATCGAATCCTTCGTGCACGACGCATTGCGGTCCCAGTGCACCGAGCCACTTGCCCTCCTTGCCCTCGCGCAGCGCGACACCGAGCGAGCGCGCACAGACGAGTTCGAGCAAACGCATCGCCTGACGATCCGGGCCACTGAGGAAGAACGTCAACTGGTCGAGCGGCAACTGGCTCAGCCGCGCCCCGCCCCGCGCTGCCAGCGTGATATGCAAGGCCCGCAGCGGCCCGGTGCCCCCGCCGCTACCCGCTCCTGCACGCGGCATGCCGGGAAGCGACGGCACGCCCGCGGGCGCGGGCGCGAGTTCGACCGCGCGCAGCGTGAGCGGCCACAGCGTGACCGGCTGCGCGGTGCGGAATTCGCAGGCCGTCGCGGTGCCGGCCGCAGCCGCCATCAGACTGGTCCCCGCCGGCACGGTGAACCCCTGGCTCAGCGAGCCTTGTGCGGAATCGGCCTCGAACTGGACGATCGCCATCGCCGGCGTGGGCGCGAGGTGATCCGGGTACACCACGTCGAGCAGCCGCTCGGAGAAGCGCGGAAATTCCGCGTCCATCTTCAGTTGCACGCGCGCGGTGAGAAAGCAGAAACCCTCCAGCAGCCGCTCGACGAACGGGTCCGCCACGTCGATGCCGTGCATGCCGAGGCCGCCCGCAACCTTCGGATACTGGCGCGCGAACTCCGCGCCGGATTCGCGTAACCAGGCAAGCTCACGGTTGTAGTAGTCGAGAAAGCGTGCATCCATAGGGCAGCGTTTCCTTAGCGTCGCGGGCGGGCATCGTCGGTCTCGGCCTGCGCGGCACTGCCGAGCGGCCGCAGCAGCGCGACGCCGGAATCCAGGTCCAGCTCCGTGTGCACCAGCATGGCAAGCGGCGGGTCGCAACAGGCGAGGCGCCCGGCAATCTCGAAGGTCAGCACGTTGTGCCGTCTTGCGCGCGGCGCGTCGCTCACGCAGCGCACCTCGACGCTGCCGCCTTGCAGGCGCGGTTCGAAGCACACGATCGCCTCGCGCAGCGCGTCTTCCAGATATTGCGTATCGATGCCGGAGAGCGGCATGCCCGCCAGCGCGGGTACGCCGAAGTTGAGCACCGAGCGGGCGGCTTCGGCATAGCGGCGCGCGTTGCGCTCGTCGAGCGCGCAGGCCGTGTTGAGCAGCCACGAGAGATCGCGCAGCACCGCATCGAGCAGCGCGTCGGCGTGAACGGCGCCGCGTTGCGGCGCGCCTTCCCTCAGGCGGTCGAACAACATCGGCGCCGCCGGGCGTACGCGTGCGGCGCGGTCCGCTGGCGTTCGCGAAGGGTCCGGAGGATGGGAGGCACTCGGCATGCGGACCTCACATTTCGCTGTTCTTCTTGATGTCCCAGCCCATCGTGACCTCGGGCCCCTTGCCGCCGTTCGCGTTCTGCTCCCAGTACTGCTTCTTCACGCGCGCGGCCTGGAAGCCGTATTGCATCAGGAGACGGTCGGTGGCGTCGCTCGCATCGGCGCCCACCACGCGCGCAGCGGTGACGATCACCTCCTCGAGCGTGACCCGCGAAAACTCGATTTGCTCGCCCCCCGTCTTGCACGACGAGATCTCCACCTTCGAGAGATGCTTGCCGCTCGCGCAATGTTTGATGATCGCCGGCGTCGCTTTGTCCATGTATGCCCTCACGACCAGGTCGTCGAAGTTCGCCTTGCCCGCGTTGCCGCCGCCGCCCGTCGCCATCGCCGCCGGCTGGGTCGCGCCCCAGGAAAACGACTGGATATCGCTCCAGCCGGTGTGCTGCTTGTCGGCGGATTCGCCGGTCGCGCCATCCACCTTCATAAACATCGCCACGCCCATTGCGGTTCTCCCGTCTGCCTGCCTGTTTGCCTGTCGAGCCGGGCCGCGAATCACGCTGCCGGGTTCATTTGATCAGTCATCCTCTTCAACTTGAAGCCTGCACCGCCGGCAGCCGCGACACCAGCCTCAGCGACACCGTGAGGCCTTCGAGCTGATAGTGCGGCCGCAGAAAAAAGCGCGCCGAATAATAGCCGGGGTTGTCCTCCACGGCCTCCACCTCCACCCTCGCGTCGGCCAGCGGCTTGAGCGCCTTGGTCTCCTGCGACGAGTTCGCGGGGTCGCCGTCCACGTAGTTCATGATCCAGTCGTTGAGCCACCGCTCCATGTCCGGCCGTTCGCGGAACGAGCCCACCTTGTCCCGCACGATGCACTTGAGGTAGTGCGCGAAGCGGCTGCACGCGAACAGGTACGGCAGCCGGCCGGAGAGCCGGGCGTTGGCCGTCGCATCGGGGTCGTGGTACTCCGCGCTCTGGTAGAGCGACTGCACGCCGATGAAAGCCGCCACGTCGGAGTTCTTGCGGTGAATGAGCGGAATCAGTCCGTTCTTCGCCAGCTCCGCTTCACGCCGGTCGCTGATCGCGATCTCGGTGGGACACTTGAGATCGACGCCGCCGTCGTCGGTCGGGAACGTATGGCATGGCAGATTCTCGACCGCGCCACCCGACTCCACGCCGCGAATCGCCGAACACCAGCCGTAGAGCTTGAACGAGCGGTTGATATTGGCCGCCATCGCGTAGGCCGCGTTGGTCCAGGTGTAGTGATCGTGCTTCGCGCCGTCGGTTTCCTCCTCGAACTCGAATTCGTCGACGGGGTCGGTGCGCGCGCCGTAAGGCAGCCGCGCGAGAAAGCGCGGCATCGCGAGCCCGACATAGCGCGAGTCTTCCGATTCGCGCAGGCTGCGCCAGGCGGCATACTCCGTGTTCTGGAAGATCTTCGTGAGGTCGCGTGGATTCGAGAGCTCCTGCCACGAGTCCATCTGCATGAGCGCGGACGATACCCCGCCGATGAACGGTGCGTGCGCCGCCGCCGCGATCTTCGAAACGGACTGCAGCATTTCGACATCGGGCGGACTGTGATCGAAGTAATAATCGCCCACGAGGCAACCGAACGGCTCGCCGCCCAATTGTCCGTATTCCTCTTCATAGATCTTCTTGAAAAGCGGGCTCTGGTCCCACGCGATACCCTTGTGGCGCTTGAGCATGCGCGCCAGCTCCTTCTTGCTTGCGGGCATGACGCGGATCTTGAGCATCTCGTCGCTTTCCGTGTTGTTCACGAGGTAGTGCAGCCCGCGCCACGACGCCTCCAGACGCTGAAACTCGGGGTGATGCAGCATGGCGTTGATCTGCGCGGAAAGCTTCTGGTCGATTGCGGCGATCACTTGCCGCACGCCCTCGTAAGCGTCCGACGACAGCGTCGCGCTGCCGCTGTGCTCGAGCGCCTCGCGCGCGAGCGTCTGCACCGCGTTCTGCACCGCCTCGCGAGCAAGCTCGGTCTTGGGGCTGATTTCGCGCTCCAGCAGCACGGCGAACTGGTCGCCGTTGAGCGTGGTTGCGGGCAAGGTGGAGACTGGGCTTTGCAGCGCGTTTTGCGGCTCGGTCCGGCTCATGTTCGTCCTCCTGCTTTTAGTCGTGCTTTGGATCATTGCCGTGTTGCGGCGGGGCGTCCCCATCTTTCGGCCCGGCGAGCGCCCTCGGCTCGGAAAGCTCGGCCAGCAGCGCCGGATCGCCGAGCGCTCGCGTGATCAACGCCTCCGCGCCGCGCTTGCCGTCCATGTAAGAGAGCAGGTTCGCGAGCTGGGTACGCGCTTCGAGCAGGCGCCGCAGGGGCTCGACGTTGCGCGCGAGCGCGGCGGGCGAGAAGTCGTCGATACTGTTGAACGCGATCTCCACGCCGAGCACGCCGTCGCCCGTGAGCGTGTTGGGCACCTCGAACGCGAGCGCCGGCGCAATCGACTTCATGCGGTCGTCGAAGTTGTCGACGTCGATCTCCACGAAGCGGCGCTCGGCCAGCTCGGGCAGCGCATCGCTGCGATTGCCGGCGAGATCGGCCAGCACGCCCATCACGAACGGCAACTGCACTTTCTGCTCCGCGCCGTAGAGCTCGACGTCGTATTCGATCTGCACGCGGGGCGCGCGATTGCGTCCGATGAACTTCTGGGCTCCTGCCGGTGACTTGTGTCGAGACATGTGAGTCAGCTCCCGCGCAACTCGTGCGCTTCACGGGGTCGATTACCGTATCGATCCCTGCGTTGATCCCTGCGCGGCCGTTGCGCATCCAGGGCCGCGCGCCGTCGTGCATCGCCGCGCATCATTGCGGCGACTCGTTGCGATGACCACTCAGATGGTCGAGCTCGCGCACGCTCTCCGGTGCGATGTCGCGGAAGATCTCGTAGAAGTTCAGCGAGAGCAGGCGTTGCGCGCGACGCAAAAAGATCGGCGCAGGATGGCTCGGCTCGTACAGCTCGAAGTAGCGGCACATCTTTTCGAGCCCGAAGTCGATGTCGGACCGGCTCGATATCTCGGCGTCGCGCCACGCGGCGCCGTTTGCGCCATTGGCTGTGCCTGCGGCGGGCGGCGGCGCAGCGCCCCGCTGCTGCGACATGGGTTGCGGTTCTTGCCCGCCGGCTCCCGGCGCGGCTGCCTGCGCCGCTTCCGTTGTCCTGCGGGAAGGCAGCGCCGCAGCCAGGGTGGCGAGCTGCCGCTCGAGCGCGCTCGCATCGAGCGTCCACGCGTCGCCGAGCCGCTCGCCCACGATGCGCCGCAAATGCGCGAGTTGCTCCCGAATCGTGAGCCCCGCGTGCAGAGCCGAGCTGGCCGACTCGAGCGCGTCGCGCCACTCGCGCACGAGCCGCTCGCGTCCGCCGGCGTAGGTGTCTGCGTGCCCCCCATCGGCACCCTCGCCCTGCTGCAGCACGTCGAGCGCCGCGCTCACGCTCAGCGCGCCGAGAAGCGGCCGCTCGCGCGCGGCGCGCGCGCAGCCCTGCGGGCCGGCAAGCTCGGCGAGAACATTGAAGCGCGGCAGCGGATCGGGCGTGCCGTCCACGGCGAGCATGGGATACAGCGGCTCCCAGTACGTGTCGACCAGCGACGTCGCGAGACGCAGCCCGTCGGCATAGCCTTCCAAACCGCGGCTGTCGATCCACGCATACGTGAGCGGCACGACGACGCGCAGATCCTTCGTGCGTGCGAGCAGCGCGAGCGCGATACGCTCCACGTCGCGCCATGCGGGCGGCTGCGCGGCGATGCGGGTCTCGCCGTACTGCTCGTCCGGCTTGCCGGCCGCGCTGCGCTGAAGCGCCAGAAAGTCGGCGTCGTATTCGAGGTCCGGTCCGCACGGCGCGTCGGCGCTGATCGGTGCGAGCAGGGTGTCGATCATCGGGCGGTCTCCTTGCTGGAATTACTCGAACGTATGGCTGATTTCGAGCGGCGCGCTGCCCGCATCGAGCGTCACCATGCGCACGTACGGCTTCGACGTGCCGTTGCGGATCTCGATGCGATGGGTGCCCGGCGCCAGACTCGCCGTGCGAAACGGCGGACTGACTCCGCGCCGCACGCCGTCGACATAGACCTCGCCCCACGGAACGATCTGGAAGTGCACGCGCACAGGCGGCAGCGGCGCGGGCGTGCGCACCGAAGAACGCGGCGCCTGCGCGACGACCGGCGGGGATGCGTCGGACACCGCAGGCGAGGCTTGCGCTTCAGCGGGCGGCTGGGCCGCTGCGTTCGTTTGGGCCGGCTGCACCGTGGCCGCGGCGGCGGTGGCCGCATCGGTCGCGTTGAGGGGTTTGTCCTTGCCCGCCTGGACTTCCACCACGGTCGTGTCGGTGGTCATCGCAGGCGCAGCGGGCATCAACCCCGACGCGCCCGGCTGCTGCTGCGCCTGCGCGGACGACTGCCCCGGCGCGTTGGCGCCGGGAAGCGCCTGCGCGAGAGCAGGCGCATGGCTCGCCGGCGCGGGCGGCGCACTGCGGCTCGCGGCCGCCTGCCGGGGAACGGACGGCGCGTGAATCGCGAACCGCAGAACGGGAACACCCACTACGAGAATGAGCAGCAGGACCAGCGCAGGGATGCGGAACGTGCGCCAACTGAAATGCCGATGAAAAGATTCGGATACCATACTTTCACGGCGTTCCACCGTCTCCGTGGAGACTTCTCCGGCCGGATGGGCAGCAACTTGCTCGTGAGCGGCCTCTCGCGCTGACGCGTTTTGCGCTTGCGGCGCCGCGTCGTCATGCGGCCGGGCATCGACAGACGCCGGTGTTTCGGCTCCATCGCCTTCGTTCGTGGCAGTGGAAGTGGCATCGGCGGCAGCAGGCGCGGCCTCTGCGGCGGGTGTCTCTCCTTGCGGCGCGGGCGCTTCGTGCGTGGCGTCGCCTCGCGCGCTCGTCGCCTCAACGTCAGCGGCAATGCCTGGCGCGCGAGCGGGCGCATCATAGCCCGCGGGCACGAACACGCTTGGCGAGACCTCGTGCAAGTCGAGCGCCTGGGCAAATGCGCCGACCGAATCGGGCCGGTCCTCGATGCGCAGCGCGAGCGCGTGATCGATCGCGGCCCGCAGGCGCTCGCCGTAATGCTCCCCGTCATGCCCGGCGGCTTCACGGCCCGCCAGCGGCCGGTACTGATCCTGAATGCTGCGCACCACTGCCGCCGGCGGCAGTTCACCGGTGATCAGCGCATAAGCGAGCGCGCCCAGCGCATAGATGTCGGTCCAGGGTCCTTGCCTGAACGCGGGATCGTCGGTGTATTGCTCGATCGGCGCGTAGCCGGGCTTGAGCATCATGGCCGTCTCGTCGACCATGTCGCCGATCAGCTTGCGCGCCGCGCCGAAGTCCAGCAGCACCGGGTTGCCGTTGGGCAGCATGAGGATGTTGTCGAGCGAAATGTCGCGGTGAAAGCACTGCGCGCGATGCAGCACGTCCAGCGCGCCCAGCACCGAAGCGAGCATGCGCCGCAGCGCCGCTTCGCTCATCTGCTTGCCGCGCTTCTGGAGTTGCTCGAGCGTCTGGCCTTCGTAGAACGGCATCACCATATAGGCGGTGCCGTGGCTCTCCCAGAAGTGCAGCACCTTCACGAGCCCCGGATGGTCGAACTGAGCGAGCAGCCGCGCCTCGTTCAGGAACGCGGCGCGGCCCGCGTCGAACGCCTGCGAAAAGCGCGCCGCGCGCAGCGCGACCGTGAAGTCGCCGGCGCGCGAAGCGAGCATCGCGGGCATGTATTCCTTGATCGCGACCGCGCGCTGCAGCGTGCGGTCGAACGCCCGGTAGACGATGCCGAAGCCGCCCTTGCCCAGCACCGAGTCGAGCTCGAACCCGGCGAGGCGGTGGCCGTTCGGCAACGGCCGCACGCCATCGGCGCCAGGCGGCGCGGCGTGTGCCGCCGCTTCGGCGTAGTGCGATTCGGTCATGTCCCTCCTCCGTGCGCGGCGCGCGCGCCGCCGCGCCACACGTTCTGCGGGGCGGCGCGTCTCATCGCTCGCCTCTGCCCGGCTCGCCGAAGAGCCGCTGGAACAGCGCGGTGTCGAGCCCACCCGTGTGGACGTCGGTGCGCGGCGCGCCGTCTCCGGCATCGGTCCACCAGAAGCTCGTCATGCCGTTCGGGTCGAAGTATTCCCACAGGTTCGGCCAGCCCCCGTCCGCGGCGGTGGCCTCGCGGGCGCCGTCGCGCGCGCCGTCTCGCGGGGCGCGCGCCGCGTCGTCGCGCAGCCCCTCGGCCAGCGCGAGATCGAACTCCTCCGGCCCATGCGCGCGGCGGATCGCGTCCTGAACGATGGCGTCCATCGCCCGGATGCGCGCGTCGGCGCAAGCGAGCGCCGGCTCGCCGGGTCTCCCGTAGCCCGCGTGAGCGGCCGGCGCGATGGCCTGCGAGACGACGAGTGGATAGCGCCGCCCGACGCGATCGTGGCTCGGCGCGACGCAACCGAGCTGCACCCAGCCGTCGCCGCTGCCGGCGGGAATCGCGAAGCGCCAGACCGGCGCGCGCACGTCGAGGCCCGCGCGAGCGGAGGCCATGCCCTGCGCGAGCCAGCGCTCCCAGGTGCGCGCGAGCTGGCCCGGCATGCGGCGGCCCACGAAGTCGCCCGCCCCCGGCAACTTGCCGTACCACGCCGGCAACCCGAATTCAGCGCCGATGCAGGCACCGTTCATGATTTCCCCGGACACGAGAACGACTCCAGTTGGGTAAGACGCAAGGGATTGCGCACGCTGTCCGCCGTCACCTGCATGGCGAGCGCGTGATGATCCACGTTGAAGCCAACCACCATTTGTTCGGATGCCTGAGCATGTGCCGGTGCGCCGCGATCGAACAGGCGCATCAGCGCCCACGGCCCCTGGATCGTGAAGCCATCGGTCGCGCCCGACTGATCGGTGATCTGCAGGCTCACCTGGTTCATGCCGCGCGGGCCCGGCCACTGCACCGTGACGGCGGCCTGGGGCCCATGCGCGTAGCGCACCTGCTGGCCGTCCACGTCGAGCGTCCATTCGGAGATTTCCGGGTCCATGTCGAGCGGCTTGATCTCCACCTTGATGGTCGGCTCGCGCGCGCCGCCGGGAAAAAACGCGTCGCGTATCACCGCGGCCTTCTCGAACGAGGCGAGCAACGCGCTGTCACCGGACGCGCCGGCTCCGCCGATGAAACGCCACGGCTGGACGCTCGCGTCCACGCGGCTTTGCAGGTTCTTCTGGAAGAAGTCGTCCATCAGGCCGCCCGGCGCGAACACGCGCGCGAAGTCGCCAGGCGCCACGTCGCGTGTCGAAGCGTGCGCGAACGGATAGCGCCCCGCGATCGCCTGGCGACAAAAGTCGCCGATGTTGACCGACGCGTTTTGCGCGAGATTCTGGTCGACGTTGCGCGTCACGTTGCTCTGCGCGGCGTTCGCGAGGTCGCCCAGCATCTGCCGGAACGGCGCGGGCATGCGGCCCGCCTGGGCGCGGATCTGGTCGGCGCTGTCCGACTGCGGCGGGGTCCCGCCGCCGCGCAGTGCGGCGTCGGCGGCCGTGAGCCACGTATAGAGTCCGTCGATCGATTTGAGGACGGCCGCCAGCGCCGCGCTCGTGCCGCTTGCGCCATTCGCGCCGGCGCCGCCCGCCGCGAGGCTGCTGAACTCGCGCAGGTCCGCGAAGTGGGCGTCGACCACCGCTTCGGGGCGGCTCGACTCGCCCGCTGCGGCGCCGCCGCCCTGCGGCTGACCCAGGATCTGCGCCAGCGATTCACGCGCCTGGTTCACCTTGTCCTGCGCGTTCGCGGCGAGGCCGCTCGCGCCGCCCGGCGCGTTCACGCTCTGCGAGAGCGTCGTTTGCCGCGCGGCGGCATCGGCGAGTCGCGCGAGGGGCGAGTCCTGCGACGAGAGAATGCGGGCGATCTGCGTTGTCTGCGCAAGCGTCGACGTGCTCTGCAAGCGCAGATCGCCGAGATAGCCGTCCCAGCGACGGATGTAGTCGTCGAAGTAGAGCGAGCGCACGTCCTTCGCCCGCGCGCTCACCTGCGCCGGCGTCGCGGCTTCCGGCGCGCTCAGCCCGAGCACCCAGACTTCGTCGCGGCCGAACGCATCGACCGCCGCCGCGAGCCGCCGGTCGAAGACCTTCCAGTAGCCATCGTAGGTGAACAGGCCCGGCACGGCGTCGCTCAGGCTCGCGCCGCTCGCGCGCCGGAACACCAGTGCGCCCGAGGGGCCCGCCATCTGCGCCGCGCTCACGTCCCAGGCCGCCGCGGCGGGCCGCAGCGTGCGCGCGAGCTGCGCATAGAGGCGCTGCGCGAACGTCAGGCGCGTGAGTTTCTCGCGCGCGCCGGCCACCATCTGCTCGTTCTGCGCAAATGGCGAAACCACCACGCGGCCCGCGAAGAGCGCCGCCATGTGCGCCCGCAGATCGTTGCGCTGCGCGGACGTGAGATTCGCGCCCGGCGCCGAGGCGATCTCGAGATCCAGGACCGCCTGCACGAAATCCGGATCGTAATGAGCGGTGTCGTGGAGCATCAGATACGCCTTGAGGGCCGCGTAGAGATAGGCGGGGTCGTCGGGCGGCGCGTCGCGCACCGCCGTTTCAAGGCGCCGCGCAGCGAGCGGCAGCAGCAGTTCGTCGAGCGCGCGGTGATAGACGTTCTCAGCGGCGGACTGCACCTTGTCGCCCTGGAAGAGTCCCCAGCGGTACGCGAGCGACGGGTTGGCCGGATCGACGCCATCCACGTGCGCGATGTTGCGAATCGCGTCGAGCATGGGCAGCACGCGCGCGATATTGTCGGCGTCGGTGATGGTCACGCCCTGGAGCGCGTGATCGATCTGCGGCACGTTCGCCTCGATCGCCGCGAGGTACGCGCGGTTGCGTGCGTAGCTGCCCACCCACGCCGCCAGCGCGCCCGTCAGCAGGAGTGCGAGGAGCGCGTAGCCCACGAGCGCCAGCATGCGCTGGCGCTGGTACCAGCGCAGATCGGTGCCGGCGAGCCGCGCCTCCTTGAAGATGAGTTCCTGCAGCAGGTCCTTGAGGAAAAAGCTGCGCCCGCTAGCCGCCGCATGAGGCGCCGGCGGCGCGCCGTCGATCTTCAGGAAGCGCTTGATGCCGCCCATCACGCGGTCGAACACCGTGCCTTCCTGCGTGCCGCTCGTGAAATAAACGCCGCGCAGGAGCGGCATCGAATCGAATTGCGAGCTCGAGAACACCTGCTCGACGAACTGTCCGAGCACCTCCTGCAGGCCGCTGAACTGCTGCGGCAGCGAGTAGATGAGCTCGCGCCTGCGCGCGTCGGGTTCGGCGCTGAAGAGTTCCGGCAGCGCGTCGTTCAGGCGCCGGTGCAGCAGCCGGTATTCGCGATCGAACACCGTACGCAGGCTGAAGTCGCGCGCCTCGGTCTCGGCGAGCGCGATCGTGAAGCCCCACACCTGTGCGCGCTCGGTGCGATTGAAGCGCGCGAAATACTCGTTGAAGCCGGAGAGCAGGTCCGCCTTCGTCACGAGCACATAGACCGGCAACTGGATACCGAGCTCCGTACGCAGCTCCTGCAGTCGCTTGCGCAGCGCCATGGCGTGCGCGGTGCGCTCGACTTCCGTCGCGCCCAGCAGATCCGATACGCTGATCGTGAGCAGCGCCCCGTTCAGCGGCTGGCGCACACGATACTTCTTGAGCAGCGAGAGGAAGCCCGACCACTCGTCCTGATCGAGCGCCCGATTGCTTTCGTGCGTCGCATAGCGGCCGGCCGTGTCGATCAGAACGGCTTCGTTGGTGAACCACCAGTCGCAATGGCGCGTGCCGCCCACGCCGCGGATCGCGGCCTTGCCGAACTGCTCGGCGAGCGGAAACGTCAACCCCGAGTTGACGAGCGCCGTGGTTTTGCCCGAGCCCGGCGCGCCGATGAAGACGTACCAGGGCAGTTGATAGAGATACTGCCGCGTGAACCCTTCGAACCAGCGCCGGGTGCGTCCCCGCAGACCCTGAGCGACCTGTGTGCCCTGCCCGCCCTGCGCGGCGCCGAGCCGTGCGTTGCGCAACAGGCGCGCGGCCTCGTCGAAGCGGCTGCGCAGCTCCTGGGCGTGGGGCACTTCCTCCGCAGGCGCGGCGCGCGCTTCCACGGGCTCGCGCAACTGGCTCAGCAACTGCGCGTTGAGCTGCGCGGCGCGCCAGTGCCGATACCCCGCGCGGCCGGCCCACACCGCGAACAGCAGCACGATGACGAGCACGCGCGCCACGGCGCTGTCGAGCGGCCGGTACGCACCCACCGCGATCAATGGTCCGACGAGCCAGATGAGCGCCGCGAGCGCGACCAGCCCGATCACGGCCCAGACGCGCGCGCCCAGCAGCGCACGCACCCCGCCCCACGCGGAACTCGCGACGCGGCTCACGGAGCGTCTCCCGAGCCCGGCGTCGCGAGCTTCGGCGGCGCGGCGCGCAAGGTGATCTCGACGCGCCGGTTGCGCGCCCGGTCCGCCGCATTGTCGTTCGGCGCAACGGGATCGGTGGCGCCGCGCCCTTCGGCGCGCACGCGGGTGCTGTCGCCAAGACGCGCGGCTAGGATGCTCGCGACGGCCTGCGCGCGCTCGACCGAGAGGTCCCAGTTCGACGGAAAGCGCGCACTATGCACCGGCACGTTGTCCGTGTACCCGGCCACGACCACCGCGCCAGGGACCTGAGCGAGCGCTGCGGCGACGCGCGCGAGCGTCGGCTGATAACGGTCGATCACGGTGGCGGATCCGGACTCGAAGAGCCCGTCGCCGCGCAGCACGATCACGCTGCGGTCGGCGAGATCGCGCACTTCCACGAGACCTTCGGCGATCTCCGGAGCGAGAAAGCCCGCAAGGCGCGGCGGCGGCACGGGGCGCACCGCCTGCGGTTCGGCCGCCTGGAGGCGCACGCTCGGCACCTGGAGGCGGCCAATCATCGCGAAAGCCTTGTCGGAGCGGCCGGCCAGCGCGAGATCGAGCCCGACATAGACGCCGAAGCCCAGCAGCACCGTCAACGCGGCGCAGGCCCAGAGCGGCACGGCGAAGCGCTGCGGGTCCTCGCGCGCGATCTCGTCGCGCCAATGCGTGGACAGCGCCGCGTCGTAGTCGCCGCGTACGCTGCGGATCGTGCGCGCAAGCGTGTGCCGCAGGTCGTCGAGCTGCGCGCGGCCGTTGTCGAGCACGCGATAGCGTCCCTCGAAGCCGAGCACGAGGCAGTAGTAAAGCAGTTCGAGCAGATTCAGCTGCTCGCGCGGCTGCTGCATCAAACGATTGAGGAGTTCGAAGAATTTTTCTCCGCCCCACGTCTCGTTGTGAAACGCGACGAGCAGGCTGTTCGCCGACCAGTCGCCCGTTCCGCCCCATGGCGTGAGCGCCGCGGCTTCGTCGAGGGCCGTGCACAGGCAATAACGCGCCGCGCCGATCTGCTCGGGCGAGGCGAGCGCATCGCGCGCGCGCTGTTCGAACTGGCGGATCTCGTTGGCGAGATGCTCGCGCAGCCACGCCGGGTTCGGGTGGTGCACGGTGTAGCGAATCTGCGGAATCAGATTCAGCAGCGCGTTGGCCGCGGCGACGAGTGGGTTGCCGCCATCCCCGGAAGCTGCCGGGCCCGGGAACCAGTGCGCCTGCTCGTGAAGCGCGTCCGCCTGCCACGCCTCGTCGCCAGGCGCCGGGCCGAACCCGGAACGCGAAGTCGTGAAAGCGCCGTGTCCGGAAGCGCGTTCGGCAGAGACGGGATCGTTGAGCGGATTCATCGGATGTCCCGTTCACGCGTGTCGCCTGCGCGCATGCCGCCTGCGCGCATCTCGCGGATCGCCCAGAACTCCATCGCCAGGCCCGGGAAATCGCCCGCAAGATGAAGCGCGAGGCCCCCCGAGCGTTCGAGCTGGCGCCAGAGGTCGCCGCCCTTGTCGACCTCGAAGTAGCTGTGGCCAGCGTGGTAGGGAATCTGATGCGGCGCGACCGGCAGCGGCCGCACGGCGATGCCCGGCAACTGCAGTTGCACCAGATCGCGAATGCGCTCCACCGGGCCCAGCTTGATCTGGGACGGAAAGCGCGCACGCACGCTCTCGGCGGGAATATCGGCGCGCACGGCCAGCACGAAGCCCGCATCGCGCAGCAGCGAAGGGTCGGCGATCACGGCGACCCGCACGCCGTTGCCCGCTTCTTCGAGCGCGATCTGCAGCGCGTGCTGGTCGAGCACTGTCGCGAGCGAGCGGCGCAGCTCCGCGAAAAGCGCGCCGAAGGTCGCGCGCAGGTCGTCGTGCTGATACACCGGCAGCACCTCGGGCCGCCGTGAAGCCGCCGTGAAGGTGGCGAAGTCGGCGGCCAGCTTGAGCCAGTCGCGAAACAGCAGCTCCGGGTGAATACCCGGCGTTTGCGCCGTGTGCGACGCGATCGCGAGGTAACGGTTGACGAGCTGCAACAGCAGGAAGTCGGCGACTTCCGACACGCCGCCGCGCCCCGCCTGCGCCAGGCGCCCCGCCAGCAGCTCGCTGCGTTGCGAGAGCAGCCGGTCGAGCTCCTGCACATAGACCGCGAGCTGCGGGTGGGCATGCGCGTCGAGCAGCGGCGGAATATACGTTTCCTCGATCACCAGCTGGCGGTCAGTGCGCCGCTCCACCACGCGCAGCACACCCATTGCGTGCCAGTCGTCGTCCACCTCGGCGGCGAGCGCGAGCTTCAGCTTCAGTCGTCCCAACTGAACCAGCGCAGGCTCCAGCCGGACCTCGTTGACATCGGCGATCTCGGCTTCGTGCGCCAGATAGCGCGCAAGCATGCGTTCGCCGCCGCCGAACGTCACCTGTGCGCTGCTGCTGCGCAACGCCGGCAGCGCGAGCACGACCGTCGCGTCGCGCACATCGGCGCTCACCTCGAGCGCTTCGGGCGCCTCGTCGAGATGCGAGAAGTCGAACGGCGTGCCGTCCGGCAGGATGCCGCTTGCCGCGCGCAGCATCACCTTGCCAAGCGCCAGCGCCTCCTCGTCGATCTGCAGCGATGCGAAGCCCCACAGGAAGCGCTGCAGCGGCGCGCAGCGCAAGTGCACATAGCGCTCGAAATAGCGCTCGAGCTGCTGAAAATGTTGCGGCCGCAAAAACATGCCTTCGGACCACACCACCCGGTCGCGCAGTCCGGCGCTGCCCGTGGCAGGCGCAACAGGAGGATTCATGCGGTCGTTCATCGTGCGTCACCGCCGGCCGGCGTCGCGACGAGCCCGTCGCCCTGCACCACGATCACGAAATGCGCTTCGGATGGCTTGCCCTGCCAGAACTTGAACAGATTGGTGCTGGCGGGCTGCGGCAGCGCCACGGTAATTTTCCAGCGGCGCTTTTCGAGGGTGCGATAGCCTGCCACGATGCCTAGACTGCGCACCGATTCGCCGCCGGTGTAGTGGAGCGTGCGCGACTCTCCGGGTCTCAGGACGATCCGGTCCGTGCCCGCCAGTTCCGCGCCCAGCGCGTCCTCAGGCTTGTTCTGCAGAGAAAAATAATCCGCCCTCCTGAAATTATTATCGGATTTGAGCTGAAACGTTTGCAATGCAACAGGAGCAGGCCGGTTTTGCGAGTCGCGATTAACGTCAGCCGCCACCTGAAACGTGACGGCATAAGGGACCGGCAGATCTTTCTCTGTCGATGCGCACCCGCACAATAATAAAAGGGCAAAATATATCCCTTCGCGTGGATTATGCACGCGCTTAAATGGCACTCCGTACATACCGTCCAAACCCTCTGAATCAGCGCGAATTCTCGTTGCAAATTCAAAGGCAAAAACGTCCCCCGCCCCTGCATTCATGCCTGAATTCAGGGGTTGGAAGTCTCTGCTCCCGGAACGCTTGCCCCGAAATTTTCCACGTCAACAAGCGGAATTGGGGCAATGCCTTTCGAATATTCGCGGAATTAAATTAATCTATCGCCGGCCGTGTCTCACGAGTAATAATTCATATGATGAAAATTCAGGTGACTAGACTATAGTTCGTACGATTCGTGATCGCAACGCTATCCGAATGCCACCTCTATAAAAAATTTCACGGGCCGTAGAAATTACTTTCATGGCTCGCATGAAGAAGTAAATACCGGATCGCCGAAAATGACCTGGCCGATTACGTGGAACTTGTTACGTGCGAGTCGCACGCGGGCTGCCCTCGCGGGCGCATTTTTACTGGCCCTGGCCGCGACACTTCTTGCCGAGGGCGGTTGCACGAGCCTGTCGCCCGCGCAACGCACCGCCGCGAATGCCGTTGCTGCCGCACAGGACTCGTACGCTGCGGGCGACTACCCGCGCACCATCCAGCTGCTACGCAACAGCAACGCCTTCGTCGACGGCGACCGCTCCACGCAGATCGACGCGCACAAGCTGATGGCGTTCAGCTACTGCGTGACGAACCGCGTTGCGCAGTGCCGCTCGGAGTTCGAGGCGATCTTGCGGATCGATCCGCATTTCGAATTGTCCGCCGCGGAGAAGGGACACCCGATCTGGGGACCCGCATTCGACGCCGCGCGCCGCAAGGTGGCACCCTCCTGATAGACCGTCCCGCGCTGCGCGCTTTTTTATCCGTCTTTATGTGATTCAGTCCGCATCATGCAATTGACCGTCATCGAGTACGCAGGAGAACCGGTCCACGCCGAAACCAGCGTGGAATTTCGTCCGCCGGGCGGCACGATCGGACGCAACGCCGACAACCAATTGGTGCTGCCCGACGAAACGCGTCAGGTTTCGCGGCTGCAGGCGCTGCTGCAGATCGACGGCGACCACTGCGTGCTGAAGAATCTGAGCAGCGTCTCGGTGGTGGAGATCAACGACACGCCGCTCGAATACACCGAGGAGCATGCGCTCGAATCCGGCGACGCGATCCGCATCGGCCCGTATGTGTTGCGTGCGCAGGCGGGTGTTGGCGGCAACGCTGGTGCGACGAGTGCAAGCGCGGCCGCTACGCCTCGCGCGCAATCGGGCGCGAGGCAAAGCACGGCAACCGCCGCGCTCGACGACACGCCGCCCATCCCCACCGATCCCCTCGCGCTTTTCGCACGTTCGGGCGGTGCCGACTCGTCAATGGCGCAACCCGTTACGACGCAGGCGGCGCAATTCGCGATGCGCAGCGCCATCGAGCGGGCGGCCGATACGCCTTTGCGCACGAGCGCGTTCGCAAAGCCGGACGCCGGGCGTGAGCGCGATGCACTGCCACCCGCGCCTCAGCCGGCCGCCCAAAAACCGGCTGCCGCGAGCGACAGAAGCAACGCAAAAAGCGCAACCGCGTCGCCGTCGACCAGCACCGCTTCGGCGGATGCGGACACTGCCTCCACGGCGCCCGACTCGGCCGACGCCCTGCTTTCCGCCTTCCTGCGCGGCGCGGGTCTCGACAAGGCCACCTGCGACTGGTCAACCGAGCAATTGCACACTGCGGGGCAACTGCTCGCGCTGTTCGCCAATGGCACCGTCGAGCTGCTCTCCTCGCGCAGCATCCTCAAACGCGAAGTGAAAGCCGACATGACTGTGCTGCTCGATCGCGAGAACAACCCGCTGAAGCTGCTGCCCGATGGCAGTGCGGCGCTACGGCAGATGTTCGGCCTGCCGTTCCCCGGCTTCATGACGCCGCCCGGCGCCGTGGAAGACGCGTTCCACGACCTGCAGGCGCACCAGATCGCCATGGTCGCGGGCATGCGCGCCGCCTTGAACGACCTGCTGCAGCGCTTCTCGCCCTCACGTCTCGCCGAACGAAGCGAACCGACCCGCTACGAACAGCTCGTCCCGATGCTGCGCAAGGTGCGCTTGTGGCATCGCTATGAACGCATGCACCACGAGACGATGCTCGCCGTGGAGGATGACTTCAGCGCCGTATTCGGCAGGGCCTTCCTGCGCGCGTACGACGACGAGGTGAGGAACTATCACGCGCGACGCCGCCCGGCGCGTTCTGCCGACGCATGAATCTCTCGTGTGCCCAGTTCTCGCGCGCGGGACAGCGGGACAGCAACCAGGATGCGCTTGGCTACACGATCACGGACGACTACGCCTGCTTTGTCGTGAGCGACGGCGTCTCCGGTAATCCTGGCAGCGAAATCGCCTCGCGTTGCGCCGTCGAGCGCATCCTCCACCGGGCGCAGGACACCGGCCGCACGCTCGCGCACACCTTGCTCGAGTGCATCGAGGAAGCACACGCCGCGATCCTCGCGATGCAGCAGCGCGACCGCGAGCGCGGCCGCATGAGTGCGACCGTCGTGGCGCTCTTCATCGACCGGCGGCACGACATGGCGCAATGGGTCCATCTCGGCGACAGCCGGCTCTACCGGTTCGCACGCGGCGCGCTGATCGAACAGACGCGCGATCATAGCGTGCGGCAGCAGCTGCTGGACTCGGGCCTGCCAGGCGACGGCGTCAATCCCGCCTGGCTGCATATGGCGCTCGGCATGCGCGGCCAGATTGCACCCGCGATCAGCCCGCCGCACGTGCTCGAAGATGGCGATGTGTTCTTGCTCTGCACCGATGGGCTCTGGCAATCCGTCGCGGAGGATGCACTCGAAGATCGCTTGCGCGTCGTTCATACCGTCGACGACTGGGCCGCGCTGATCGAGCACGAGGCGATCCGTCATGCGGGCAGCGCGCCGCACGCCGACAATTACTCCGCGCTCGCAGTCTGGGCCGGGAGCCCACAGAACGTCACGCTGGCGCGTGTGCGGGCGCGCCGGGCGACGTGAGATGGCGCGAATCGGGCGCGTCCAATGTCCAGAGTGGAGCATCACTGAATACGCGGCAAAACATCCTGACTGACATGACGTCGGAGCTTCGTGATCCGGAGCGGAGCTAATTATCGCCCCGGGTTCGGTGCAATCCGGAATGGCTTTGCGTGACGGCTCCCGGCTCGTCGGGCTCGGTGCCCAGGTTTTCACGACATAGTGATCTTGTTCGGCCGCTTCGGGCAGTGGTCGGCCAGGAAGAGTCGTTCGCCACGACACTAGCTCGGACATTCGGACGTCTGTTCGTGCTCGCAAGGCGGCCATATGCCTTCCTCGGACGGTCTTTCGCTCGCAGCCTCACTTTAGTAGTGCTTTAGAAGTCTGTGGGCCCGCGCCATAGCGCAATCCGTCGAGAAACAGAGTCACCAGCCTCCGTGTGTCCGGTGGGTCGGGACATTCAAACGGGGCGCACAGGGCGCCCACCGCGCACAGGAGCTCGTCCGGTTGGACACCTTTACGAATTTCGCCCGCAGCTATCGCAGCGTCGAGGAGACCCTGAACTATGGGGCGGAGCCGTTGGAGGAAATAAACAGGCAAAGCCTTGAAGGCGGGATCGCCTGAATTTAGGGCGGCAGCAAGACCGCGTCTCCTCGTCACGAATTCCACGTAATGCTCGACCCATCCAACTAACGCCTCGCCGGCGCCTAGCGTGGCGGCAAATTCAACACCAGCATCCGCGCACGCGTCCACTTCACTGCACAACGCGGCCACGACAAGGTCGGAACGTTGCGGGAAGTGGCGATAGATCGTGCCGATGCCCACCCCAGCCTTTTGCGCAATCTCGCGCACCGGAGCATCGATTCCCGAGGATTCGAAAACAGCCAGCGCCGTTCGGAGGAGCGTTTCTATGTTCCGTCGCGCGTCTGCGCGTACGGGGCGCGGTGCACTTTCGTTTGCGGACTTGTTCGTCTTGCTACTCAACTCATTTTCCTCTTGATAAACGGAACAAGGTTCCGTATAGTCCGAACCGGAGCGACGTTCCACTTACATTCTACCGTGAGCGAATCGCGCTCGCCCATCATTTTCGAACGGAGCAAACATGCACAGCACACCCGTCGCGCTCGTTACCGGCGCAAACAAAGGAATTGGCCTTCAGATCGCCAAGGACCTAGCCGTCAAAGGCTTCAAGGTACTCATCGGTGCACGCAAGCTGGACCTGGGCGTGGCGGCCGCGAAGAGCGTTGGTGCAGACGCCCAGCCCATCCAGCTCGATGTGACGGATCAGGCGTCGATTGCCGCCGCGGCGAGGCAGATCGAGGACACGTTGGGACGTCTCGATGTGCTGGTCAACAACGCGGGTATCTCACGTCCTATCAAACCGGGGACGCCTATCGAAGAAATTCAGGTCGCGGACAAGGTCAGCCGTGTATCGGTTGACGACATGCGTTTCGTGTTCGAGACAAACGTGTTTGGCGTTGTCGCCGTTACGCAGGCGCTGCTACCGCTTCTTCGAAAAGCACCGGCCGGCCGCATCGTCAATGTTTCGAGCGCGGGTGGCTCCCTCACGCTCAAGGACAACCCATCGGATTACTCGCGCCTGTATGTCGGGGTTTATCAGACCTCGAAGACCGCACTCAATGCTGTGACGCAGGCATTCGCCATTGAGCTGGGGGAACCAGCATCAAGGTCAATGCAGTCTGTCCGGGGTTTACCGCAACTGATTTGAGCAACTATGCCCCAGGAGCTGGACCGGTTGAGGATGCGGCACGAGAACCGGTCCGCCTGGCGCTTCTTGATGCAAACGGGCCGACTGGCAGTTTCTCGAACGCAGCGGGTCCGCTTCCCTGGTGAGATGGTCGGTGAAACACCACCGGGATAGTTGAGCAATGATTTTTCGAGCGCCGGAAAACATCCCGCCGCTTCATTGTTATGGGAGCGCGAGTCTCGGAAAGAATGCTTCCACGGAGGCGGAGGTTGCCCCCTGTTGCGCAGCGGCTGCCGCACGCAATGCCGGCATCGCGAAGAAACGGCACGCGTGCGGCCCATCCTTCGCCCACGGCTGGACGGCCGAGTGTGCCTGTCGGCCACTCGAAACAAGCCTACACTCATCCATGCTCCGCGCTACCTGAATGCCGGCCGCCACATCAGTTCGACGGGCGCGGGGGGACATGTTCGTTCCTCATGGCGCCGCTCATTCGCGGCAAAGGAGAAATCATGGAAAAGATCCCAAAAGCCACGGCCTTGTTCGTCGCAGGCTTCGGCCCGATTGTCATTGAAGCCCAGGCAAGCCGCGAACTCTACAGTCGGGCCTTCGGTATTCCCTTCAAGGAAGAGAAAGGCGGCTACCTCCATACGGAGAGTCTGCAAGGCGCAAACACTTTCGCCTTGTGGCCGCTCTCCCAGGCCGCTCAGTCGTGCTTCGGCACGGATTCGTGGCCTCGTGACGTACCGATCCCGCAAGCCTGGATTGAGTTTGATGTCGGCAATGTCGAAGCGGCTACGGCAGAACTTGAATCACGAGGGTATCGGATGCTGGTCAGCAACCGGAATGAGCCGTGGGGCCAGACCGTCAGTCGCTTCATCGGGCCAGAAGGATTGCTGGTAGGAATCACCTTTACGCCATCAATGCGGCAAGAGAAATGATGGCGGTCGCTGTGGCAGTCCCGCGTGCGACTGATTTGGCCGCCGAGCCGCACTCGCTTCCCCCAGGTGAATGGCTGATGAAGTGCTGAGAACAGGCCTCGCCGTCCTTGCGGACCTGGTGGCTGCAACGGGGTCGACTACGTAAGTTCGCCGGCCAATGCGATCCGCTGCGCACGGGCTTTCGATGGACCTCCGGGTTCGGTCATCGACAGGCGCTGGCCCACACCTTCGCGCGGACGTTCGAACAGCGGCGACACCCCTACGACGTGCCTTTCGAGCGAGATCACGTCGGTCGCGCATCGCCTTCGCTGAGTCCACGCATGACAACACGGGACACATAGTCGGACATACGGACGCCGTTGCGGTAAGCAGCGGGTACGCAATGAAAGGGAGCCGGCTATTCCCACGAGCCTATGTCGGCGTCGTTACCCTCACCGCCTTGCTTTGCGTCGGCGCCGTAGCTGAATACGTCGATCTCACCATGCACACCCGGATTGAGATACCGATACGCGTTGCCCCATGGATCGTTCGGCAAACGCTGGAGATAGCCGCCTTCCTTCCAGAAGGTCGGCACCGGACTAGTAGCAGGTTTCTCGGTCAGCGCCCGCAGGCCTTGCTCCTGGGTTGGATAGCGGCCGTTGTCGCGGTGGTATAGCGTCAGCGCCTGCATGATCGTGTCGACGTCCTGTTTCGCAGCGACACGCTTCACCCCTTCCGGGCCACTCATGACCTTCAGGGCGATCAGTGTGGCCAGCACGCCGAGCATCGCAACCACGAACGATAATTCTTTTAAACGCAAACCCTTGCTGATCACGGCTGCGCAGACCCGCGATATCTGTGCGGCGACCAGTCCTCAATTTCATAATTTGTTGCCTATTGTTCGGGAAAAAACGCGCGGGGGTTCCTCGCGACCAGAGAGCGGTCAAATAAGGCCGGCCGGTCATTCTAAGTTTTGTCGTGCCAGGGATGTAAAGTAAATGTAGTCTGCGGAGCGGCCAGACAATGGATGAGGAACGATCCTGCGCTCTGACCGATGCCGTGTCTTCGATCGCCGATAAATGGATGAATCTCGAGCCGGAATGATCGTTGCGTTCAGTCGTGGGGCGCTGTGCGGCCAACTGGAGCTGTTCGCCCGCGCGCTCAGAAGGGCACTAAACGGCAGATCCGCATCAAACAACGGACGTTCGTGCGAGGCCGGATCGAAGGACTTATAGCGCCGACATTCACGCATCGGCGTGCGTGCGTCGGCAAGCAGCTTCGACAACGCTGCAGTGAAGGGGCGATTGAAGCGGTGACGAGCGCGCCACGGCCCTTCAACGGGACCGGCGTCACTGTCCGCTCCTCAAACCGGCAGCTTGCCAAAAAATCTTGAATATAGCTGACAAGTCAGATAAGCTGCACATCGGACACGTGAAACGCGCCGATGAGCTATGTCAACGAACATTTTGAGCAAGCTCAGAACTTCATGTTCGCGGTCGACAAAGCTCGCAATTTGTTGGCCGCGGAACTGGATGCGAGGCTCAGTGCGGAGATAAACGCGGTCTATCGAACGGTTGCCTTCGCGCAGTACGGAGCAGGCCGATGTCGAGATCGCGAAGATCGTCGAGGAAAGCATGAGCCCGTGGATGAATTGGAGAGCATATTTTGAACGAAGAGCCTGTGAACCGCAGCGTCAGCAATCCTCAACAAGGAGTGCTGCGGGCGCCGGAGGGCTACGTCGCCTGGAGCATCGCGATGATTGCGCTGGCTGTTTGTCCGGAAATCATATGCGCCTGCATTGCGCAAGCCTCTGGACATTGGGATCTATTCGAACGGTCCGGATCGATAGCGACGATCATCGGGCTTCTGCTGGCATCACGCCCGTACATTGAGCACACCGTGACCGATCTGGTTATCGCCCGCGCAGACACGGGCGCGATATTCAAGTCCGGTGAAGTTCTGAGCGACATCCTGGCCGCCAAGCGTGGGCTAACGCTTTCGGCGTTCGGGTCGCTCATCTGGGGATGGGGATCATATCTACGATGGTGGAGCTTCAGCTTGCTCGTGCTCTGGATGGTCTTTGTGGTGTATCGGGCACGTCGCGACCCGGTATTGCACCGCCGTCGTACAGACGTTTCGTGAGTTGGCTCGCGTTGGACACCGAAGAGACGGTTTCGATTTCGAACGCTTCGAAAATTGAGGTACGGCTGGAAGATACAGCCCGCCGCCCGGTTCGTGGGGCGTGTCAACGCTATCCGCTTGGACGGTCGCCAGGGCGCTTACGGCCCCGTCGATTTTGGACTTTGCCAACCCGTTGCTCCGGTCGTGTCTTGATGGTTGAAGGTCTATGATGGGACTGTGAGGTTGCCATGCGTTGTCAGGACCGGAGCATCGAATGAAGCCACCACGCAATACCGACTCTGTGCCTGGAGAGTGGTATATCGACACAGCGTGCATCAATTGCGGTGCATCGCGTCATGTCGCGCCCGGGCTGATCGTCGAGCGAAACGACAAAAGTATCTTCGTTCGGCAGCCCGGCACGCCGGAAGAGCAGCTTGCTGCCTGGCGTGCGGTGTTCGTATGCCCGACAGCATCGGTACGCAGCGAAACGAAGCAGCTTCGTCCGAACGCGGTGATCTTTCCACAGCAGATCACATCGGGCGTGTGGCGCTGCGGATTCAACTCACGCTCATCGTTTGGCGCACATTCTTATTTTGCCTCGCGTGCGGACGGCAATCTGCTGATCGACTCACCGCGCTATGCGGCAGAGCTCGTCAAATGGTTCGACGACGCCGGTGGCGTCGCACACATTCTTTTGACGCATCGTGACGACGTCGCAGACGCCGACAAATACGCGCGTCGATTCGGCGCGCGCGTCTGGATTCACCGGGAGGACAGCTCGGCTACCCCCTATGCAACGGATCTACTCGACGACGTGTCGGCGCCGACCATTGCGGCGGGCGTACAGGCAATCCCCGTGCCCGGTCACACTCGGGGTAGCGTCGTGTATCTCCTCGACGATCGCAATCTCTGCTCGGGTGATTCGCTTGCCTGGAGCCCACGCGAGCAGGACCTGGTCGCATTCAGGGACGCGTGCTGGTACTCATGGACCGAGCTCACCGAATCGCTCAGCAAGCTGGCCGTGTATCGTTTCGAATGGCTGCTTCCTGGTCACGGCTGGCTCGCGCACTTGCCGGCCAAGGAAATGAGTGCTCGCTTGGTCGCATTAGTTGCGCGCATGCGAAATGGTTGAAGTCGCCGGGATAGCTCCTTCCGGCATGAGGCGCTTCGAATCCTCCCTGATTCCAGCCCTGCAATGAGGTGGCAAGACTCGGCCACCTACGGCCGTTCGACCGCGCTTTCTGGCGGACATTCGAACGTTGGCTCAGCTCGGGAAACGGACAGTCCACCGATGATCAAACTCGTTGCATCCTCGACCAAACCGCCCATCCTGCTCCCATCATTCGCAGACCAATGCGCTTGCAGCGCTAAACGAACTTATCATCGGCACTTGCGCTTCGTTGTGCCTCTTCGCGGCGCCACGTCGAAACGCTGCAACCAAAGCGACCGCTGAACCAGCGGGAGAACGCGCTCAACGATGAGAAGCCAACCAGCGAGGCGACTTCAGACAGCGGCCTGTTGCCACTGCCAACATAGCGCTTCACCATCTCTACCCGTACCGAATCGACAAGCGACAGATAACTCTCGCCGTACGGTGCGAGATGGCGATGCACAGTCCTGCGATCCATGCCCAGATGCTGCGCAATCCGATCGTCCGAACAGGTGCCTGACGGCAGCAGCGCAACGATCAGCTTCCTGATCTTGTCGGGCATCGTCGAGCTGGACTGCAGCAGCATCGAATCCAGGTAGCGGCGCACCTGCTGCGCCATGACCGGATCGTAGGCAGGGATCGCGGCGTCAAGATCGGACGCGAGACACACAATGCCGTCGAAATCCTGGTTGAATTCGACGGTCACGCCAAATACGCGCGTATGAATCGTCGTGCCGGCCGGAGCAGGATGCGTGAAGCAGACGGTGCGGGGTTTCCAGGCGGCGCCCAGCACCATGCCCAGTACGCGGTAGAGGACCCCCAGTACCAGCTCCGTTGCCTGACGCATCGAACCCGGTATGCCGCCCACGATGTCCTCGCGGATGACCGCCAGACCCTCCGATTCCTCGATACGCATCACCACTGCCTCGTTCTGCAGCCGAAGGTAGTGCGCCGCGGATTCCAGCGCCTTTCGCAGCGTTGGCTGTTCCCGCATCACAAAACCGAGCGCGCCGAGGTTCGAGATGTGGCGGGTCTCGGCCATGCGCAGCCCCAGATCCTCGACCGCGGCGGACCGGGCCGATGTCTCCAGCAGCCGCGCGACCGCCTCGGCCCGAATCATGATGTCGGGGTCGAGCAGCACAGACCGCTCAATTCCTGCGTCGCCCAACTGCTGATAGGGATCGAGACCCACCGACCGGGCCACCTCGACGTAATTGGTGAGGGCTGCACTGCGAAGCAGATAGGACATATCGTTTTCCCGTAGTGTCCCAGAATGTAAATTATTTGTCCCAATCCGTCAAACGTCTTCCTGCCGAACCCCGATACTTGTCTCCGTTGGCACAGCACCGGGCAATGTACCGATTCATTCAGGAATACCGAGGACACAGGCAATGAGCAATGAGACGAACCACAGCGCCACGACAGTGTGCGATCAGCTGCGCGCCACAGGCAACTGGAATCCTTCGTGGGATGCCATTGCCGAACTCGATCCCGTGTGGGCCGAGAAATTCATGACGATGGGCGCACACACCATGATGTCCGGGGTGCTTGAACCCAAGGTGCTCGAGTTCCTTGCCATCGCAGTCGATTCGTCCTGCACGCACATGTATGCGCCGGGCACGCGCCGCCATATCCGCAAGGCGCTCGAACTGGGCGCCACGAAGGAAGAGATCGCGGCGGTTCTGCAGGCTGTCAGTGTCCTCGGCATTCATTCGTCCAGTCTCGGCGCACCAATCCTGCTGGAGGAGCTGGCCGCGTTAGAGCAGGCAAAAAACAAGGGTGCGCAGGCCGCTGCCTGACGCCACCAACACACCCACCCCATTCTTGATAAGGAATACACATCATGCATTTCATGGACGACTCGCTGCTGCCTGAAAATCAGCAAAAACTGGTCATTCAGGTGGCGCCGTACGGGCCGCAATGGATCCCCGGTGATTCAGACGATATCCCGGTCACGATGGACGAACAGGTGCAGAAGGCCGTGGACTGCTACAACGCAGGCGCGACGGTGCTGCACGTGCACGTGCGCGAAGAGGATGGCAAGGGCAGCAAGCGTCTGTCGAAGTTCAACGAGATGCTCGCCCTTCTGCGCGAAGCGGTGCCGAAGATGATCCTCCAGGTCGGCGGTTCGATCTCGTTCGCACCGGAAAGCGACGGCGAAATGGCGAAATGGGCGAACGACGACACGCGCCACATGCTCGCGGACCTGGACCCGCGTCCCGAACAGGTGACCGTGGCGATCAACACGGGCCAGATGAACATCATGGAGTTGCTGACCGAGGCCGACATCGCCGGCACCTCGTTCATGAACCCCGCACTGCAGGCGGCTTACCGCGACATGATCTCGCCGTCCAATCCGTCGTGGCATGTCGAGCACATCCGGCGGCTGTTTGCCGCCGGCATCCAGCCGCAATTCATGCTGGGCAATCTCGCGCAGCTCGAAACGCTCGAGCGCCTGATCCGCAAGGGCGTCTATACCGGCCCGCTCAACCTCAATTACGTGGCCATCGGCGGCGGCGCAGCAGGGCTGCATCCGGCCGACATGCTGGAGTTCGCGCGTCGCACGCCGGACGGTGCCGTGCTCACGATCGAAACGCTGGGCCGCAATGTCGTGCCGATGAACACGATGGCCATCGCGCTGGGCCTCCATGTGCGCGTCGGCATCGAGGACACGCTGCTCGGCCCGGACGGCAAACGTGCGACCTCCGTGCAGCAGATCGAGCAGATGGTGCGCATTGCGCGCGAACTCAATCGTGACGTCGCCAGTGCGGCGGAGGCACGCGACATCTACCAGATCGGTACCCAATGGAAGTCGGTTGAAGAGACGCTGGACAGGCTGGGCATGGTGCCGAACCGGGCACCCGAGCAGCGTGGCGTGCCGGCACGCAAGGTTGCCTGACCGGCATGTCGAGGTGCAGGGGTGGCAACATGCTGCGCCTCGCATGCAGTCCAACCCATCAGGCATGGAGACAGATGATGTTCTGGAAGAAAAGCCCCGCTGCCGTCCTGGCGACCCTGCTGGCGATCCACCTGCTGGCGCACATCGACCGCAACATGCTGCTGGGGTTCTCGCCGCAGATCATCCGGGACCTGGCGCTCAACCGTACGCAATACGGGTTTCTCGCCGGCGCGGTGTGGGTGCTGAGTTTTGGCGTGATGGCGATGTTCATGGGTACGCTCGCCGACCGTTTCAGCCGCCCCCGGATCATCGCCGCCGGTTTGCTGATCTGGAGCGTTTGCACCCTGGCGTCGGGCCGCGCCCAGAGCTTCGAGCAGATGGTGGTGGCCCGCTTTTTCGTTGCCAGCGGAGAGGCGGCGCTGGTCCCTGCCGCAGTGGCCCTGCTGGCTGAACTCTTCTCCGGCAGGCGGCGTGGCACGGCAATGGGGCTCTTCTTCATGGGCATTCCGCTGGGTGTCGGCTGCAGTTTCCTGCTTGCTGGCAGCTTTGGCGCCACGCTCGGGTGGCGGTCCACGTTCCATGCGCTGGGCGTGATTGGCATTGCGATTGCGCTGCCGCTGGCGCTGCTCAGGGAAGACCGAAGCGTACTCGCGCCGCAGGAGCGCGGCGCACCATTCCTCGAGCAGGCGCTCGCCGTGTTGCGCACCGTTGTCAGTAATCGTGCACTGGCTTTCACGATTGTCGGTTTCGTGCTGGTGCATCTGGTTTTTGCCAGCTTCTCCTTCACGCAGCTCTGGCTCGTCGACGAGCGAGGCATGAATGCGGCCGGTATTGCCACACGGATCGGGGCGTTGCAGCTGGTATTCGGCACGCTCGGCGCGGCAGCGGGAGGTGCAGTGGGGGATCGCGCGGCGAGGCGCCTGCACGGGGGACACGCAAGCTTCATGGCGTTGCTCGTCCTGGTCTGCGCGCCGTCGATGCTGGCATATCGATTCGTACCGGCTGGCTCGCCCCTGTTCTATATCGGCATGTGTGCCGGATTCGTTCTGCCGATGGCGGCCTATGGCTCAGCCCTGACGGCCATAACCAGCATGACGCCGGCAAAGATGCGCTCGACGGTGACTGGCTTCACGATGTTGCTGATCAATGTATTTGCGCTCGCCATTGGCACGGTGGCCATTGGCATGCTGGCTGACCATTTGAAGCATGCAGGCAGCACCGCACCCTTGACGGGCATCCTGCTCGTCAACGATGTGGTGGCGATCAGCTCGGCCGTCTGGTTTGCCCTTGCGGCGCGCGCCTCAGGCAGGCAGCGCGTTGCCTCAACCGAACATGTTCAACCTGCGAGATCCTGAGAATGCAAAACCAACGTCAGAATCTGGCTGGGCGTATCGCCCTTGTTACGGGTGCCGGCCGCGGCATGGGCGGCGCCATTGCCATCGACCTGGCCCGCGCGGGCGCAGACGTCGCGATCTGCGACATCGACATGCCAGCGCTCGAAGCAACGCGCGCAGCGGTGGAAGCAGCCGGCGCGCAGTGTCTCGCGCTACGCTGCGATGTCTCGTCGAGCAGCGAAGTCTCCCGGCTGTTTGCCGCCATCGCCGGGCGCTTCGGCACGCTGCATATCCTTGTCAACAATGCTGCGCGCGTGCCAAACACGCCGGTCGATACGGAGCGCCGCAACCAGCATTACGCCTACATCACCACGCCCGTGCCGCGGCAGTCACTGGGCTTTACCAGCACCATCAGCGATGAGGAGTGGCATCGCTACTGGGATGTCAATGTGCACGGGCTCTTCTATTGCACACGCGAAGCGCTCAGGCTGATGGAGCCGCAGCGCGACGGCAGGATCATCAACATCGCGTCGATTGCCGGCACGTCGGCAATGAGCGCGCACAGTCCGCACTATTGCGCGACCAAGGGTGCGGTGATTGCTTTCACGAAGTCGGTTGCGGCCGAGGTAGCGGGTGCCAACATCTTCGTCAATGCGATGGCGCCAGGCGGCGTGGCCACGCCCGAATTCACCCAATACTTCAAGGCCGCAGGCGAGGAAAAGTGCAACCAGTTCTGGCAGCTGATACCCGCCGGACGCCTAGGCACGATGGAGGAATACGCCTCGACGGTGACCTGGCTGGCTGGCGATCACTACCTGGTGGGCCAGGTGATCAGCCCCAACGGAGGGGTAGTGATCTAACCGGATACGCCATATGACCCGAAGCAACCCCGTCATGAATCCCTGCATCAATATCTGCCGGATGGACCCGAACGATCAGTTCTGCCAGGGGTGCTGGAGAACGCTCCGTGAGATTGGCCTATGGGATCAGATGACTGACCAGCAGAAGGCCGAAATCGCAGCGGCGGTCGAACGCCGCCGACCCACATTCGCGTGCCGTTTGACGCCGCGCCACAACTGCGATGTTTTAGAAAATGGATTGCTAGAGTGAACGGATTGATGCTGCAAAAGCAGTTGCTGGTTCCCGACCGGCGATATCGCGACGATCGATGCGGACGGCTTCATGCAGATCCCTGACCGCAGATTGCGAAGCGGTGGATGCCGGACGCGGTCGTGTTCGTCGAGGCGCTGCCCATGGGCGCCACCGGCAAGGTGCTGAAGAACCAGCTGCGTGAAGCGTTCCATGACTATCTGCTGGTCTGATTTCCGGGCGGATGGTTGCTTGGTATCGAACGCGGATGGACGTCGTTACGGGTTGCTTGGATATACCAAACAGGAGACAAAATGAAACTGAAGTGGTTGGTGGCGGCTGTGCTGGCTGCAATGGGAGGCACCACGTACGCGCAGTCATCGGTGACGCTGTATGGCGTCATCGATTCGGGGGTGTTGTATCAGAGTGCGAATGCAGCGAACTTTCAGTCGAAAGTGAACCTCGGCCATGTCTACGAGCTCAAGGATGGCGGAATCTATTCGAGCATCTGGGGTCTCAAGGGCAGCGAAGACATCGGGGGTGGCTACAAGGTCAATTTCAGGTTGCAGGGGGCATTCAACAGTTCGAACGGCAAGCCCGGGCTGGCCGACACGCCGGGCGCCACAGCGCTGTTCAACCAGCAGACGACGGTGGGTGTATCGAGCCCGTTCGGTACGATCGACATGGGGCGGCAGATCGTGCCGATGATCTATGCGATGGCAGATACAGACGTACGGAACGCCCAGTACTTCGGCAGTATCCTGACCGCATGGCTAGGCATGAACCAGGCCGCGGGCTGGCAGGGCCTCAGCACGAACGGCCCGATCGGCGCGCTGTACGACGACAACGCGATCGTCTACCGGTCGCCGAAGTTCTACGGCGCGTCGCTTGCGCTCGAGTATGCTCCCGGCGGCGTTCCGGGTCAGTTCCAGGGCGGCACGCGCGAGTCCGCCGTGCTGCAGTATTCGAACTATGGCCTGAACCTGGCAGCTGTCTACTACAACGGTCACGACACGAATCCATTCACGCAGACGGGCCCCACGACAATCGTCACGGCGCCGTCGACCGGCCTGGCCAACAACCGCTTCTGGTATCTGGGCGCGCAGTACACCTTCCACGATTTTTCCGTGTCAACGTCATACAGCATCGGCAAGAACCCCGCGAACAGTGGCCACGCCAACTTCGAGATGATTTCCGGGGGGCTCGGCTACAAGTTCAGCCCGACTTTCAAGGTCACCTCGGGCTTTTATTACCTGAAGGATCGTAACCACTCATCCAGTCAATCGAACGAGTTTGCGCTGGGAGCCGAATACAACCTGTCCAAAACCACCCTCGGCTACGCGCAGGTCGGCTATGTCAACAACCGCGGCAACATGAGCCAGACAATCACCTACGGTGCGCCTGTTCCGGAAGGCAGGTCAACCACGGCGGCGATGGTCGGTATTCGCCATAGCTTCTGAACTCCCCCACACAGATAACAAGTGGAGCATTCAATGAAAACAAACTGGGCGCTCGGGATTGCGGGCGGCGTATTGATCGTATTGGCATCGGTTCATGCCTGGGCGCAGGCGGGTGCAAGCGAAACGAGCGCCGCTTCGAGCGGAACCGCGGTTGCGGCCTCGGGCAGCATGACGGCGAAAGACATCCGGAAAGCCGATCATGCGCTGCGCCGCAAGGTCTACTCCGCGATCGTCACGCACAACAAGGAGATCAACGCTGGCAACATCAGCGTCATCGCGAAGGGCGGCGCAGTGACGCTCGACGGCACCGTGGTCGATGCATCGCAGATCGACAAAGTGAGCGAGATCGCGAAAGGCGTTCCGGGCGTCACATCCGTTACCAACAAGTTGACGGTCAAAAAGCCGTTTGGCGGCCAGTAACTGGGCTTGGCGGCGATCCGACAGAGCCTGATGTGATGTCGGGGCAGGCGCTTAACGCCCAATCCATTTCTATCAACCGAACGCTTCTGGGCCAGGGGCAGGCGCCGAACAAACCTCAAGAGCCACCGCCGGCCGACGTGATCGCGCGAATGTCCGTTGACGTTTAAAACCCGCCGTCGAGGCGGCGCCGGGTCGAATGGCGGGAGTGGGTCGACTGCTGCCCGATGCGTGTCGATTCAACGGCGGACCATGGCGCCGTCTTCGAGGGTCGGACGGGGTCCGGCGGCGGATTCAACCGGTCGATGCAACACCTAGAATCTGCGTGAGCAGTTGCGGTGTTCCCATCCTAAACCAAGCTTTCGTAATTTTCCCGTTGGTGACCTCGTAAATCGCAAGCACATCGATTTCGCCAGTACCTTCCGGGAATGTCCGGGTCACGCGCTCGTGATCGAAAACCACATTCCCAAGTACGGCGCGATGGATAAGTCGACCGAGCAAGTTGGGTTCAGTGAAACGGGCAACTTGGCGCTCTCGAATCTCTAAAGCGCCACGCTCGAGCAGCCGAGAGGGGAACTCGTAATACTCGCAGTCATCGGCCCACCATTGCATGAGCGAGTCGATATCGCGTGCGTTGTAGGAGTGGAGTTGCTGTTGCACGGTGAATTCGGCGGAATCTACGAAAGGCGCGTCGGTGGTCATTTTTTTCGATCTCTTCGAAATCAAGGCAGATTGTTGATTCCAGCGACCGTTCGTCCGTTTGAAGGCAAGCTCGCGTCCCCAAGATCGCGACGCATATTGCGACAGCATTTCATTGATTAGCTAACGTGCGGACGCTCGGCGAACGCTGACCGGCGACCCGCAACGCACGCTTAAGCACTCGCAGGGCGAGTCGCTCCATCGGTAGTTGTCGTGTGACCACGTAGGTGTCGAAGGCGGCAGGATTCCTGGTGCCTTCCGGCCGAAGCCGTTGCTTGATCGCACACCGGTGAAGATACATTGCAATCAGCGCGTCCCACATGTTTTCCAGAAGTCGGCGAGCTTCCACGGCGTCAAGGCCAGCACCTTGCAGGAATTCCACCCGGCAAGCCTGATCAACCAGACGCCAAGTTGCCGCGCTGATATGGTCACTCGCTTCGTGCAGTTCTTGCAATTCCGAAGTCAGATCTTGCATCAGTCGCCTCCTGTCACTGACCGGCATATTCGAGCCATTCCGGGATCGGCGTAATCGAGCCACCGGATGATCGCCGCAATCGGGCCACGTAGCGGGCTCCGTGTTCTGTCGGGCGGCAGCCCGAAACGCATTTCGAATTTCCGCAACCCGGTACCTTCAGGCTTTTTGCCCGCTGCGCCGCTGAGGCAACAGATGAATCTTCATGGCATTTTCAAGCACCGGGATCTATGCTCCACGGATATGGATCTGCCAGCAAGATTCATGCTGCCGCAGTTGAGAATTGTTCAACCTCTGCTCCGCGAACCCCATTGTGAAGCCAGAAGACAAGGTTGCATTCGGCGCTGCGCTCGCTGAACTGAGCAAAGCGACGCAAGATCTGCAACGCCTGGAGCGCGATCCAGCGACCTCCCTCGCTGCGCTTGCGAGGGCGGAGCACCGTTACGAGCTGTCGCGGCTGGAGTGGCTGCGCTGCGAGTGGCAGCTGCGCGCGTCGGGTGCCCATGCGCTACCGACGCCGCCACCAGCGGTCGGACCCATAATGATAGTGGGCCGCGACGAGGTGATACGGGAGTCTCTAGCCGTTCTGCTCAATGTGAATGGGTATGGGCGGTCGAAGGCATGTGGTTTCGACAGTTGGCAGAAATTCTGCCTTGAACCGTCGCAACAGTTGATCGTACTCGACGTTGCAGAATTTTCTCGGGGTCCCTCTGCGTGGTTCGTGGAGAGTTTCGATGTGGCAACCGAAAGACCGCACATCATCGCGCTCGTGTGGCCGCAGGACGCACCGAGCTTCAAAGGCAAGGTTGATGACGTAATCGCCAAGCCACTCGTGTTCAAGAAGCTGCTTCACGCGATAGATCGAATCAGTTCGGAGGCTGAGGCGCTTCCCGTTGCGAATGACACACCGACCGGAGACGGGAAAGCGCAACCGTGTCGTAGTCAACACGACTGCCCCGTATCGAAGGTCTGGCAACGTCCTCAGCAAGAGCGGACACAACCTTGCTGACGGTGGATGTCAGCAACGGGTCGGGTCATGCCTGGTGTATGAGGCGGCCCGGTGACGAACAGCATGCCCGCTCGTTGGGCACAGGGCGGCCATGGAGGAACGTTCAAGAAGGCATTCAGTTGTTTGAGGCCAGCCGGAACGGATCAACGGCCCACATTTCGCCCGCGCGAATATGCGGCTGTGACCGAGCGAGCCACTCTTCGAGCGACGTCAGACTGATGCCCGGTGAAACTGCACCGCAGAACGACTCCGAAACAAACGGCACGCTATCCTCAGGGCGGCGCACAATCTGAACAATGTGGGTGATTCCGCGAGGACGAGGATGGTTGTTCGCCCACGAAGGCTCTCCCATTTTCAGCCCAATGGTGGCGCAGCGCGGAAGACTTTTTGCCGTAATATTGTCCCCTCCGAGGACAAATCCCGTTCGAGTCTCGATCTCCTGAATGATTCGATCCGACCACGCTTGAAGGGCTTTCACGTCGCCAGAACCAAACACCTCGCGACCCGCGGCCTCGTTCTCTGCTTGCATCGCCTTAGTGAGGAGCAACCTTGTCCACCCCGAGCAGTCGATGACCGGCGGCTCAGCCGAGAGCCCTTCGGACTTCATGCCGCGCTGGTAGCCAACTCGGCCTGTATATGTTTCCACGAGACCCCACATCGTCCTCTCAGCAGTCTCGAATTGCATGACACCCCCCGGTCACTGCGGCTCATGCTCATTATCGCTCGTCAGCAACGTGCCAATCCAATGACTGCTACCGGGCGAATGAAAGGTCCGGCGTGGGTCGGTTTCACCCACTGACCAGGAGGGCAGTTGCCGTTCGATCAGGCTGTGTGACCAATGGCTGGTCTGGAACGTTGAGCGACCACTGAGCGTCGTTCGTTCAACGTCCGCTCAGGCCGAACAGTGGCCTCCGAGAAATCAGAGTGGATGACCTACTTCCGGCTTTTCAGGAACGCCCGTCCGGCAGCCGTAATCGCAATACTGGAGCGCGCACCAGATGGGTAGCTAACGAAGCCCGCGCTGATCAACTCCCGGGTGACCGACCAACCGAGCGCCGGGGCGTCTCTCCCATAGCGAACTTCAGCGAGGCGCTCCAGCGCCCAGATTGAGGACGCGGATAGGGTTTGCTCATTTGGTGAGTCGTTGTCGATCATTGCTTCTCCAAGGAATTAACGGCTAGTCGTTGCGGATTGCGAGGCGCTACGCCATCAGAGGAAAATCGACGCCTCCTGTCGCGTCCAGTCGTAGCGCGCACCCATCTCGATGCGTACGGCTGTTTCAACGAGGTCAGCGCCATGTTGCCCGGCGTGTTGATCCGCCTCCTTCATCAGCGCCTCGAGTGAAGGTAACGGGACACCGTTCTTCCACGCGAAGGCAATGATGTTTCCGGCGCTGTCTTTGGCCGGGGCGAGCGCGACCGATGAACCGAACGTCTCGCGAATCCGGGTGAGATTGTCCCCAAGCCGTGGATCCTCTGCCTGCAGGTTGGCGGCCAGCACGCCGTCGTCGTTCAACCGCGAATGGCAGGCTTCGTAGAAGGCTCCGTCAGATAGCTCGGGGGGCACGCCGTGCGCATTGAAACCGTCGAGCAGCAGCGCATCGAAGGTGTGCGTGGTTGTCGACAGATACTGCGCGGCGTCCGCACAAACGACCGACAGCCGCTCGTCGTCGGGTGGGATGCAGAAGCGCTCGCGCAGCGCAATCACCTCCGGATTGATCTCGACTACCGTGATGCGTGCATCCGGCAGATGCCGATAGCAGTACTTGGTCAGTGATCCTCCACCCAGCCCGATCATGCAGATGTGTCTGGGAGCGGGCTGCAGCAACAGGAATCCCATCATCGTGCGCGAATATCCCAATACAAGCGCATCCGGCGCCGCGCGCAGCATGGTGCTTTGCATGCCACGGCCGTCAAAGTACAGCGAGATGAGATGTTCGGATTGCACAACAACCGGGATATCCGGAGCAGCGCCTGGGCCACGGGCACGGAAATTCGGGAGTGGCCAGTTGAACCGGGGCATGCGGTTCACCCCTGCTGTAGCAGCGGTAAAAGCGCGTGAAGTGCCGCCTCTTCGTCCGGGCCCGCGACCAGCACCTGGGCAGCGGTCCCGCCGCGCACCCGTAGTGCGTCGATTGCCATGCCATCCTTCGCGTTACCGCGGCGTCCATTCGCGACCAGCAGGATGTCGCTTTCGAAACGGCGCGCCACATTGACGAATACATCCCGGGCAGCGTGCGCCCCATTCCGGTTCCACCCGGAACCGGCTTCAACATCCACAACGGTTGCCATGTTCTTTTCCAAAATCTCGGGACAGGTCCCTGGATTCAGTGCGAATTATCGACCTGACAGTCCGCGAGAAACGCCCTGAGTTCGCCTTCCCACGTTGTGTCCTGCAGGTCGATGCTGACGCCGGCAAGGCGTGTCATTTCGAGGTTCAGGTGAACCGCTTCAAGCGATCGGGGCCACACGGCCTGCGCAAAACACCGGCGGTCCACGTCCAGAAGGAGCCGCGGATGGTGCCGGAACCTCGCACTGGCGACTGAGATCGCGTCCAGCACGTGCCGGGCCGATTCCCGCGGATAGACGAAGGCCAGGTGAATACCGACCGCCGCGAGCTGCTCGCCTACGTCATGGAAGCGGTGGATCATCTGGAACCCGCGTTCGCCACCGCGCCCGACCCCCACCAGGATCAGACCCCGGCTTCCCGCGATTTCCTGCACGCGAACCATGCGCCGGTCAGGCAGCAGCAGCGCTCCATCCAGATCCAACATGACGACATCCTCAGCGAATCCGCCCGCAAGTTCGCGGAAGGGCGGCGATCATCATTATAATACAGCAACAATTTCATGTGCCTTACATTATAATGCACTGTGTGCGAGCAGATGATCGCCTCCGGCGAACACCCGTCTTCTTCCTGACTGACCCGAAACTGTTTTTAATGAAATCCGCAATGAACGCCGCCCCCGCATGCCCGCAATGCTCAATGGAGAACACGTACCCGGACGCAGCGCTGTATGTGTGCGCGGACTGTGGCCATGAATGGTCAGAGAACGGGGGTGTGGAAACCGTGGGCGAACCGGAAAGGAGTGTGGTCCGGGACGCAAACGGAGCCGTGCTCTCAGACGGTGACTCGGTCGTGCTGATCAAGGACCTGCGCGTCAAGGGCTCCTCGATCATGCTGAAGATGGGCACCAGGGTGAAAAATATCCGGATCGTCGGCGGCGATCACGAGATCGACTGCAGGACCGATACCGGCAGCTTCATGCTCAAGGCCTGCTTCCTGAAGAAGGCCTGACCGGGCGGCCTGCACCCGCTCGCGAAGCGCCGCGGTTTTTTACGCACTTGCCCGACTACAGGTTATATCGAGAATGGACGGCGACCAGACATCCTGTGACGCATTCGTCGAGTTCCTCTCGACGCCACTGAATGACAGGCGACCCTTCGTGCTGGAAACGCAGCACGCCGTGTCCCTGCACTTCGATCACTTTGCCACCCAGAGCTGCATGTCGCTTCGTGCGCCGGACAGGCTCACGCTCGGCTATACGCGCACGATGATGGGGTTCCTGCTGCTGCAGCCCGCTCCCAGGCACATCTGCATGATCGGGCTGGGCGGGGGCTCACTGGCGAAGTACTGCTATCTGCATCTGCCTGAAGTGGAGATCACTGCGGTCGAGATCGACCCTGAGGTGATTGCGCTGCGCGACGTGTTCAGGATTCCGGCAGACGACGCGCGCTTCAGGGTGGTGTGCGCCGATGGCGCAGACCACATCCGGAATGAGGGCGCCGCAGCCGATGTCATCCTGGTTGATGCCTACGTGTCGGGCGGGGTCGCGAGCCAGTGCACGGATATCGCGTTCTTCTCTGCATGTCGCGAACGGTTGACGGAGACGGGCGTACTTGCGATGAATTTCACCGATGACGAACCCGCGCTGGACCTCTACCTTGAACGGCTGAAATCCGTGTTCGGCACCTCATACGCATTGGTCCGATGCGGAGACGACAGCAATTTCGTCGCTTTCGCCTGGAAAGGCAGAAGCCGTCTGCCGTCTTCGCGCGTCCTGCTGGATCGCGCCTTCTCGTATGCGTGGGCGGATGACCTGCGGCTACCGGTTACCGCCAGACGACTGAAGGGCGGTGTAAGCCTCGACCCCAAGCGGTTGATCTGGCGCGAGAACGGCCACGCGCACTGGGAGCATGGTGCCTGAACGTGCTGGCTCAGTGAGGCTCAGTCGGCGCTGCGCCCGACCCGCTTTCCCAGCGTACTCTTCGTCTTGTAGGTCACGCCGTGACGTTCGAGATATTCGCGGATCAACTGCCGGACAACCTGCGAAGACGTCAGATCCTGCGCGGCACAGAGCTTCTCGAATGCCTCCTTCTTGGCGGGATCGATCAGGATGGTCAGACGCGCGGTTTTCGTTTCCATTGGGAGAGGCAGGAAAGGCAAGTATGATAATCGAATTATAATACACTCGCGTTCAATGCCAATGCCCGCGCAAGCGCGCGAGGCCGTCCCGATAGTCACGACGCCCTGGGCATCGATACCCTGCACAGCGACGTTCCGGTAACACTGCCGGGACTGCGCGCTACGGCCACTCCCCCGCTTCACGCTCCTCACGCAGACCATCGTGCCCGGCACGGCATCGGGATCTCCCCGTGCCCGGTTGCTGCCTGCGGAACTACGCGAACACGTCGTCGGCGATAAAGGCGAGCGACAACCCATGCTGACGGTTTGCGCTTGTATTGCGCCCACTTTCCGCGAGCCCGTTGAACGCTACGTGTGACGCGCCGGCACACCCGCTGCGCCGGCTCTTTTTTCCCCATGTAGCTCACATGATAACGTCATTAGCATACCCTGCTAGCCACATGCATCTTTCGATGTAATATTATGCGCAGGACTGATCCGGTGTGCCGGGCTCGGTCCATGCCCCTCGTCCAATCCGAGCGCACTGGAGACAATCCGGATGGCAAGCGTGTCTGGCGTCCATTTCGTCCTGCTGGTCGTCGCTGCCTGGCTCGCAGTCGGCGCGCTGGGCCTTGGGGTGTTGCATCGCACACGGCTGGTCGCGCACGGACTGTTTCCGCTCGGAGCGCTGGCTGGCGTGCTGCTGGGCGCGGCAGGTGTTGTGGGTGTCTTCGCCGAACCTTCCACCCTGGTACTGCCGGTCGGTCTGCCCGGCCTTCCGTTCCATCTGCGCCTCGACCGGCTGTCGGGCTATTTCCTGTTCGTGCTCGGCGTCGTCAGCGTGGGGATCGGCGCCTTTTCCGCTGGCTACTTCCGCAAGGGCGAAGGGACCGCGCCTGGGCTCATCTGTTTCGAATACCACGTGTGTATCGCGAGCATCGCGTTCGTGCTCGTCGCAGACGACGCCTACGCGTTCATGGTTGCCTGGGAAACGCTGACGCTGTCCGCCACGTTCCTCGTCATGACCAACCACCGGATCGGCGAGATCCGTCGCGCCGCCTACCTGTACTTCCTGATTTCACACGTCGGCGCGCTCGCGCTGCTCCTGTGCTTCGGCATTCTCCAGGCGCGCACCGGCGACTACACCTTCGCCAACATGCGGGCTCAGTCGCCCGATACATTCTGGGCGTCGCTCGCGTTCCTGTTCGCCCTGACCGGATTCGGCGCGAAGGCCGGCGTGTTTCCGCTGCATGTCTGGCTACCGGAGGCGCATCCGGCGGCGCCGTCGCCCGTATCGGCACTTCTGAGCGGATTCGTGCTGAAAGTCGGCCTCTACGGCATGCTGCGTACCGTGTTCGACCTGCTGCACGTGCAGATCGCGTGGTGGGGTGTGCTGCTGCTCGTGCTCGGCGTTGGCACCACGCTGCTTGGCGTGGTGTTCAGCACGATCCAGGTCGACATGAAGCGCCTGCTCGCGTATTCGTCGATCGACAACGTTGGCCTGATGATCGCCGCACTCGGACTCGCGGTGCTGTTTCGCGCGTGCGGCATGCCGCTTCTGTCAGCCCTGGCGCTGACCGCGATGCTCTACCAGATCGCCGCACACGCGTGTTTCAAGAGCCTTCTGTTCCTGGGTACGGGCGCTGTGCTGCACGCCACCGGGGAGCGTAACCTTGGCAGGCTGGGCGGCCTGATCCGGTTCATGCCGTGGACCGCGTGGGCCGTGCTCGCCGGCGTCGCGGCCAGTGCAGGCCTGCCGCCGCTGAGTGGCTTCGTCGCGGAGTGGCTCCTGCTGCAGAGTTTCCTGTTCGCGCCGGGCTTGCCCAATTCCGTGCTTGCCATGACCGTGCCGATCGTGGCCGCGCTGGTCGCGATGTCGGCGGCGCTCGCCGGCTACACCATGGTCAAGTTTTTCGGCATCGTGTTCCTCGGGCAGCCGAGGGAAGCGAAACTGGCCCGTGCACGCGACGCGAATGTATGGGAGCGGCTCGCGTTCTGCTGGTTCGCCGCGGCCGGCGTGCTGCTCGGGCTGATGCCCGTTCAGTTCGTCAAGGTGCTGGACCCGGTCACGCGTGCGCTGGTTGGGAGGGGCGTCGCTGCGAACAACCAGGGCTGGCTGCTGTTCGCGCCGGTGTCCACTGCACGGGCGAGTTACATGCCCGGCGTGTTCGTGCTTTTCTTCATTGCCTGCTGCGCGCTTGCCTGGATCCTGGTGCGGCGCTTCTACCACGGCCGGCTGCGTCGCGCGGCGCCCTGGAGCTGCGGCTTTCCGTTCACGACAGCACGGATGCAGGACACCGCCGAAGGCTTCGGGCAACCGATCCGGGAGATCTTCGCGCCGCTGCTACGCGTCGAGCGGCAATTGCCATCGCCATACGATACGCAACCGGTCTACCGCGTGTCAGTCACCGACCGCACATGGTCCCTGCTCTATGATCGAATCGCGGCACTCACGCAGCGCACGGCACAATGGGCTGGCCGGCTGCAGACCGGCAGGATTGCCGTGTACCTGACCTACAGCTTCGCCGTCCTGATCCTGCTGCTGATGCTGGTGAGGCAATGGTGAGCCTGTCCGGCGTGATCTCGCAGGCCCTCGAGATTCTCGTGGCGCTTGCCGGCGCCCCGCTGCTCACGGGCTGGATCAACCAGTGCCGCGCATGGCTGCAAAACCGGCGCGCGCCATCCATCTGGCAGCCGTACCGGACGCTCCACAAGCTCTTCAACAAGGAATCGGTCGTCGCGCACAGTGCAAGTCCGGTGTTCCGTGGGGCCCCCTACGTCGTCTGGGCCGCGATGACGCTCGCGTGTGCGATCGTGCCCACGCTGTCGACTGAACTGCCGCTGTCACCTGCTGCGGACGCGATCGCGCTCGTCGGCCTGTTTGCGCTCGCGCGAGTCGCGTTGTCGCTCGCTGCGATGGACATCGGCACCGCGTTCGGCACGCTCGGCGCCCGCCGCGAGATGCTGATCGGCTTCCTCGCAGAGCCGGCGCTGCTGATGGTGCTGTTCTCTGCCTCGCTGATCACGCAGTCGACACTGCTCACGAACATCGTCGCAACGCTGGGCCGGAGTGAACTCACGATCTATCCGAGCCTGGCCTTCGCGGGTATTGCGTTCACGCTGGTGTCGCTCGCCGAGAACGCGCGCCTGCCGGTCGACAATCCCACCACTCACCTCGAGCTGACGATGATCCACGAGGCGCTGATCCTCGAATATTCAGGACGACACCTCGCGCTGATGGAATGGGCGGCGAGCCTGAAGCTGTTCGCGTACTCATGCATTGGACTGGCGCTGTTCGTACCTTGGGGCATCGCCGGGGCAGGCAGCCCGTTTGCGCTGCTGCTCGCGCTGCCGGTGCTTTTCATCAAGCTCATGGCGGGCGGTGCTGCACTTGCCGCGGTCGAAACCGCAAACGCGAAAATGCGCATTTTCCGCGTTCCCGAGTTTCTCGCCACCGCTTTCCTGCTCGCGGTCATCGGCATGCTCGTGCATATCCTGCTGGGGGCGTGAATGCACGGTTACGCGACGCAACTCATCAACTTCCTCGCGGCAGTGCTGCTCGCACTGTCGTTCGCGATGCTGAGCCAGCGCCGGATCCTCTCGCTGATTCACCTCTATACGCTGCAGGGCGTCGTACTCGTGCTGGCAAACCTGATCCTCGGATTCGTGACGGGCGATGCAAACCTGTACGTGTCCGCGGGCCTCACGCTCGTGCTGAAGGTCGGTGTGATTCCGTGGATCCTGTACCGGCTTGTGCGAAGGCTCGACGTGCGGGCCGACGTCGAGCCGCTCATCAACATTCCGACGACGATGCTCATTGGTATCGTGCTCGTCATCATCGCGTTCACCGTCGCCTCGCCAATCAGCCAGCTCGCGACCTCGGTCGCGCACGGCACACTCGGGATCGCACTCGCGTGCGTGCTGCTGTCGTTCATGGCGATGATCACGCGCGCGAAGGCGATTCCCCAGGTGATCGGCTTCCTGTCGATGGAGAACGGCCTGTTCTTCGCGGCAACGGCCGCGACCAACGGCATGCCGATGATCGTGGAGCTCGGCATCGGGCTGGACGTGCTGGTCGGCATCCTGATTCTGGGCGTGTTCATGTTCCAGATCCGGGAGCAGTTCGACAGCCTGGACATCCATCACATCGAGAAACTCAGGGATGAGTGACGCCCACGTCGTGCTCGCCGTACTCGGCATTCCGCTCCTGGCCGCCGCATGCCTGGCGCTCACTCGAACGAGCCGTGTCGCACGGCACCTGAACGTCGCATTCAGCGTCGCGACGTTTGCTGCCACGCTCGTACTCGCGGCGCGTACCGTCGAACACGGCCCGTCGTTTGCGTTCGGTCGGGCATTTTATGTCGATCCGCTCAACGTGTACCTCGTCGCGCTGACCGCATTCGTCGGCTGGACGACGTCACTGTTCTCGCGGCCGTACATGCAGGTCGAAGAGGACCGTGGCCGGATGACGGCCAGGCGCATGCGGCTGTATCACAGCATGTACCAGCTATTCATCTTCGCCATGCTGCTTGCGCTGCTGACCAACAATCTCGGGGTACTCTGGGTCGCGATGGAAGCCGCCACACTCGCGACCGTGCTGCTGGTCAGCGTCTACCGCACAGCTGCGAGCCTCGAGGCCGCATGGAAGTACTTCATCCTGTGTGGAGTCGGCATCGCGCAGGCCTTGTTCGGCACAATCCTGCTTTACCTCGCGGCGAGCCGGCAGTTGAGCGGCGATGATGCGCTGCTCTGGACAAGCCTGGCAGCGGCCAGGATCCACCTTGACCCCAACATCGTATCGATCGCCTTCGTCTTCCTGCTCGTAGGCTACGGCACCAAGGTCGGACTGGTACCAATGCATAGCTGGTTACCGGACGCCCACGCCGAAGGCCCGACACCGATTTCGGCCGTGCTTTCTGGTCTTCTGCTGAACGTCGCGCTGTACGTGGTGCTGCGCTGCAAGGTACTTGCCGACGGTGCCCTGGGCAATGGCCTGCCGGGGCAGTTGCTGGTCGGATTCGGGCTCGTTTCGGTGCTGGTTGCGTCGTTCTCGCTGTTTCGCCAGAAGGACGTCAAACGGCTGTTCTCCTGGTCCTCGATCGAGCACATGGGGCTGATGACCTTCGCGTTCGGACTTGGCGGCCCGATCGCGACGTTTGCCGGGCTGCTTCATATGACCGTCCATTCGCTCGTCAAGTCGGCCATCTTCTTCACCGTGGGTCACGCGGCGCAGAAGGCAGGCACGCAGGCGATCGACGGGATTCGCGGGCTGCTGCAGGTCAGCCCGACGGTCAGCTGGGCAATGATGCTCGGCTCGCTCGCGATCCTCGGCCTGCCGCCGTTCGGCGTGTTTGCGAGCGAGTTCCTGATCCTGACGACCGCCATGAATACGATACCGTGGACGGCACCCCTGCTCCTGCTCGGACTCGCCGTCGCTTTTGCGGCAATCTTCGCGCGTGTGCAGCGGATGGTGTTTGGTGGAACGACCACGGCAAAACCGCTCGAGCATCGCCCTGCCCTGCTGCCGGTCTTCGTGCATCTGGGCCTCGGGCTGATGCTCGGCCTCTATGTGCCGCCTTACCTGGCAACGTGGTATCGCCAGGCCGCAACGATGCTGGGGGGCTGAAGCATGCGACTTGACACGGTACAGATCGAAGGCGCGATCCGGCTGTCACCCGCAACGGGACAGATTCCGGCAGCCATCGTGGAGGTGAACGAAGCGCGGTGGCTCGAAGTCGCGCACATGGCACACTCGCAGCAGAGCCGGCTCATCACGATGTGGGGCTGCGAAGCACCCGACGGGGGTTTTTCGGCAAACGCGGCGTACGAGTGCGAAGACGGGATCATGTGGGTGCGTCTTGCGACGGGGTGCAGCCCTCAGGCCGGTGGGAGCTTCCCTGATCTTGCCGCCATTTTTCCGTACGCGGCGCGCATGCAGCGCGCAATCTTCGATCTCAGCGGCCTGCGGGCGCGTGATGCGCAGGACACCCGCCCGTGGCTCAATCACGGCAACTGGCCCGGTGACTATTTCCCGTTGCAAAGACAGGCATCAGGCGTCGAGACGTTCGAGTCCAGCGAGGCGGATTACCCCTTCGTGCAGGTCGCGGGAGACGGCGTACACGAAATCGCGGTCGGGCCGATCCACGCCGGCACCATCGAGCCGGGGCACTTCCGCTTTTCGGTCGTTGGGGAAAAGGTGCTGCGCCTTGAAGAGCGCCTGGGTTATGTGCACCGCGGAGTCGAGCGCCTCTTCGAACGAACGCCGGCCTCAGGTGGCTATCGGGTCGCGGCACGGATTGCAGGCGACTCGACAGTTGCGTTTACATGGGCATACTGCATGGCGCTTGAGCAGGCGTGCGGTGTCACGGTGTCGAACCGCGCGCTGTATGTGCGCGCCCTCCTGCTGGAACGGGAGCGGGTTGCCAATCATCTGGGCGACCTTGGCGCGCTCGGCAACGATGCCGGGTTCGCCTTCGGACTCGCACAGTTCTCACGGCTCAAGGAGGACTGGATACGGATGAACGCGCACGCCTTTGGGCATCGCTATCTGATGGACCGGATCGTACCGGGTGGCGTGTCAGTCGACATTCGTCCGGAGACCGCGACGGCCCTGGTGAAGCAGTGCGATGCTATCGAGCGTGAAGCCCGCATTATGCGCAAGATCTACGAGGACCAGTCGGGATTGCAGGACCGGTTTGCCGGTGCCGGCCGGATGAGTCCCGATGTCGCCGCGCATTTCGGCGTGCGCGGCATGGCCGCTCGCGCCAGCGGTCATACATTCGATTTGCGCGCGGCCTTGCAACCCGCTCCGTACGACGATGTGTCCGTCAAGGCTGCAAGCGACACACGGGGCGACGTCGCGGCGCGCGTTGCCGTGCGATTTGCCGAAATCGACGAGTCCCTGCGTCTGATACGTGTACTGCTCACCAGCCTTCCTGCCGGATCCGTTGCCGTCCACGTGAAGCCGGTCTCCGAACCGTCGCGCGGGACGGGCTGGGTGGAAGGGTGGCGCGGCGACGTATTCGTCGCGCTCGAACTGGACGCGGACGATGTGATTACGCGCTGCCATTGCCACGATCCATCGTGGCAGGCCTGGCCAGCACTCGAGCACGCGATCATTGGCAACATCGTTGCTGATTTTCCCCTGATCAACAAGTCGTTCAACCTGAACTACGCGGGGCACGATCTCTGATGTGGCAGCTTATCCGGCAATTCGCGCGCTCCGGCTTTCCGGACGAACCAGCGCCGACAGTGGAAAATGCATGGCGACACGAGGAGCGAGAGATTCGTCGCGAAGTACTCGATCTCCTCGGGCGCGCGCTATGCATCCGGCAGATCGATGCGGGCTCCTGTAACGGCTGCGAGCTGGAGATCCACGCGCTCAGCAATCCTTACTACAACATCGAAGGTCTGGGGATCAGGTTCGTTGCGAGCCCCCGCCACGCGGACCTGCTGCTCGTAACCGGGCCCGTGACGCTGAACATGAAGGCGGCCGTGCTTGCGGCATATGAAGCAACGCCAGCCCCGAAGCTCGTCGTGGCGGCGGGAGAATGTGCGTGCACGGGTGGCATATTTGCCGGCAGCTATGCCGTATGCGGCCCAGTTTCGTCGGTCCTGCCGGTTGATGTGGCGATCCCTGGTTGTCCTCCGCCGCCCATCGATTTGCTGCGGGGTATTCTGGCGGCGTGTCGGGCACGTTAGCGTATTTCAGGGAAGATCGGCATCCAGGCAGGTACGCGCAGTGCCATGCCTCCACGCACCGGGACGCGGTCAATGCATGATGACGATTTCGACGAATTGCGCGCGAGCCTCGCACTCGTGCGGCTGGCATGGCCTCAACTCGTCACGCTGTTCGGCTACCTCTTTGCCGTTCTGCTTCGCTACCCGACGTGGTTTGTTGCCCTGTCCGTTCTTGTTGTGACGGTTTCGATCTCGCACATCGCCATGAATGTCGCGAGGAATCCCGCCAGGTCGTTTGATTTCAAGGTGATCGACTGGCTCCTGGTCGGTTCCGGCTGGTCGGCCAGTCTGCTCTCGATGTACTGGCTGCGAATCGAGCGGACGCACCATCTGGAACCAGGTGCGCTTCTCGGCCTCGCGATCCAGCCCACGCTGATTTCGAACCCCGAGTTCGGGACTGGATCCGCTGTAACGCAATGGACGTGCTGTTTCGGTGCGCTGGCCGTGATGCTGGCCTGGGCCTTTAGCGGACGATACGTTGACTAAGTCTGGAAATCATGCAGGAACGCCTGGTCTCACAAAGGAGACAGTGCCGCAGAATGAACTTATCAAGAACGACATGATCGACGAGATCAATTGCTTTGACTCGTCGGAAATCGTCGCCATGGGAAGGCATGGAAGGCAAGGTGAATCGCATTCCCTAGTTCGATTTTCCGACTGCCAGTCAGATCCAATCCAGCTGCGCAGTGAGATTCGGGAGTCTGACGCGCACGACGAAGAAACGATCCGCTTCAGGTGCAGGTGGATACGACAGTAAAAACGTGCTTGCACAGCATGACCGTCCGGAAAACGTCAGTGAATCTCGCTGTCATCGTTCAACAGCCACGACGCGATATCGCGCTTGCCGTTAAGCACACGCCAGACTTCGACGTGATCCACGTGCTCAACGTAGAAGATCACATGCGGGTAGCGATCATGTTGCCACGATCGCAGGCCTGGTATGTCCAGCTCGTACGCGTACCGGGGAGATCCAATGTGCGGATGTTTAGCGAGATGAGCGTACGCCTGCTCGATCTCCGCAATGAATCCGAGCGCGGCCTTTTCCGAGCCTTCCTCTACGAGGTAGTGGGTCAGCTCGTCTTCGACGTCCCGCGTGGCCAGCCTCGTCGGTTTGACGGGCTTCGCCGTCATTTGCGCGACGTGCGCACGCGGGCGCGCAGCGATTCGAAGTAGTCGGAATCGACGGGATCCGTCAGGCCCGATGCGGCCCCCTGCAGGATAATTCCGCGCAGGCGCTTGCGATCCTGATCCTTACGGATCAGTTCGCGGACGTATTCACTGCTCGTGCCATAGCCGCCCTGACCGACCTGCTCATCGACGTATTCCTTCAGCGAATCGGGGAGGGAAATGTTCATGGTGCCCATGTAGATCAGTCTATCAGTCTTGGCAAATTTTGCCAAGACGAGGGCATTGTGCAGGTGCGCCTGACCAGTCCGGATGGTCTAAACAGGCGTGCCCTTTCAGGAATCAGCAGCGGTGGCGGAACGGCCCCCTGCTCAACTCCGGCCGCCTTGACGCCTTGCTGGGTGTCAGGGCGGGTGCTTTTCGGTGATGGAGACGCATCGTGAGTCCAGGACAGGCGAAACAGAACGCACGCATGCTGACCCGGGGCCGCCGGTAGCAGACTCGGCAGCCGTCTGCCTACAACATTTTCAGGGAATCCTTACTATTCGTCTCATGTCGTCAATGCGTAGACTTTGCTCACCGAACGACGCCGCGAGAATGCACGTCAGGTCTGAAAGATCGACTGGCGTGCCTGGTTGACTTCGGTAATTCCCCAGGCGATTGGTACCTCTCCCAGGGAAGTCCTTTGCGCGTCATGCCCACCCGCATGACGCGCCTTTTTCTGCTCCAGTATTTCTCCCTGAACGTCGACTGGATCCTTGAGGTATAGGCCATGCACCAAGGCCGATCGGACACGCTGTGATTGCTCAAGGCAACCGCCGCGTGCTCGCCAAACCGACTACCAGATTTGCCTCCTGAGGTCGCCCTTTTCCGGTGTGCACAACAGGCGATCGACGTTCAATGGACTGCGATGCCTTCGAGGACTTCGTCGTGCTCCTGGCGTTCCGCGAGGTACGGCGAGCGGTAGCCCGAATTCACGCCCCAGTAATAGAACACGAGCGAGACCAGCGCGACGACCAGCATGTCCCAGCCGTACGGAAGCAGACCGGCGCCGCCGAACTGCTTGCTGCCGACGAGCGAGAGGAGCGCCATGATCGGCAGGTATGCGCACAGCCACCATGCGGCCTTCAGATCCTGGCCCCAGCCGTCAAAGCCCTGCTTGCTCTGGAAGTAGAAGTACACCGGCAGCGCGACGACCATCAGCAGAATGATTTCGCCGGTCAGCGGCCACTTCGCCCAGTACAGGATCATCGATGCGCAGACGAATGCGAACGGCGCGATCACTTTCATGAACGGCACGGACAGCGGGCGCTCGATGTCCGTGGCGGCGCGCTTGAGCGCCATCAGGCTGATCGGACCCGTGAGGTACGAAATCACCGTCGCCACCGAGATCACCGCCGCGAGCGAACTCCAGCCGCGGAAGAAGAACATGAAGATGAACGAGACGAGCAGGTTGAACCACATCGCGTTGCGCGGCACGCCGTAGAACGGGTGCACGTTGCCGAACATCTTCGGCATCGTGTTGTTGCGCTCCATCGCGTAGATCATGCGCGAGGTCGTCGCCATGTACGTCGTACCGGTGCCGCTCGGGCTCACGAATGCATCGACGTAGAGCAGGATCGCGAGCCAGTTCAGGTTCAGCGCGATCGCGAGTTCCGCGAACGGCGACTTGAAGTTGAACGTGTTCCAGCCCTTCGCGACGTCGGCGGGATTGACCGCACCGATATACGCGATCTGCAGCAGCACGTAGATCACGAGTGCGCAGAGGATCGAGCCGATCACTGCGAACGGCACGCTCTTGGCCGGATTGCGCGCTTCACCCGCGAGGTTGATCGGGCTCTGGAAGCCGTTGAACGCGAACACGATGCCGCTCGTGGCAACCGCCGTGAACACCGCCGACCAGCCATACGGGGCGAACGAGGTCGTCTGGCCGAAGTTTTCCTGGTGGAAGCTACCCGCCATCAGGCCAATGATCGTCAGACCCGGGATGATGAACTTGAAGATCGTGATCGCGCTGTTGGCGCGCGCGAACAGCTTCACACCCCAGTAGTTGAGCATGAAGTAGATGATCACGAGAATCGCGGAGAGCCCGAGCCCTGAATGCGTCAATGACCCGTCGACGAAGAGCGCGTGCGCCCACTCATAGGGCCAGGTGCTCATGTACTGGATCGAGGCTTCGGCTTCGATCGGGATCACCGAGACAATGGCGATCCAGTTTGCCCACGCGCTGATGAAGCCCACCAGTGCGCCATGCGAGTAGCGGGCGTAGCGGACCATACCGCCCGACTCCGGGAACATCGCACCGAGTTCGGCGTAGGTGAGCGCGATGGCCAGAATGACCACGGCGCCGATGATCCAGGCGCAAACCGCCGCCGGACCTGCAATTTTCGCCGCCTTCCATGCGCCGAACAGCCAGCCCGAACCGATGATCGATCCGAGGCCGGTGAACATCAGCGCGAACGGGCCGATGTTCCGTTGTATCGATTGCTTCACATTGTCTCCTACGTTATGGACAGCGCGAACGAGCCATACCGGGAGTACGGCATGCCTGTACCGTACCGAGCCTGCCTACGCAGGTGGCCGGCCCTGAAAACGCATGTCCTCGTTGTAATGCCGTCGTATTGCCGAGCTATAGAGGCAACCGCAATTGCTGCGGAGACGCGATGATGAAGTGGCCTGATGTGATCGTCTAATGCTGTGTCGGCATGGATATATGCAAATTCTGCATAACGATGGGGCGGCGCTGAGCGAAAGTCGTGGAGACATCAGCTTGTTTATATGCCCGATGCTTATGCGCTTCTCTTCCAGCTGAATCGCAATGCATCGAACATCTTCTTCGCCGCTTTATCGTCCGGTATCGTGATGATGTGCGCCTTGAATTCATCCTTACCGAGCGACGCGACGATTACCTGATAACGCGCCTTGACCTGGTCGCCGCTCACCGGTTCCTGTGAAGATTTTGGATTCCATCGGGGCACGCAGCCGTTGTATCGCTGCATGAAGGCCAGAGACAACACAAACCGTTTTCTGTTACGCCAGATCAATCGAGGATCGTTCCAAAAAGGGGCGGCGGCCCGACAATTCGGAGAATGGCAAGGTACCGGTGCGCAAGGCTCACCGCCCATTGCGATTCTGGCCGGACCAACCGTGGCATCCAGTTATTGCGCCATCTCAAGGTCCTTGATGACTGCAGCAAGAAAGCGCGCAGCCTCTCCGCCCGTGACGACCCGATGGTCGAATGTCAGGCTCAGCGGCAAAATCCTGTGCACGGCGGGCGCACCCTCGTGCGCCACGACCTGGTCATGCATGCGCCCGGCACCAAGAATCGCGACAGTGGGCGGCACCACCACCGGAGCTGCATATTTGCCAGCGATCATGCCAAAGTTCGACAAGGTGATCGTGTTGCTGCGCATCTCTTCCGGCGGAATCTTGCGTGCGCGAATATCAGCACGCATCCGGTCGAGTCCGGCGCGCAGGCCGGCCGCGTCCCGATGCGCGACATCGCGCAGCACCGGGACAAACAGGCCTTCCGGCAGATCAACGGCGATGCCGAGATCGATCTTCTCAAGCACATGGCGCCGCGCCATCCTGGCGTCGAACCATGCGTTCAGTTCCGGCTGCGCGCGACACCCGGCCACCAGCGCGCGGATCAGGCGGATCGTTACATCGGTATGGGGAGGCCACGCGTGAATATCGGCGTCGTCTATCACGGTCGCGGCCGCCACTTCGCTCTGGGCACGCGCCATGTTCTGCGCCATCGCACGCCGCACGCCGCGCAGCACTTCAGGCGGACCAAGCTCCGCAAGCAGCTTTGCCGCCCGTTGTACGTCGACCGCCGTGATGACGCCTTCCGGCCCGGAAGGCGTCACCATCGCGAGATCGATGTCCAGTTTGCGGGCAAGCGCCCGCACCGCGGGAATCGCCTTGATAGCGCCAGGCCTCGCTCCCGCGCCACTGCCGGGCGCAGCGGGTCCTTCCTGCACCGGTTGCCGGCCCACTTCCATATGGCCGACGACAGTGCCCGCATCGGCATCCTCACCACCCTCTCTGCCCCCTTCGAAAGCGACAAGCGGCGCCCCCAGATGCACGATGTCGCCCGGCTTGCCGAACAGCTTTGCGATGCATCCGGATTGCGGCGAGGGGATCTCAACGATGGCTTTCGCCGTTTCGACCGACACGAGCGGCTGGTCTGCGCGAATGTCGTCGCCGATCTTGACGTGCCATTCGACGATTTCTGCTTCCTGGAGGCCTTCGCCCAGGTCGGGCAGCTTGAAGAGTTTCATGGTTTCACTGCGCCTCCAGCGCCTGTCTGACTGCGGCAATGATGCGCCCTGTGCCTGGCATGTACTGACTCTCGAGCCTGTAAAGCGGGACCACCACGTCATAGCCTGTGACGCGCTGCACCGGCGCAAGCAACGAATAGAGTCCGTGCTCGGCAATGCCCGCGGCAATTTCCGCACCCACGCCGCCCGTGCGCGATCCTTCATGCACGATCACGCAGCGGCCCGTTTTCGCTACCGACGCAAGGATCGTGTCCATGTCGAGCGGCTTGAGCGTGGCCACGTCGATCACCTCTGCCATCACGCCCTCCTGAGCGAGCAGATTGGCGGCCGCGAGGACTTCCTGCAGCGCTCCGCCCCAACTGACCAGCGTGACGTCCACCCCTTCCCGCAGGACGTAGCAGCAATCGAGTGGCAGCGCTTCGCCGTTGTCCTCCGCGGGCTGCCTGAAGAGACGGTAGAGGCGCGTCGGCTCGAAGAAGATGACCGGATCGGGGTCGCGAATTGCCGCCAGCAGCAGGCCATAGGCGCGCGCGGGCGACGACGGGGTGACGACGCGCAACCCTGGTATGTGAGCAAACAGCGCTTCCGGGCTTTCTGAATGATGCTCCGGCGCGTGGATGCCCGCACCGACTGGCGACCTGACCACGAGAGGACACGTGAGCCGTCCGCGCGTCCTGTGCCGCAGACGCGACGCATGATTCAGCAAGTGGTCGATGGCCGGATAAATGAAGCCGCTGAACTGAATCTCCGCGACCGGTTTGAGGCCCATCGCGGCCATGCCGACCGCTGTGCCGACGATCGCCGTTTCGGCAAGCGGTGTGTCGATCACGCGCTGTTCGCCAAAGCGTGTCTGCAAGCCAACGGTGGCGCGAAACACGCCGCCGTTCACACCGATGTCTTCTCCAAGCAGCACGACAGCGGGGTCATGCGCAAGCTCCCAGGCAAGCGCGGCATTGATCGCCTCGACCATGTTCAGGTCAGACATCGCCGTTCTCCGCATCAGGCGCAAATCGCTGCGCCATCGCCAGTTGCTCGCGCATGGCAAACGGTAGTGCCTCATAGAGACGGTCGAACATCGAGGACACGTCCGGCGGGGCGATCGCAAGATACGCCTCGACAGCCTGCTCGACCTGTGCGTGACACGTCTTGCCAAGCTGTTCGTCACGCGCCTTGTCCCATACGTTCATACGGATCAGATACGTGCGCAAACGGCGCAGCGGCTCGGATTCCCACGCTTTGCTGACGATTTCGGCGTCGCGATAGCGCGTGGCATCGTCGGCCGTCGTGTGATCGCCGAGGCGATAACTGAGCGCTTCGATCAAGGTCGGACCGTCGCCGCCCCGAGCCTTCGCGAGTGCCGCCCCAACGACGTGGTGGACCGCAATCACGTCGTTGCCATCGACCTGCAGTCCGTCGATTCCCGCGGCAATCGCCTTTTGCGCGAGTGTTTGTGCAGCGCTCTGACGGCTGCGCGGCACCGAAATCGCCCATTGGTTGTTGTTGATCACGAGCACGAGCGGCGCGCCCCACGCGCCGGCAAAGTTCATCGCCTCATAAAAGTCTCCCCTGGATGTGGCGCCATCGCCGAAAAGCGCCACTGCAACGCGCGGCTCCTGGCGCAACTGGAACGCATAGGCAGCACCCGCCGCATGGCAGATCTGCGTCCCGATCGGCACACAGTTCGGGAAATCGAAGCGGGGCACTCTAAAATCGCTTCCACGCTCGTCGCCGCCCCAATAGAGCAGACTTTCTGTCATCGTGACCCCGCGCAGCAATTGGGCCGCGTGGTCGCGATAGGAAGGAAACAGCACGTCTTCGGGGCGCATCGCACTGGCCACGCCGACGCCGACGGCCTCCTGGCCAACCGACGATGCAAATGTGCCAAGTTGCCCGGTACGCTGCAGCGCAACCGCTTTGCTGTCGAAGGCCCTCGTCACCACCATCGCGCGATACAGCGGCAGCAGCGCGGCTGGGTCTCTTGCGAAGCCCGGAAGAGGACGCACGGGTTCACCCTCGGGACCGAGATACTGCAGATAGTCGATGTGAAACCTCGCAGCCGTGGTCATGACAGCCTCCTGGCTGTTTCACACATCGTAGGCGCTCTGATGCCTGTTTGTTTGTGCAATGCCCCACCGATGTCAGGGCTCGATCCCGCACATTCACATGGAATACGGCACTTGCAATCTACGTACCATATATGGAGCACAGCAGCCGCGCTCCTGATCTTGATGCGCTGCCAGGTGCGGGCAAGAATCTTTCCGCCCCCGAAATGGCCGCACAGTCCACCGCATTCGCCACCGACAGGGCCGGTTTGCCGCCATTCTTCGACGATGGCCCCGAAGTGCGGGGTGCCTGCGCTGTCTCCGCGCCTGCGCCCGGTTGACTGAGCCTGACGTAACGCATGAAGGCTCCAGGAGCCGCATCAGTCAGTGCGTGCCGCTTCCAGGTCTATCGTGATTGGTGAGCATTTCGACTAGTGCGTTGCGCGAGAGGCAATGGACAACTCTGCGCTGCATATTTAGCCGACTCTATAACTCCGCGATCTGTCCCGCACCGCCTGGCGCAGACCAGGTTCAATGTCAGGATTGACCAAGATCGATCCTCACGGGAGCAATTTTCCAGATCCGTTCGCAGTATTCGCCGATCGCGCGATCCGACGAGAACTTCCCCGAGCGCGCCGTGTTGAAGATCGACATGCGCGTCCAGCGTGCCTCGTCTTTCCAGACGTCGCTCACACGCGCCTGGCACGCCACATAGTCGGCGTAATCGGCAAGCACGAGAAATGGATCGACCCGCATCAGGTTCTCAACGAGTGGACGAAACACCTGCTGGTCACCACGCGAAAAGTACCCACCGGCAATCAGGTCCAGCACGTCGCGCAACTCCGCATTGCCTTCGACATAATGCGCGGGTCGATAGCCTTCGCGTTTGACGTATTCCACCTGTTCGGCAGTCAGACCGAACAGAAAGAAGTTTTCGTCACCCGCTTCCTCGCGGATCTCGACGTTGGCGCCGTCCAGCGTTCCGATCGTAAGCGCGCCGTTCATCATGAATTTCATGTTGCCGGTGCCGGATGCTTCCTTGCCGGCCGTCGAAATCTGCTCGGACAGATCGGCGGCGGGATAGATGAATTGCGCGTTCTTCACATTGAAGTCGGGAAGGAACACGACCTTCAGCCTGCCCTCCATCATCGGGTCGTGGTTCACGACCTCGGCAATGCCCGTGATCAGCCGGATCATCAGTTTCGCCATCCTGTAGCCAGGCGCCGCTTTTCCGCCAAAGATAAAGCAGCGCGGCACACAACCCCGCTCCCGATTACGGCGCAGACGCTGGTAAAGCGTGATGATGTAAAGCGCGTTCAGATGCTGTCGCTTGTACTCGTGAATGCGCTTTACCTGAATATCAAAGAGCGCGTCGGGATCCACGATGACGTTCGTGGCGTTCCGGATGCGCTCCGCCAGCACCTCTTTGTTCGCCCGCTTCACCGCACGCCACTTTTCCCGAAACGCCGGATCGTCGGCGTACGCCTCCAGCTTCCGAAGCCGCGTAAGATCGGCGACCCACCCCTCGCCCACCGTTTCGTCAAGCAGCCGGGCAAGGCGCGGATTGGCGAGCAGAATGAACCGGCGCGGCGTGACACCGTTTGTGACGTTGAGAAAACGTTCGGGCCACATCTGCGCAAAGTCGCGCAGCACAGTCTGCGTGAGAAGCGCGGAATGCAGCACTGCAACACCGTTGACGGCGTGGCAACCGATGGTCGACAGGTGAGCCATGCGCACTTTTTTCTCGCCGGCCTCGTCAATGATCGACACCCGCGCCACACGCGCCTCGTCACCAGGATATTTCTGCCGGACTTCGTCGAGGAAACGACGGTTAATCTCGTAGATGATCTCGAGCGGACGCGGCAGCAACCGCGCAAAAAGCGGCAATCCCCAGGTCTCCAGCGCTTCGGGCAACAGGGTATGGTTGGTATACGCGAGCGTGCGCCGCGTAATGTCCCATGCCTCTTCCCAGGAAAGCAGCCGCTCGTCCACCAGCAGGCGCATCAGTTCAGCGACGGCGATGGCAGGATGCGTATCGTTCAGTTGGGCGGTGAACATCTCGGCGAAGCGCGAAACGGGTTCACCCTTCAGATCGAGCAGACACAGCATGTCCTGTAGCGAGCACGAAACGAAGAAGTACTGCTGTGCAAGGCGCAACCGCTTGCCGGCTTCAGGCTCGTCATTCGGATACAGCACCTTGGACAGCGTTTCGGAGATCACCTTTTCCTGCACGGCCTGGTAGTAGTCGCCGGCATTGAAGTCCTCGAGGCCAAAGGACTCGATAGCCTCGCTCTTCCACAGGCGCAGCGTGTTGCACGTATTGACCCGAAAGCCGGGCATCGGCGTATCGCAGGCCACGCCCTTAACCATGCGCGCAGGCAGCCAGCGAACGCGAAGGCGGCCTTGCGCGTCGCTCCACATTTCTGTATGTCCGCCGAACGGGACGTAGTAGTTCACGTTTGGGCGCACGATCTCCCATGGATTGCCCTTTTGCAGCCAAAGGTCGGTGATTTCGACCTGCCAGCCATCGCGAATTTCCTGATTGAAGATACCGAACTCATAGCGGATGCCATAGCCCACGGACGGAATTTCGAGCGTCGCGAGTGAATCCAGATAACAGGCCGCGAGCCTGCCGAGCCCGCCATTTCCAAGCCCTGGCTCCTCTTCGAGCGCGAGCAGTTCGTCGAGATCCTGACCGAGCGCCTGCATGGCGTGGCGCGCATTGTCTTCGATACCGAGATTGACAAGATTGTTACCCAGTTGCGGTCCAATCAGGAACTCGGCGGAGAGGTAGCACGCCACCCGTAAATCGCGCCCGGCATAGGTCTGGATCGTTGCAGCCCAGCGGGCGAGCATCCGGTCGCGCACGCTATAGGCAAGCGCCATGTACCAGTCGTGCGGCGTCGCTATGCCCGGTGTACGGGCCTGCAGGCAGACCAGATTGTCGAGCACGCCGCGCTGCAGCGCGTCGATGCTCAGGCCGCTACGCGCAGATTCCGCGTGAGAGTTCGCGCCCGACGTCGGGGTGAAGGCCACAATGCTTCCCCAGGTTTCATCGATTCAAGGATCTGTTCGGGCCACGCCCGGTCCGCGACCTCATGGTCGTACTTCTCGCCACGCACCGGCTGACGAATCGCCGGCGTCTCGAATTCGTGTTCCGGCGCATCGCCACGCCAGAGGCTGTGGCCCCGTCAGCGTGCTTTGGCACGCCGAGGGGCACCCGATGCCTGCGCGCGGGCATCGGGTCTCACTAGATGCAGGACTTCGAATCTGTTAGCCGATTGATGAAGAGAATGACGCAAACTCACCGTTTCTCAAATTCCGGTTGCGGCAGTCGATCGCGCACGTCCAGGCAGAACGTCGAACCACGATTCTGGCTTTCTATCAATTACCTTTTCCCGGTTTCCGACATGAGCTCGCCGCACGTCTTGCACGTATAGCAGGCGTATCCACGCGAGTCCCTGCCGTTGTTCACCAGTCCGGTCGTGCGAATCGAGTCCCACTGGGAAGAGTACGGTTCATCGTCATCGCACGCCACCTCTTCGCCATCGTGTCCGTTGACGCACACGAAGTATCTACGTATCAACGTCGTCATTGCTGCCCTCCTGCGGCTTACGGTTACTGCGAAGCGGCGCTCCAGCCGCGCAAGCTGGCCGTACAGGCCCATTCGTGCAGGTTCGCGTTCCTGAAGAGTCGTGTCCTGCACCATCCGCTCCGTATTACGCTGTCCATTCATCCTGCGAGCGACTGACGTGAGCGCTACCGCCGTCCACGAGATGTTGAGGACCGCCAGGCTGGCATCCCCGGTCAATTGTTTGACAATTTGCGATGCCCCTGACTATCGAGGCCTGCAGAAAAAACACGCCGCGCAAGTAATGCGCTGCGTTGCCCGGCGCCAGCTATTCAATGGCCCCTGCATGACCATCTCCGTCAAGGACCTGCACGAGCAGCGCGACGCAGCCTGGGTGACAAAGCGGCACGCCAACGTGGTCAGCGCGTCCTCGGTCAGGAACGGAGGGAGCATCCTTCCAAAGCGCGAAGGTGTCCGGCGCAGTGCGGATCTGAAGGATTTTTGGGGGGGCATTACAGGGAAGTATGGTCGGTCCACACCAGTTTCACAACATGCCGTGAGCTTCTTCCCTGGTCCGGAAAACGGACGCGCAGGTGCCGGGCTTTGGCCCGTCGCGCGCCAGTCGAAACATCCACGTAAGCCAGCGTCGACTCACTCGCCCGCTCGCCGACGCGAAACTGTTGAAATGCAGGATCCCAGGACGCAGTGTGACTCTGGACTTCGAGAATCCCCGCGGCATAGAAACGTTCTTTGCCGGTCGGTCAGTCTGGAGATGGTGGTGTTGTGACAGCGCGCGCGCCTCACAGGTCGAATGCGCTCAGTGTTCGGAAAGCACGCAGTTTTGGCATCCCTGACACATGCTGGCCGGTGGTGTCCGCGACGACTCAGGCATTACCCCCTGTCACGCACCCCGGTATCAACGTGTCAGTGCAGGCGCGCGAGGGTACGAAGGAGCGAATCGCCGTCCCGCGTAACGCGAGGCCGTACGGTCCCGTCAAGTGTCTCCAGGGCAACCAGCTGGCGTTCAAGCAAGATGTCGAGTTCTTCCCGGTCCGCAATGTGGTCGGCCGAGTCTCTTACCAGCATCAATGTCGCAAATTCATGGGCGCTAAGCATGCTTGCCTCCTGATAGCTCGAGTAGGTGCTGTATGGATCGCGTCGGCTCAAGCGCGCGCTTTTGACATGCGCTGCCGGCGGTGCAGTCGCCGCGATTTGATGCGGGGAGTTGATGGTAGGCGGCGCTCCCCTGGCGCAGCAATTCGGGTCGTCCCGCATATCGGGAGCGCTTTGCCATTGCGTGCATGCATGGCGCGGTGTACGCCCCCAAAAAGCCAGACTAATCGTTCGCTTCAGCGCGAGCGCCTGCGCCAAATCTGCAGGATCGCACAGCCTCGATGAAGCGCATTGGCGATGGTCTTCCCTGATGAGACCGGGTGAGTCAGATGATCGCTACGCGCCGACGCGGGACGTCCACTCGATCTTCGTATGCTGACCGACGGCTCCTGGCATCTCGTGAGCTGAAGGAATGCACTGCGCAGCGCAAGCCTCATCACTTGAGAACGAGGAAGGAACGAAACGCTGTCGCGCTGCCGGGGCGTAAAGAGGTCCAGGCACAGGCAGCGCGGCGATCGACGCCGGATGCTCCTGCAACGCCTCGTACAATGCCGTGGATGCATTCGAGGCGCCCGTTCCCAGAATCGGCAACGTCGATGACGCCCAGGTCGTTATTGCAGATCGTGGCCTTCGGACAGGCTACACTTGCGCGGAACCGCTACCAGTCTTTTATCGAGTCGTCTGCGATCCGGCCCGCGTCACTTGTGATGTTCCGCGTCGGGACCCGGCACGGGGATCGTCCACTCATCCACCGCTTTTCCCGCTTCGGGTTCGCGCTCCCGCCGAAGCTCCAGAATGCGACCGTGAGCAACAACCACTTTCAGGTCGAGTCTCACGCCTTTCCGGACGTGGAACAAATAAGCCGAGAAGGAGGCTGTGTTGCTGGCAAAGTAACCGTCACTCAGAAACTGTCGACGCGCGACAAGTCCATCGCTTGCCACCCAGTAATCGGCCATGGCGCAATCGAGCGACTTTGTCTGCCAGTCCTTTCTCGGCAGGTCTTCGGGGAACGGCTCGAAATCCTGAGAAAACTCGAATGTATCGTTCATCCTCGAGCGCGGCTTCGCTGGTGTTAGCGTCGTCCAAGGGTAACATGGCCTCCCCGGTCTCTGGGCTGGCCCTGGAAGACTGGTTGGGGCCGCTTGCGCGCCATAGTTTGCTCGTCGCTGGAATGTGCGGGACGGGACCGCACCAGAATGGTGACGGAGACCGGGCTTTCGCGTGTGGCGAGGGAGGAATCCGCAATGCGTCGATGCTTCTGCGACTCTTCGCAGGCGCCTCCCCTGTTCCGTTTCGGAATCAGTCTTCGCGGCCCAGCCTGGAGGCTTCGCCGGGACTCCCGGTTGCCGGGTAGATCGCGATTGCCGCGCGGCAATCATAGGGTGCCACCGTCAGGGATTAGAACGACGAATGTCTGCACCGGGCCTGGGTCGTTGAAAGCCAGCCCCTGTGCGGTCCATGGATCTGCTGATTGGCAGGTGTCATCCCGGCGTGGTAAAAAGTCATCCCTTGCGGGTGATCGCCTCCATGCGATGCCGTATTCTCGCGATTACAGGTTTCAACATCGACAGGATTCAAGAAATGGCAACTGGCACTGTGAAATGGTTCAACGATGCGAAAGGCTTCGGCTTCATCACCCCGGATGACGGCGGCGAAGACCTGTTCGCCCACTTTTCCGAAATCAAGACTGAAGGATTCAAGTCGCTGCAGGAAAACCAGAAAGTAAGCTTCGATGTGAAGATGGGGCCGAAGGGCAAGCAGGCTGCAAATATCAAGCCAGCCTGACCGGCGCGCGTCACATCCCGATGTGTGGCCCGTCCTGCGGGCCAGTTTTTCTTGCACCCTGCGCATCAATCTTTAATGAAGCGATGGCCATGCCAGCACATGCGCGCGATGTCCGGGTGCGCCCTCTTCGCGACATCGGTCAATTCTCCGGTTGATCGTTGACGAAGCGTAAGCGTTTCGCCTGTCCTCCTGAGAATTGATTCGATCCAGCATAGGTGTGAAGACGCAGGGACGAACCGCGCATTCGCGGTAACGTTGATGCCGCGCTTGCGGCCACGCTGCCCGGACCCATCATTGCCCTGCAAAACAGCGGATATCCTGTGAAGGAAAACAGTTGAACACCGCGCCGGCAACACAACCGTCCTCGAAGAATCGACATCCCCGACCAGAAGCACTACGATCGAAAACATGCCGGTGGCCACGGCAGGTGCCTGTCGCACGATAATTTTCTGACGATTGGCACTCACCATGCCAGACAGCCTCCTCGATGTGCTGGCCCACTGCGCCTCGCGACGCGTGCGTGGCGGACCCGCCCGGTCCCGTGCATGATCACGGTGACCGGGACGCCGTCCGCCGCGTGGATTGTTTAAATCAGGCGAGGCAAGTGCAGGAAGTTCGTGGCGCTATCCTCGGTGGGTGTCGATGCCAGCACCCAGTGGATCGATGCTGCGAGCCGTGCCCTCAGGGGAATCGCCATGACGACGACTGAGTCACTTCTGACGTTGGCCGAATATCTCGAACTGTCCCTGAACTCTGGCGCAAGCGTGATCATGATGCAGAAATGCAATGACGTCTGTGCCATGTACGTTGGCGATGCCAGGCGAGATCAGGATCGCCTGAGATATCACGGGGACATCGCTGCGACCCAGGCCGAAGCGATCCTTGAGCAAACCCGCGCTGGACGAAACCGGCTGGAGATCGGCGGACAGCTATACCGTTTTAGCCGGAGCTTCAAACATTTTGAGGATCGTGGCGCGGTCGTTTTTGCGCCGTCGTGACACCGGAGGCACGACGATTTCGGGAAACGTAAATTTGATGTTCCAGGTATGTTGCGCATTCCCAAATACTGAAAATCCTCATCAGGGACTTGTCAGGCGAATACGTTGCGCTCGAAGATGATCGGGTGGTCGACCTGCCGGTCGACGGCGACTAGCGTCATGAGCGGGTTGTGCAAGACCTCGCCCCATTCGTCGATGCGCCGGTTTGTGGTGGCGAGCAGAGCGCCACGCCCTCCCTGAACGGAATATCCGCTCGCCGCCTGCATCATCGACGACCCCGAGCTCGTCGCAGCTTCAAGTGGCTAAATAAGCTTTGACGCCTCAAGCTGGACCATGAATGATCACCTGATTTCTTTCGTGACTTCATTCGTTATCCTCTCCATTCCAAACCCGATCACGGAAAACCAGTACATCAAGGAGGCCGCCACCTTCATCCCGGCGTACATTTACGCGTTTTGTGCGAATGACACATCAAATACCAGCATCGCCGCGTCTATAATCAACACCTTAAGGATATCAGCGACCGCATGGAGCCCTACTTTATGAATCAAGCCCGCGGGCGATATGCGGGATCCCGCGACAGCGGCCAACGCCAGGCTCGCCAGGAAAAGAAGTCTCAGCCCAGGCGGCCGGGACAGCCGTATGTGAAGGCGCCTGCTCAGGACTCCACCCAGACCGCCTCCATTTTCAAGACACGGTCGTTCCAGTTTCTGGTCGATACGGTAGGCGCAGAGAATATCGCCATCGCACTTGAATCCAGCATGACGCGCGTGGCCGAATTGATGAAGGGCGAGAGGTTCACTCCCGAGACCGCCTTTCACATGGAAACCACGCTCGGGTTGCCGCATTACGCGCAAGAGAAAAACAATGGACATCGGCCGGAGCCTTGAAAACACTGGGAACCAGCCGTCTGTGAGGTGTCCATCAGGTTAGCCCAAAAAATGGACAGCGCGACCTCGGAATGTCCATCTTTCGCAGCAAGCTTCGCATGGTCGGAAGCCCGATAAAGCCGGGCGTCCGACCATGCTGGAGCGTGTCAAACCATCGCGCGTCAAGGGTTCACTTCGCCGGGCTTCGCCCGCCCTTGACCCGTTCAGCGGTGTCACAAAATCACGATCGATTTGAAGGGACTACGCCGGGTGACCGGTAGCGGGAACCCTCGCGAGCACCAGGCCGACGCAGGTGAGGCCGCCCAAGTGCCCGTTTCGGGCGAAAACACCCGCCTCGATCTAGCGCGGGTGCAGAGGCAGGACGCTACCGCCACGTAGCGCGGCCAGTACCTTGCGCAGGCTGAATACCTGGCGCAGCAATGAGAGTTCACGAGCCAGCGACTCGTCGAGCTGTCCCTGCAGATCCTTTGCGTCGCCCTTCACGCGGTTCAGCTGGTTGGTCAGATCGCGTTTCGGGCGCACGGCTACCGTGTTGGCTGCGTCGATCGCTTTGATCAGTTCAGCGAACTGTGGGCGTGACTTCTTGATGCTCCCCTTCTTGCGCCCCGCTTCGATTGCCACGGTGTCATTGTTGATACGCGCGCCCTTGCGCTTCTTCAGCCGCTCAAGGGCGGCGTAGTAGTCGGTTATGGCTTCGCTCATGCTGCCTCCGGTTTGATCAGTTTCTCTTGCGCGTCAAGCGATCGTTGCAGCGTCTGGGCCTCGATACGGTATTCGACGCTCGCCTCATCGACAGCGCGCAGCTTCCCGACCGTAGCCTGCTGCGCCTTGATCACACGCTGAAGTTTTGACGGCACGACCACGAGATTGCGGCAGTTCGATTCAAGGCAATCCAGACGCATCCAGTCGAGTGGCGTTGACCTGCACGGTTCGACGCTGGCGCAGCCGCCGAGCACCGTCTCGCGGTAGGCCAGTTCGCCCTTCCCGAACATCCTGACTGTCTGCTCGCGCGAATAGACCGACACAGGCGAGGCCTGCACGGCACGGCTCTGCGTCCACACTGCGTGCCCGCCAAACAGCCGCTCGTCAGAGAACAGTATCCGCCCAACAGCACGAATCGCTTGCGCCAGCAACAAACGTCGACATGCCAGTGAAGGCCGCCGGTGCAAAGGCGCGTGCACGGCGCGCGCGGGCGAGCGATCCAGAAAGCTCAACTGTTTCGGCGGATGTCGCAGGAGAGAAAGAGGCGATCGTGACCAGCGCGCAAGATCATGTAAATGGATTTCCCGACGACGTTACCGGTCACCTGCCTGAAGAAGGTCGTGACGGGGCGCCGGCAGCTACACGGGCAGCCCCAGAGTCGTTCGCCGCGTCCGCAGTACCGCAGCGCAACCCGGCAGCGCTCCCCTACGCTTGCGTGACGAGTCTGGACAATCTTCACGGTATTGAGCCGATAGCGGAAGCCTTGATCAAGACGCTGGCAGGCAAGGCACGCACGGGTCGCCTGGACGAACTGAAAGCGCTGGAACTGCTGCAGCAGGCGATCCTGCTATGAGCCGGTATAGCGTGCCAGGCTCCCCGTGCCATGCCGCACAAAGCGCATCGAGGTGACCGGGTCCCGCTACGCAAGAAATTGCGTTGTGTCAGGTCGACTTGCCACCGACCTGCATCGCCGGGCTGACCGGAGAGGTCATTCATCTGACGCTGCGGGTGATGGCGGAGACCGGATTTTTCTCGCGGGTTTTCCTGGGCATACTGAACAGCGGGTTCCAGGCTATCCGCGGCGCGGAGTTCGCCTGCGGCTCAGTGGAGTTTGGACAGGTGGCGACGGCGGGCAGTTGCCAGAAGCGGATTCTCGTCGGCTTCGGCGTCGCCCATTGGCGCAACGCCATCCGCAATGACGACGTGGACGTCCTGCTCGAAGGCATCTTCCAGACAGCTACGCGCGCGTGCAACGCATTCATCTGCCGGCGCATCGCCCGCACTCGCAGCGGCCTGCGCGGTTGCTTTCGCGGCCAGGCCAAAGGCGGCGACGATCTCTTCCCACGTCAGTCCGGTCGTCATCGCTTCCTGCACAAGCTTGCCCGCGACAGCACCAATCTTCGCCCCTAGTACGACATCCCGTAAATAGGTTTAATAATTATCGGGCTGCAAATAAGGGTGCAGGAGCGTGACGACCACATTGGCCATTTCGTTGAGCGAACCCATGCCCGGCAGGGGTTCCCAACGCCCACTATGGCTGCGAAACGCGGCGCCATATCGATTTCGGCCGAGTTCGGTGAGACGCGCGACGACAGTCGGCTCGTCGTCGTCCAGACGTTTGATCAGCAAGTGACGCCCGTAGGCTTGCGTGACGATCTGCTCATGGCCAAGCAGGCTGCGCAGTTGACGCTGCAGTTCAGCGGCGTGGTATTTGGCTGGTAAAGCTGGCATCTGCGTTCCTCGATTACGATGCACCGCTTTGCAGCGGATAGCCCCGGAAACTCCACTTGAAGGGGCGTGCGGCCCGATTGTGCTCGCCGACGAACTGATCGGTGCGCTCGCGCAGGTGCGCGGTACTGGTGTGGCTGGCATGGCGCAGCACCCGGCGCGTATAACGGGCAAACCAGAGTTCGATCTGGTTGACCCAGCTCGCGTGCAACGGCGTGAAGTGGAAGTGAAACCGCTTGCCATGCCGCGCATTGAACGCCTGCCAGACAGCCTGGGCGCGATGCGTGTTCAAGTTGTCCCACACCACGTGCACCTGTTCGTCTGGGTACGCGGCTGCCACGCGTTCCATGAAGGCTACCAGATCGTCCTGGGTGCGCCGCTCGCGGCACTCTGCCAACACCTTTCCGGTATGCACATCGAGCGCGGCAATCAACGCCTGGGTGCCGTGACGGATGTATTCAAATTCACGGCGACGCAGCCGTCCTGGAGCAGGTGCCCGTCCCGGGTGCTTGCGCTCAATGGCCTGAATGCCGGTCTTCTCGTCGATGCTGAGTACGACCGCGTTTCGCGGCGCCTTCCGGTACAGTTTGCAGATCACGTTGACCTTTTCGCGAAAGGCCGGGTCTGGACTGTGCAGCCACTGCTGGATCCGGTGCGGACGTACATCGCCGGCCTGCAGAACGCGCTGCACGTGACTGCGGCTGATCTGCGCGACAACGCCACGCTCCACGGCACGCGCCGCAATCTCGTCGAGTGTCGGCGTGACCCTTCCCTCAGGTTCCTGAGCTTCACACGCCAGCGCAATCAATTGCAATCGCGCTTCGTGCGTGATGCGCGGCGGACGCCCACTGCGCTCACCCTCGCGAATCCCCTGGACGCCCTGACGGGAAATGCGCTTGCGCCACAGGCAGACTGTTTGCACCGAGACACCCAACTCCCGCGCGATCACCGTATTGGAGTGCCCCTCGTGGGCCCACAAGGCGATACGTGCACGCATCACATCTCGCTGCGCAGCAGTCTTCCGCTCAATCAGCGATAGCAGTTCCTGTCGTTCTTTATTCGCCAGCTTCACTGGCGATGCATGGCGGCCTCGGCTCATCCAGACATGATAACCGAGGCAATTAATTATTCAATCTATTTACGGGATGTTGTACTAGTTCATCGCTCATCTGCTTTTGCTCCCACAATCCTTGCGCCGCGCACCTGCGGCAACACGCGCCCTGTTTCCGCTGGTCAGGCGGATGCGTGACAGGCGGCTACGGCTACCAGGACGGCTATTCTAGCGCCCGCTCAACGCTCACAACTCACCGGGTCCGTTGTTCTGATGCCCGCCGAACAGCGTATCGCGGGCGATACGGCCCGCGATGTCATCTGACGGGCCGAAGCTCGTTTCAAGATGAATCAGCCCATCCTTCCCGCGTGCCTTCAAGGTCCTCGACCGATCCGGTTTTGCGCCTCCCATCCTGAACGCGAGTTCGCCGACAGAGTCCGGCTCCGTCTGCGCAATCAGCCCAAGGAAGGCACAGTTGTTTTCGCCCTGACCCGGGCAGCAATGCCCCTCTGCCTGCTCCGACTTTCCAGCGATTCCTGGGGAGTGCCGCCAATGCAGGAAAGCGGAGGCCGCCGTCAGGCGCTTGTGGGAACCGCGGCGCGCGGACAGTTAGTCGCGTTTATAGGCGGTTTCGCAGCAGGGCTGCAGCCAGGCATCGAAAGGCGACCACACAGAAAACGCGACGACCCGCGAGACACGGACAAATTTTGACGGGTGCTCTTGCCCTGCGGTGAAGCGTCCCAATATGCGAATCCGAAATCCATTCGCCCGCTGTCGAACATGTCAAACAAGAACTACCGTTCCCCGCGTCGTCCGTCTGCCAGTGCGCACGCAAAATCGCTCTTTCTTCCCATGCCCCGCAAGGAATCCTCGGATCTTGCGCTGCGTGCACGGATTGCGCTCGAGCGTCTGCGCAATGGAGAAGCGGACCGCTCGCTGGTTAATCTCCTCTCGCAGATCATCATCATCACGAGCTTCATTACCCGAGCGGGACATGGGCAGCTCGATATCGCGGACATCGAACGCGTTGAGCGTGGCCTCGGAGAGGTGCTCGATCAGGCAGACCGCACTGGCGTCTGGAATGTGCCTGAATCGTTGACTGACGGTCTCACCGCCGTGGTAAATGAATACGACCGCGCGCTCAGCGTGACTCGAATGGAAATCATACTCAGGGCGAGTGATTGCCTCGGAAAGCTGGTCGGTATGGTCGCGCGCGACACCCGCACCAACGACAGCGATCTCCAGGTTGCACGATAACGTCGTCAACGCTTCCCGCCGCGCAATCGCACATCAGTCTGCTCATGTGCATTAAAGGCCGCCGGTGTGAATAAGGACGTGCAGACGTGAGAGAGGCTCGTACAAACGTCATACGGATATTCCGGCATCTGATGGTAACCGGCTCCCATAGACGGGGACCAGACCGCCGGGCTTGCAATACAGGGAAATGAAGTCGCGGGCGGTGCAGCCTGCGATGGTCGGCAAAAGCGCGCAAGCGCTCACAACAAACAACGACAGGTGTATCGCGCGCTACACTGGGTCCACAACTCTACATAGCCCTGCGCACATTGCATGCACTCCCGGCAACCACATCACCGAAAGATAACAGCATGGAAATCCGCGTTGCGTACGAACATAGTCTCGCCACTGCGCCGGAGGAATTCATCGTTCAGGTGCCTTCGCAGCTCGTGACCGATATCCCCGCGAACGTACCGCGCGCCCTGCTGCCTGAATTCATCGCGAACCTGATCGTCGAACGCTCACCGGCAATCGGAAAGATTCGCAATCTCAGGATTCTCTAGCGGGCTTCTTTTCAGCGGTGATGACTGGGAGTCGACAGGCGTTGTTGCCCAGCCTCGGCAACACTCAGAAAAGGCTTTGTTGCCTGATGTCGCGCACTGGAGGCAGTGACGGTTTCTGGCGTCGTGCGCCCGTGCGTCGGCGAGCAACACAACGTACATGGGCAACCAGAACGAAACGCTCATCCGCAAAGCTGAGCGTGAGCCTGAACTGCGTCAGCCCATCCGGTCCGAAACCGGGCTGCACCCGCAGCGAAGCATGCATGCCGAGCCGACGGGCACGGTCCACGAGTTGTGCACGGCTCATACCCGGCCACGCGAGCGAGATCAGCCGACTGACCGCCGAAGGAACCGACTCCGGTGGACAATCAGCCGGCAACGCCAGAGAAACAAGCTCGAAACGGTGTGGCATGGGGTTCAAGGCGCGTGGATCAGTGTCCGCGCTTCCTCATGTACATACGTGGCGTCGCCTTGACGAAGGCGACGCGCACAGGGTCCTGACTGATCAGTCGTAGCGGGCCGCCAATGCAGTGCGTCCCGCATCCGCTCCGGCAGCTACGACTGGATCGCCCGTTACCCCTTACGCTGCTGCGACTTCCGGCGTCGCTGCAGCCTCAACTGCGGCCGGTGCCTTTTTGGCTGCAACCTTGCGCGGTGCCGAAGCCTTTTTCGCGGGTGCTGCAGCCTTGCGTCCACGCACACCCTTTGCCGGAACAGCCGCTGCCCGGCCAGCCTTCTTCGTGGCAACCGCCTTCTTCACCGCCTTTTTTGCCACGACACGCTTTGCACCTGCCTTCTTCGCAGCTACCTTCTTCGCAGCAGCCTTTTTCGCAGTTGCCTTCTTGGCAGGCGCTGCCTTGGCGCCGGCTGCCTTCGCCGTTGCCCCAGCTTCAATCAGGAATTTCGAACGATCCTTGACGTCGCGAATCCACAGCGGCGCCAGACCACGGCCCGACCAGGTCGCACCGGTTTTCGGATCCGCGTATTTCGGCGCGACGTGATGCACGACCGCACCCGGCGCATTTGCTGCTGCCTTTGCCAGCGTCGTCCCAGGTTTGCGACCGCGTCGCTTTGCAACAAAGCCTTCGATATCGGCGACAGTCAGACCGTGCTTTTGCATCAGGTCACGGATTTTCGTCAGGCCCACCGACGACTGCTTTTCGGCGATCGTTGCCGCCTGCTTCTGGAGTTTGGCAATTTTCGAGTTGATTGCGTCCAGGGTAACCATGTCTATTCCTCGCTGTGGGGTTTTCCGTTCATGCGATCCTGGAACTTCCCTGGCTTGTTTGCCAGGCACTTCGAAGTTCGGTCTGCCCGTCTGAATTGACGCGGTCGTCGCGGTCGTGATTATGACTTTATCAGTACGTCCGTGCAAATTGAAAGGGCAGCGCGCAACGGTTTGAATGTCACTGGCGTTCAGGAATAGAGGCACGCCCGATGTTGCCTGTGCGTCCCGCAACGCTGCCTTTCATTGTTTGTTTGCTATTGCGCCGCAAAAAAGCCAACTCTCTATTATCCAGACATGCACCCGAGATCGTTGATCGAGGAGGTATGGGCCGCGCGTCAGCGATGCACCTGTTCGTGCCGCACATTGAATCGTGAACGCAACAAAAAAAGAAGATCCAACGTGCGCAAGCAAACCTGGTGTCGCACATGGGTTGATTTATACTGCTCTCATACCGGTCGCCAGTCGCGGCGCCTCACCTGCGCCGCTCCCAGAAAAATATGGTTCAAACATGCTCCACCCTCTTCGCTGCCCCGGCACGGGCAGCGTTGGGTCGCGTGGCATCCTGGCGGCACGCGATTTGCAATCACCTGCCCAACGACAGACTGTTGCGCGGAGAATACACCAGATGGATGAGAGAAAACGCGAAAGCATCGTGGCCTATCTGCGACGACGGATGGCCGAATTTGGAATGTGCGACGTGACGTCGCGTAGTTCGTGGTTTTACCGCTGACGTTCGGCGGGAGCAAAACCGGGCGTTCCGTCGCCCGTAGCCTATTGGGGCATGCGGGACTGGCAACGGTCTCGTGTGAAGCCT
>NZ_JBFRCG010000026.1:0-102408 GCF_040965595.1 Paraburkholderia sp. EG287B
TCCATCAGGGCCAGCGGATCATCTTGATCCGCACCACAGGCCGGATATAAGTCTGCAGCCTCGTCCTATCAGTCACACATCGAATATCACCTGGCAAACCGGGAGGCGTCCATATAAGACACCATGGCCAGTCCAGCGAATCATCTGCCGCAAGCGGGAGCGGGCGCCCCGCCCTCCGCCTTCGAAGAAGCCACATACCGCAAAGTCGCGTGGCGCCTCATTCCGCTTCTCATGCTGTGTTACGTGGTCGCGTATCTGGACCGCGTCAACGTGGGCTTCGCCAAGCTGCAGATGAGTTCGGCGCTCAATCTCTCCGATGCGGTCTATGGCTTCGGCGCGGGCATTTTCTTCGTCGGCTACTTTCTGTTCGAAGTGCCAAGCAATATCATCCTGCATCGCGTGGGCGCACGCGTGTGGATCGCGCGCATCATGGTCACGTGGGGCCTCGTCTCCATCCTGACGATGTTCGTCACCACGCCCACCATGTTCTACGTGATGCGCTTTCTGCTCGGCCTGTGCGAGGCGGGCTTCTTCCCCGGCATCATCCTCTATCTCACCTACTGGTATCCGGCGCACCGCCGCGGGCGCATGACCACGTGGTTCATGACGGCCATCGCACTGTCGGGCGTGATCGGCGGTCCGGTGTCGGGCTGGATTCTCAAGTCCTTCGACGGCGCGAACGGCTGGCAAGGCTGGCAGTGGCTGTTCCTGCTCGAAGGGCTGCCTTCGGTGATCGTCGGCGTGCTGGTGTTCTTCGTGCTCGACGACCGTATCGGCCGAGCGAAGTGGCTCACGGAAGAAGAGCGCGCACTGCTCGAGCGCAACATCGCCGCCGAAGACGCGACCAAGGAAGACCCGCCGATCATGACCGTGCTCACGAGCGCACGCGTACTAGTGATGAGCCTCACCTACTTCTCGTTCGTGATGGGCCTCTACGGCGTGAGCTTCTGGCTGCCCACCATCATCAAGGCGACGGGCGTGAAAGACGCGCTCACGATCGGCCTGCTTTCGGCGATTCCGTTCGCCGCGGCCGTGGTCGGCATGGTGCTGGTAGCGAAGAGCGCCGACCGCACGCGCGAGCGCCGCTGGCACATCGCCGTGCCGGCCGCCATCGGCGCGCTCGGCCTCGTGCTGTCGGTCACGTGGGCGCACGACACGACGCTCGCCATGACGGCGCTCACCATCGCGACGATGGGCATTCTCACCACGCTGCCGCTGTTCTGGAGCCTGCCCACGGCCTGGCTCGCGGGCACGGGCGCGGCGGCCGGCATCGCGCTCATCAACTCGATCGGCAACCTCGCGGGCTTCCTGAGCCCGTATGCGGTGGGCTGGCTCAAAGAGGCCACCAAGGCCAACGACTCAGGCATGTACATGCTCGCGGCGTTCATGATCCTGGGCGGTCTGCTCGCGCTTTCGGCGCCGGCAAAGCTCGTGAACCGGTAACCGCATTACGGCTTCAGCCAAAACAAACGGCCGCCTGTTTTGCAGGCGGCCGTTTTCGTTGCGGCTTCGGATTCGTGGCGGGCTGCTTTACACCACGTTCATCGACAGTGCGCTTTCGCGGTAGTGCGAAGCCGCCTTCTCGCCGTCGCCAAGTTGCTCGTGCAGGCGCGCGAGCGCGCGATGCGAGCGGATCTTGAGCGGCTCGTTCTGCGTGGCGTCGGCGGACTTGAGCGCGGCTTCGAGGAACGACTGCGCCTTGCCCCACAGTTGCTGCTTCAGGCACAGGCGGCCCAGCGCGAACAGCAGGTCGCCGTCCTCGGGACGTTCCTTGCGCCACGCCTCGGCCTTCTGGATGAGCGGCAGCGCGTCGCTGCCCGCCGTGTCCGGATAGCGGCGCAGCAAACGCGCGTCCCAGTTCTGCGAGAGCGCTTCCTCGACGATCTTGCGTGCGTCGGCCTGGCGATCGAGCGCGATCAGCAGTTCGGCGGCGCAGTCGGCGAGACGCGGCGAGTGACGCTCGACGTTCGAGAGCGACTGCCACAGCTCGAGCAGCGCATCGGCGTTGTGACGACGGTCGCGCAGCAGATTTTCCGCCGCGAGCTGGCGCAGGCGCACGGCCACGGCCGGGTGCAACGCCTCGCGCTTTTCCAGCGTCTTCACGAGCTTGAGCACTTCGCTCCAGTTCTTGAGCTGCTGCTGCGCGCGCAGTGCGATCTGTTGCGCGTGGATGCGGCGGCCGCCCTGCGTGCGCATTTCGGTGAGCGCGGCGAGCGCGCCATCGGCGTCGCGGCCGTCGGCGCGCATGTCGGCGGTCGCCATGAGGCGCGCTTCCTGGAGGTCGGGGTCGTCGACCTGGGTGAGCCATTCGTCGCGGCGCGCGTATTCATGCAGACGATGCGCGGCCGTCGCGGCGATCAGGCCCGCGGCGCTCGTGTTCTTCGCGTCGGCGAGCGAATCGCGCGCGGCTTTCTCGGCGCGCGAGAAGCGGCCCGCGTAGAGATTGCCCACGGCGTCGCGCAGTGCGGAGTGCGCCTTCTCGGCGCGCATGCGCGCGCGGTAGGCGGCCACGCGGCGCGGCATCGTCACGATGTTGCGCGCGAATCGCAGGATCGCGTACAGCAGCAGGAACGCCACCACGATGCCGACCACGAACAGGTTGAGCGAGACGTCCACGCGATACGGCGGATAGACGAGCAGCACCTGCCCGGTGTCGAAGCGCCCGACAGTCGCGAGCGCGACGGCGATCGCGAAGAGAAGCGCGAGCCAGAGGAGTCCACGGATCGCCATGTCTTACCCCCGGCTCCGGTATTGCTGGATCGCCTTCAGGCTCGTGTCGAGCGTGGGCAGCGCAACGGCGGCCGAGCCGTCGTTCACTTCCTTGAGCAGCCCGCGCACGGTTTGCGTATCTTTCGACGCGCCGTCGAAATAACGTGCGAGCGTGGCGTCGGCGGCCGCGAGGTCGGACTTGAGCGTGTCCTGGTTGCGCGAGAGCAGCGAGAGGCGGGCCGAAAGCAGACGCAGCTTCAGGTTCTCACGCACGAAATAGCCTTGATCGGGCGACACCAGCATGGCGTCCGCGTTGTCGATGCGGCGCACCTGCACGAGGCTCGCGATCTGCTTGCCCACGCCGTCGACGAAGGTGTCGATCCACACCTTCCATTTCGGCTGGTTGGTCGCCGCGGCGACCTGGGCGATATCGGCGGGCTGCGCAGCCTCGGGCTTCGTATGCGCGACGATCGCCTCGCCCGAAAGCGGCAGCGCGTCGATCTGGCCGAGCGCGGTGTCGAGCTTGATGGCGAGACCCGTGAGGTCCGTCGACGGCGCGGCCTTGAGCTTGTCGATGTCCTGCGCGATCGCCTTGCGCACGGCGATGGCCTGCGCGTTGTCCGAGGCGGCGAGGCGCGTGTCGGCGCTTTGCAGCGCGAACAGCGCGAGCTGCGTGTTGCCCGTGAGCTGGAGCTGTTCGCTCGCGCTCGACAGCATCTGGCCGACTTCGGCGAGCGTCCAGTCGTCGCGGCTCTTCGACAGATCGGCGTATTGCTGCGCGAGCGCCTGCTGCGAATTCTGCGCGTCGGCGATCTTGCCTTCGAGCTGGGCGATCTGCTTGTCGATCTGCTGTGCGCCCGCAACGGCCTGGTCGGCGCGCGCACGCAGCGCGGCGGTCTGCTGCTCGCTCGCCTGCTGGCGTTGAATGGCCTGCATGCCGAGGTTGTCGACCTTGCGATTGAGGAAATAGCCGCCTGCGCCCGAGCCCGCCGCGACCAGTACCAGGACGAGCCACAGCAGCGCCGAGCCTGCGCCGCGCCGCCCGTTGCCCGCGCCCGGCGGCGGCGTCAGCGGCGCGGAAGAGCCCGCGCCCGACGACGCATACGAAGGCCGCGCCGATGCGCTGCCCGATGCCGACGCGCCCGTCGCGACGGCGCCCTGGTTAGCTGTGCTGCTTGAGTTGTTCGAATCTGTCATGCGTGGGTTGGCCGGCGCCTGGGCCGGAGTGTTCTGAACCGGTTGAACAACGGAAGAAGCGAGGCCTAGCAGCGTCTCGACGATGCGTTCGTCGCCCGCGCCGGACACCGTAATCCTATCAAAACCCACTGAGCGCGCCGTCTCGGCGATCCGCGGGTGCGGCGCGACGAGCGGCGCATGACGCAGCTCGACGATCTCGCCCGCCGTGAGGTGCTCGCGCGCGAGTTCGTCGAGGTTGCGCACGCCCTCGGAGCTCGTGACGAGCCATGCGTGCGGCGCGCCTTCGAGCAGCGCGTGCACCCGGGTCCAGGCGGCGATGGGCGGCTCGGGCACGACGCGGCGGTAGGCCGCCACGGTCTCGACTTCGGCGCCCGCTTCGCGCAGACGCTCGGCGAGCCACTCGCGGCCGCCGTCGCCGCGCACGATCAGGACGCACTTGCCCGCGAAGGCGTCCACGCCGAAGCTCTTTTCGAGCGCCGCGTAGAGCGACTCCGAATCGAAACGCGCGGGCTCTTCGTCCCCCGCGCCCGCGGGGCTCACCACGCGATGGTCGGGTGCCGCCACGCCGTGCCGCTCCAGGGCGGCCACGCTCGCCGGACCGACCACGGCCACGGGCAGCGCGGGCGGCCAGATCGACGAGACCGAGGCATAGCAGGCGAACGCGCGATCGACGGCGTTCGGCGAAACGAACACGACGAGCGCATAGCGTTCGAGTGCGCCGAGCGCGGCGCGCAGCGGCGCTTCGTCGGTCACGGGCGCAATGGCGATGAGCGGGAAGTCGAGCGTGCGCATGCCGTGCTGCGCGAGTTGCCCCGCGAGACCATCCGACTGACCGGCCGGCCGGGTAATCACGACGGTGAATGGCTTACTGTCACCATTGCCACCGTTGCTGTTATCGCCGCTTGCCGTCGACGCGCGCTTCGCGCCGGCGGAGGCGTCGCCCGGACCGCCCCAGTCGTCGGGCTGGCTGGGGTTGCCGTACGGGTGCCTGGGGCCGGCCATCATCTGGAGGCCGGGCCTTCGCCCGTGCCGGTTGGGTTGTCGGTGGCGGCGCCACTGGCGGGCGCCACATTCGGACCATCGGCGGCCTGGGCCGCGTCCGCGAGCGCGCGCACGATCTCGAGCGCGCCCTGCGCGATGAGGTCGTCGGCAACGCGGCGGCCGAGCGCCATGGCCTCGTCGACCGTGGACGCGGCGCTGGCCTCCTGCGCGGCGAGCACGCGGCTCGCGTCGGGCGTGGCGATCGTGCCGCGCAGCGCAAGCTTGCCGTCGTGCCACTGCGCGTAGGCCGCGAGCGGCACCGTGCAGCTGCCGCCCAGTGCGCGCGAAACCATGCGCTCGGCTTCGACGGCCTTCGCGGTGGCGTCGTCGTGCAGCGGCGCGAGCCATGCGGCGATATCGGCGCGATCGGCGCGGATCTCGATGCCGAGCGCGCCCTGGCCCGCCGCCGGCAGGCTGTCTTCGGGCTCGATGAGCGCGCGGATACGCGCGCCGAGGCCAAGGCGCTTCAGGCCCGCAGCCGCGAGAATGATGGCCGCGTAATCGCCGCGGTCGAGCTTGGCGAGGCGCGTGTCGAGATTGCCGCGCAACGGCTTGACGTCGAGATGCGGATAGCGCGCGCGGATCATCGACTCGCGGCGCAGGCTCGACGTGCCCACCACGCTGCCCGCCGGCAACGCGGCGAGCGAGTCGTAGTCGTTGGAGACGAACGCGTCGCGCGGGTCCTCGCGCTCCATGATGGCCGCGAGCGTGAAGCCTTCGGGCAGATCCATCGGCACGTCCTTGAGCGAGTGCACGGCGAGATCGGCGCGGCCTTCAGCCAGCGCCTGCTCCAGCTCCTTCACGAAAAGACCCTTGCCGCCCACCTTCGAGAGCGTGCGGTCGAGAATTTGATCGCCGCGTGTCGTCATTCCAACAATTTTCACGTCGCAGGCTGGATATAATTTGTGCAGCGCAGCTTGCACATGCTCGGCCTGCCACATCGCGAGGCGGCTCTCCCGCGAAGCGATCACCAGGGTGCGGGGCATGGGCGCGGATAACGTCTCGGAGTTCATGGCAAGTACATCGAATGACGGGATGAAAAGCAGGATCGGATAACAGGCAATGTTAGCACGCGCCCTTTTTACCGCCTCCCCGCAGGGACAGGCTGACAAGGCGCGGGCGGCGGCAAGGAAGAGACTCAGGCGGTGCAGCGGCGCTTACTGTACCCATCGTAGGCAAACTGGCGCGCGTCTGGCATGCGGCTGGCACATACGCGGCCCGCGCGGCGCCGGCCACAGCCGCGGCGCCGCTTCGGCTTGCGCTCGCCCTCGCAGCGGCGCACTCTCCAGCAAGGCCTGCACCCGGCGCACCGCCATTGGCGAGTCGCGCCGCCTCTGCCCTATCCGCACGGCTCGCACAGGGTGGCACCTTCCACCCCCTCCAGGTTGCACCCGCAGTACACGGCCCGGCACGCGCCGCGGCCATGCAGTTGGCAGTTCTCCGACTAACCTGCCCATATCCTGGCAAGCCTCAAGGAAAACATCGTGAAGTCTTCAGGCTCGGCGCGCGCAGAGCGCCGCAACACCGCATCGCAGAACGCAACTTCGAAGGCCGCATCGGCCACGCCGTCCACGAAACCGGCGAAAACGACGAAGACCACGAAGACCACGAAGACCACGAAGACCACGAAATCCACGACGACCCAACCGGCCGCCGAGGCTGTCAAGGCGGCGAAGACGCCGAAGGCCGAAAAAGCGACGAAGGCCGCGCAGGCGGCGAAGGCTCCGAAAGCGAGCGCCGGCGCTCCGCGCAATGGCCGCGCGCGCGACGACAAGGACCAGCCGCTCTTCGAAGACATCCGCTATCTGGGCCGCCTGCTCGGCGAAGTGCTGCGCGAGCAGGAAGGCGACGCCGTGTTCGACGTCGTGGAAACCATTCGTCAGACCGCCGTGCGCTTTCGCCGCGAGGACGACAACGCCGACGCGCTCGCGCTGGACAAGCAGCTGCGCGCGCTCTCGCCCGAGCAGACCGTGACGGTCGTGCGCGCGTTCAGCTACTTCTCGCATCTTGCGAACATTGCTGAAGATCGCCACCGCAACCGCCGCCGCCGTATTCACGACCTCGCGGGCTCGGCGCCGCAGGCGGGCACCATCGCGCATTCGCTCGAACGTCTCGCGCTGGCGGGCGCGGCCGCGACGCCGGTGCTCCAGCAGTTCTTCAACGACGCGCTGATCGTCCCCGTGCTCACCGCGCACCCCACGGAAGTGCAGCGCAAGAGCACGCTCGACTCGCAGCACGACATCGCGCGCCTGCTCGCCGAGCGCGACCAGCCGCTCACGCAGCGCGAACTCGAGCACAACGAGTCGCTCTTGCGCGCGCGTGTGACCTCGCTCTGGCAAACGCGCATGCTGCGCGACTCGCGCCTGACCGTGGGCGACGAAATCGAAAACGCGCTTTCGTATTACCACACGACCTTCCTCACCGAGATCCCGGCGCTCTACAGCGAGATCGAAACGCAGCTGAAGGAACACGGCCTTTCGGCGCGCCTGCCCGCTTTCTTCCAGATGGGCAGCTGGATCGGCGGCGACCGCGACGGCAACCCGAACGTCACCGCCGCCACGCTCGAAGAAGCGAGCGAGCGCCAGGCACAGGTGATCCTGCAACATTACCTCGACGAAGTGCACCGCCTGGGCGCCGAGCTTTCGGTGTCGAACCTGCTCGCGGGCGCAAGCGAGGAGCTGAAGGCGCTGGCCGAAGCCTCGCCCGATCAGTCGCCGCACCGCGTGGACGAGCCGTATCGCCGCGCGCTGATCGGCGTGTACACGCGCCTCGCCGCGAGTGCGCGCGTGCGTCTGGGCGAAGGCGTAGTGGCCGTGCGCAGCGCGGGCCGCAACGCCGCGCCCGTGCGCGCCAAGCCCTATGCCGATGCGGACGAGTTCTCGCGCGACCTGCATATCCTGATGGATTCGCTCGCCGAGCATCACGGCGCGTCGCTCGCCACCACGCGGCTTGCGCCGCTCATGCGCGCCGTCGACGTGTTCGGCTTCCATCTCGCCTCGATCGACCTGCGCCAGAGCTCGGACATCCACGAAGCCGTGATTACGGAGTTGCTCGCGCGCGCCGGCGTCGAAGCCGACTACGCGGCGCTTTCCGAAGAAGACAAGCAGATCGTGCTGCTCGCGCAGCTCGCCGATCCGCGCACGCTGCGCTCGCCGTACCTCGACTATTCCGAGCTCGTGAAGAGCGAGCTGGGCGTGCTGGAAATGGCGCGCGTGACGCGCGAGAAGTTCGGCGCGCGCGCGGTGCGCAACTACATCATCTCGCACACCGAAACGGTTTCCGACCTGCTCGAAGTGATGCTGCTGCAGAAGGAAACCGGCCTCATGAGCGGACGCCTCGGCCACGCGGAAGACCCCGCGAAGGCCGCGCTGATGGTGATCCCGCTGTTCGAGACGATTCCCGACTTGCGCCACGCGCCGGGCATCATGCGCGACCTGCTCGCGCTGCCGGGCCTCGACGGCATCGTCGAGCACCAGGGCAACGAGCAGGAAATCATGCTCGGCTATTCGGACAGCAACAAGGACGGCGGCTTCCTCACCTCGAACTGGGAGCTGTACCGCGCGGAACTGGCGCTCGTCGCGCTATACAAGCAGCGCGGCATCACGCTGCGTCTGTTCCACGGCCGCGGCGGCACGGTGGGCCGCGGCGGCGGCCCGACCTACAACGCGATCCTCTCGCAGCCGCCGGGCACGGTGGAAGGCCAGATCCGTCTGACCGAGCAGGGTGAAGTCATCGCGAGCAAGTTCGGCAATCCGGAGATCGGCCGCCGCAACCTCGAAACGGTGATCGCCGCGACGCTCGAAGCGACGCTGCTGCCGATGGGCGGGGCGGGCAACGCGCCCGACCAGCTGCCCGCGTTCGAGGAGACGATGCAATCGCTCTCCGACGCCGCGATGGCCGCATACCGCGCGCTCGTCTACGAGACGCCCGGCTTCACCGACTACTTCTTCGCCTCCACGCCGATCACGGAAATCGCCGAGCTGAACATCGGCAGCCGCCCGGCCTCGCGCAAGCTGCAGGACCCGAAGAACCGCAAGATCGACGATCTGCGCGCGATTCCGTGGGGCTTCTCGTGGGGCCAGTGCCGCCTGCTGCTCACGGGCTGGTACGGCTTCGGCAGCGCGGTGGCCTCGTATCTCGACGATGCGGGCAGCGACGCCGAGCGCGCGCGCCGTCTTGCGATGTTCAAGAAGATGTACAAGACCTGGCCGTTCTTCTCGAACCTGCTCTCGAACATGGACATGACGCTCGCGAAGACCGACCTCGCGGTGGCCTCGCGCTACGCGCAGCTCGTCGCGGACAAGAAGCTGCGCAAGCTCGTGTTCGAGCGCATCGTGGCCGAATGGGAGCGCACGACGAAGGTGCTCGGCGAGATCACGGGCGCGAGCGAGCGCCTGGCCGACAACCCGCTGCTCGCGCGCTCGATCAAGAACCGCTTCCCGTATCTCGATCCGTTGAATCACTTGCAGGTGGAGCTGATCAAGCGCTATCGCGCCGGCGACCCGAGCCCGCGCGTGCGGCGCGGTATTCATCTGACGATCAACGGGATTGCGGCGGGGCTGCGCAATACGGGTTGAGCGTTCAAACTGTGCTGATGTGCAAACGGCGTCGTGCCCTCGCGGTCACGACGCCGTTTTTTTTATTGCCTCAGGCGAGCGTCAATCGCGCCGCGTCGCCTCGATCATCAGGGCGTCGAGCTTGAACGACGAATCGCTCTGCACATCGAAATATTGGCGCACTTCATCGGGCGCGCGCTCCCACATCGAGCGGATCGCCGTCACGCGCTCCGGGGGCGTGCGCATGCGCGCGACCCACGTATCGAAGTCGAGCGCGATGCGCCAGCGCTCGCTCACCTTCGCGTCGAAGCCGGCGGCGTCGAGCATCGCGAGCCACTCGTCGGCGCGGTAGTCGCGAATGTGCGACGCATCGCGCAACAGTTCGATCGCCTGAATATGCGTGTCGTAAAGCGGATCGTCGATGCCCGAGATGTCGATGAACTTGAGCCGGCCGCCCGGCTTGAGCACGCGGTGCACTTCGGCCAGCGCCTGCGGCACGTCGCGCCAGTGGTGCGCGCTCATGCGGCTCACGGCCCAGTTGAAGCTCGCGTCGGCGAACGGCAGCGTTTCCGCCGCGCCCTGCTGCGTGCGCACGGTCGTCAAGCCACGCTCCTTCGCGGCGGCTTCGACCGTGGCGAGCATCTGCGGGGCGATGTCGTAGGCCACGACTTCGCGCACGTGCGGCGCGACGGCAAAGCTCGCGTGGCCCGCGCCGCAGCCCATGTCCAGCACCGTCGCATTGCCGCAGGTGGCCGCGAAGGTCGCGGCGAGGTTCTCCAGATCCGCGCCGCTCGCGTGGACCTGGCTCGTGAGATAGGCAGCGGCGGTCGAGCCGAATGCGTCGGCGACCTGATCGTGATGCTTCATCGCATGCTCCTATTGCGGGTTCTTATGCGGTGCTTTATGTGGGGCGCGAAGCGGCAAGCGCCGCGCGCCGAGGGTTCTGCAATCTCCGGGCTGGCTGACGAGGCGGCCCGTCGCCGCGTCAGACGCTACAATAGAGGCCGTTTTGTACCAGTACAAGTTAAGCGATTATTCTGGTATCGCTGCCACTAGCCCCACGCCCAATGAGCCTCGACACGCCCTCCCCGGCTTCGCCCGCCGCCGGCAAAACCCTCGACGCGACGCCCGCCCGCGCGCTGGGCGAATTCATCCGCGCCCATCGCGAGCGTCTTTCGCCGGCGGAGGTCGGCCTGCCGCCGGGCCCGCGCCGCCGCACGCCGGGCCTGCGCCGCGAAGAAGTCGCGCAGTTGTGCGGCGTGAGCCCGACCTGGTACACGTGGATCGAGCAAGGCCGCCCCGTTTCGGCCTCGGCGGACGCGCTCGCGCGCATCGCCGTCGCGCTGCGGCTCTCGCGCGCCGAACGCGCCTATCTGTTCGAGCTGGCCGCGCAGCGCGACCCCGCCGAGCCCGATCCGGCCACCGCCGCGGACGCGCCCGCCACGCTGCTGCAAACGGTGAAACTCGTGGACGCCCCCGCCTACGTGCTCGACCGCCAGTGGACCGCGCTCGCCTGGAATGCGCATGCGGCGGACCTCTTCACGGGCTGGCTCGACGGCGAGCACGACCGCAACCTGCTGCGCTTCACGTTCACCGAGCCGCTCGGGCGCGAGCTGATCGTCGACTGGGAAACGCGCGCGCGGCGGCTGGCCGCCGAGTTCCGCGCCGACTCCATCCGCCACCTGAACGACGCGCCCACGCGCGCGCTGATCGACTCGCTGATCGCCGCGAGCGACGACTTCGCGCGCTTCTGGGCCTCGCAGGACGTGTTCGAGCGCGAGGGCGGCCGGCGCGAGTTCAACCATCCGCGCCACGGCCGCATCGCCTACGACCAGATCACCTTCAAGCCCGCGCACCGCGAAGATCTCAAGCTCGTGGTGCTGGTGCGGCTCTAAGTGGCGCGGGCCGCCTGGCGGCGTTGCGGCAGAGCGCCAATGTTAAAATCGTGATCTTTCCCGCCGTGCTTGACGCAATGCAGCGCAATGCGCCGCGCGGCACGCCTTCTCACCGCTTGCTCGTTCACGCCCCATCACCATGACGTCCCAACTGCACAAAAAAGGCGAAGCCTGGTCGGCTCGCTTCTCCGAACCCATGTCGGAGCTGGTCAAGCGCTACACGTCGTCGGTCTTCTTCGACAAGCGTCTCGCGCTCGTCGATATCGAGGGCTCGCTCGCGCACGCGTCGATGCTGGCCGCGCAGAAGATCATCTCGGCCGACGACCTGGCCGCCATCCAGGGCGGCATGGCGAAGATCAAGGACGAGATCGAGCGCGGCGAATTCGAATGGCTGCTCGACCTCGAAGACGTGCACCTGAACATCGAAGCGCGTCTGACTGCCCTGATCGGCGACGCGGGCAAGCGCCTGCACACGGGCCGCTCGCGCAACGACCAGGTCGCGACCGACATCCGCCTGTGGCTGCGCGGCGAGATCGACCGCATCGGCGGCCTGCTCGGCGACCTGCGCGGCGCGCTGCTCGACCTCGCTGAACAGCACTCGGGCACGATCATGCCGGGCTTCACGCACCTGCAAGTGGCGCAGCCGGTCACCTTCGGCCATCACCTGCTCGCCTACGTGGAAATGTTCACGCGCGACGCCGAGCGCATGGTGGACTGCCGCAAGCGCGTGAACCGTCTGCCGCTCGGCGCGGCGGCGCTCGCGGGCACGAGCTTTTCCGTAGACCGCTTCGCCGTGGCGAAGACGCTGGGCTTCGACGGCATCTGCGCCAACTCGCTCGATGCCGTGTCCGATCGCGACTTCGCCATCGAATTCACGGCCGCCGCCGCGCTCGTGATGACGCACGTTTCGCGCTTCTCGGAAGAACTGGTGCTGTGGATGAGCCCGCGCGTGGGCTTCATCGATCTGGCCGACCGCTTCTGCACGGGCTCGTCGATCATGCCGCAGAAGAAGAACCCGGACGTCCCGGAACTCGCGCGCGGCAAGACCGGCCGCGTGAACGGCCATCTCATGGCGCTCCTCACGCTCATGAAGGGCCAGCCGCTCGCCTACAACAAGGACAACCAGGAAGACAAGGAGCCGCTGTTCGACACCGTCGATACCGTGGCGGACACGCTGCGCATCTTCGCGGAAATGGTCGCGGGCATCACGGTCAAGGAGCAGGCGATGCGCGCGGCGGCGCTGCAAGGCTTCTCCACGGCCACGGATCTGGCCGACTACCTCGTCAAGAAGGGCCTGCCGTTCCGCGACGCGCACGAAGCCGTGGCGCACGCGGTGCGGATCTGCGTGGACCGCAACTGCGATCTCGCCGACCTCACGCTCGACGAGATGCGCCGCGAACTGCCGGCCGTCTCGCACCTGCTCTCCGAAGACGTGTTCGCAGTGCTGACGCTCGAAGGCTCGGTCTCGGCGCGCAACCATCCGGGCGGCACCGCGCCCGAGCAGGTGCGTGCGGCCATCGCGGCGGCGCGCGCGGCACTGAAGTAAGCGCAGCATAGCGGGCGGAAAACGCCCGCACTCAAAGCCTAACCGGGCGCGCGACGGACAACGTCGCGCGCCCGGTTTGTTTTTGGGCGGCGCACAAGGCGACCAGGCGCTCGAGGACACACATGACAGCGCGCTGTACCCGCAGCAAAATGGCGGAAGTGTGCGCCCGGCAGTCGCGCGCCATGGCCTACGATCCCGCGCCATACTGACGACTTGCTCCGTCAAGCTTCGTCTTCGCTCCCACCACCTGCCCCATGATCGTCCGCCCTCACCTCCACTGGTTCCGCATGCTGCTCGCGTGGCGCGGCTCCGTGCTGCCGCAACTTCTGCCGCGCCTGTTCATCGTGCTGGTCCTGTCGATCATCGCAGTGGCCGCGCACGATCACATCCTCAAGCTCACGGTCAACCTGAGCACGGTGCCGTTCTCGCTGATCGGCATCGCGCTCGCGGTGTTTCTCGGCTTTCGCAACAGCGCGAGCTACGACCGCTACTGGGAAGGCCGCAAGCTCTGGGGGCAAATGCTCAACGAAACGCGCTCGCTGGTACGCCAGGCGCTCACGCTGCCGCGCAGCGACGACGAAGCCGCCACGCGCGAGCGCGCCCGCGAACTCATGAGTCTGCTCGCTGCGCTGCCGCATGCGCTGCGCCATCAACTGCGCAACACCGACCCGCGCGCCGATCTCGAACCCCGCCTGCCGCCCGCGCTGTTCGCGCGCGTGATGGCGTCGCGCTACCGCCCGGCCACGCTCATGCTGTGCGCTTCGGAATGGGTCCGGCGCGAGACGCGCGAAGGCCGCCTCGACGGCTACGCGGTGCTCGCGTTCGAGCACAATCTCAATGGCATTTCGGATGTGATCGGCGGGTGCGAGCGCATCGTCTCCACGCCGCTGCCGTTCGCCTATACGGTGATGATTCATCGCACGGTGTACTTCTTCTGCGCGATGCTGCCGTTCGGCCTCGTCGACAGCATCGGCGGTCTGACGCCGATCTTCGCCGTGTTCGTGGCCTACGCGTTCATGGCCCACGAGGCGATCGCCTCGCAGCTCGAAGACCCGTTCGGCACCGAAGACAACGACCTCGCGCTCAACCTGATGTCGGCCGGCATCGAGGTCGCGTTGCACGACCTGATGGGCGAGCCTACTGCGCTGCCGGCGCGCGCGCCGGAGCAGTTCATCCTCGACTGAAAGCGCAGCCTCAGTGGTTGTTCACCGTTTCGGCGAGGCGCTTCAGGGTCGCGAGGCGCCCGCCTAGCAGATCGAGCCGCGCATGCTCGTCGATGAGCGGCGTGGTCGCGTCGCGATACGCGCGCCAGTCGCTTTGCGCGCGCGAGACCGCAGGCCGCGCGTGCTTCGGCATGCGCGCATAGAGCTGACGGTAGTAGCGATTGAGGTCGTAGCTCACGTGCTCGCAACGCGCGTCGGCGCTGCAGGCGCGCACCTTCGGCGCGTCGCCGTCGTACGTCGCCGCCTGGTTGCGCAGCGCGAGCGCGCGCTCGCGCACCGGCTGCAGGCGCATGTCCGCCTCGTAGAGCTGGTAGGTGCTGCCGCTCGTGGTCGCGAACGCGGCGCCGAGCATGGTGTCTTCGGCGTCGCGCCAGGACGCCCACTTCTGCTGGCTCAGCTGCCAGCGCTTTTGCTGCGCGGCCGGCAGCTTCGCGAGCAGTTGCGTGAGCGCATTGTCGGCGGCCTTGCGCCATGCGGTGCGCGCGTCGTCCATGCACTGGATCTGCCCGGCCGTCGACGACCGGTCCGCGCGCGCGAGACAGGTGCGCATGGCCGTGTCGATCGGATCGGCGGCCGCGACCTCGGCGCGCGCCGCCGGCGCCACGGCGAACAGCGCCGTGGCGGCCGAAATCGCCGACAGCGCCGACACCATCGCCGCAAAGTAACGCGCTAGCCGCGCCGATGAAGCACCCAACATTCCCCTCCCTTGCGCGTTCAGTCGCGCACGCAATCCACGAAATACTCGATGCGGCCGTTGATGGTCTCGCCCACGAGCCCGTGGATGTCGGTATGGAAGCCCGGGAAGCGCTCGTTGAACTCGCGCGCGAACTTCAGATAATTCACGATCGTCCTGTTGAAACGCTCGCCCGGAATCAGCAGCGGAATGCCCGGCGGATACGGCGTGAGCAGGATCGACGTGACACGGCCTTCGAGTTCGTCGACAGGCACGCGGTCGATCTCGCGGTGCGCGAGCTTCGCGAAGGCGTCCGAAGGCTTCATCGCCGGCTCCATGCTCGAGAGGTACATCTCGGTCGTGAGGCGCGCGATGTCGTTGGCGCGGTAGACGCTGTGGATCTGCTGGCACAGGTCGCGCAGGCCCACGCGCTCGTACATCGGATGCTGCGCGACGAACTCGGGCAGCACGCGCCACAGCGGCTGGTTGTTGTCGTAGTCGTCCTTGAACTGCTGTAGCTCGGTCACCATCGAGTTCCAGCGGCCCTTCGTGATGCCGATCGTGAACATGATGAAGAACGAGTACAGACCCGTCTTCTCGACGATGATGCCGTGCTCGGCCAGGTACTTCGTCACGATCGCGGCCGGGATGCCGGTCTCGCCGAATTCGCCGTCCACGTCCAGACCCGGCGTGACGATGGTCGCCTTGATCGGGTCCAGCATGTTGAAGCCGTCCGCCAGCGCGCCGAAGCCGTGCCAGTGATCGTTCGGGCGCAGCATCCAGTCTTCGCGCGAACCGATGCCTTCTTCTGCCAGCTCGTCCGGCCCCCAGACCTGGAAGAACCAGTCGTCGCCGTATTCGGCGTCCACCTTGCGCATGGCGCGGCGGAAGTCGAGCGCTTCGGCGATCGACTCTTCCACCAGTGCCGGGCCGCCCGGCGCTTCCATCATCGCGGCGGCCACGTCGCACGACGCGATGATCGCGTACTGCGGCGAGGTCGACGTGTGCATCAGATACGCCTCGTTGAAGCGGTGGCGGTCGAATGCGCTGTCTTCCGAGTCCTGCACGACGATCTGCGAGGCCTGCGAGATGCCGGCGAGCAGCTTGTGCGTGGAGTGCGTCGCGAACACGAGTGCCTTGGTGCGCGGACGGCCTGCGCCGATCGCGTGCATGTCCTGGTAGAACTCGTGGAATTCGGCGTGCGGCAGCCAGGCTTCGTCGAAGTGCAGCGTGTCGAGCATGTCGCCGAGCAGATCCTTGATCATCTCGACGTTGTAGACCACGCCGTCGTACGTGCTCTGCGTGATCGTGAGAATACGCGGCTTCACGTTCGGATTCTTCGCGAGCGCCTCACGGGCGAACGGATTCGCCTCGATCTTCTTGCGGATGTTTTCCGGCTTGAACTCGTCGCGCGGAATCGGGCCGATGATGCCGAAGTTGTTGCGCGTGGGCGTGAGGAACACGGGAATCGCGCCCGTCATCGTGATCGCGTGCAGGATCGACTTGTGGCAGTTGCGGTCCACCAGCACGATGTCGCCGGGGGCGACCGTTGCGTGCCAGACGATCTTGTTCGACGTGGACGTGCCGTTGGTCACGAAGAACACGTGGTCCGCGCTGAAGATGCGCGCCGCGTTGCGCTCCGAGGCCGCGACCGGGCCGGTGTGGTCGAGCAGCTGGCCGAGTTCCTCGACCGCGTTGCAGACGTCGGCGCGCAGCATGTTCTCGCCGAAGAACTGGTGGAACATCTGGCCGAGCGGATTCTTCAGGAAGGCGACGCCGCCCGAGTGACCCGGGCAGTGCCACGAGTACGAACCTTCGTCGGCGTACTTGACGAGTTCCTTGAAGAACGGCGGCGCCAGTGCGTCGAGATACACGCGCGCTTCACGAATCACGTGGCGCGCGACGAACTCCGGCGTGTCCTCGAACATGTGGATGAAGCCGTGCAGCTCGCGCAGGATGTCGTTGGGCAGATGACGCGAGGTGCGCGTCTCGCCGTACAGGAAGATCGGGATGTCCGAGTTGCGCTTGCGCACCGCTTCCATGAACGCGCGCAGCGCGACGATCGCGGGGGCGTGCTCGGGCGCTTCCTCGTCCGAGCCTTCGACGTAGGGCAGCAGCTCGTCGTCGTCGATCGAGAGGATGAAGCACGCGGCGCGGCTCGACTGCTGCGCGAACGACGTGAGGTCGCCGTAGCTCGTCAGCCCGAGGACTTCCGCGCCCTCTTTCTCGATGGCTTCGGCCAGCGCGCGGATGCCGGAACCCGAGATGTTCTCGGAGCGAAAGTCTTCGTCGATGATGACGACGGGAAAACGGAACTTCATGGGCGATTCTCCAAAAGAAACGACCGCTGCATATGACGCGCAGCGGTCCCCGTATGTCGTTGTGTCCGGTGGCAGGGTCTGGTTCGTCAGGTCTTCGGCAGGGTCACGCCGTGCTGGCCTTGATACTTGCCGCCGCGATCCGCGTACGAGACCTCGCAGATCTCGTCGCTTTCGAAGAACAGCACTTGCGCCACCCCTTCGTTCGCGTAGATTTTCGCAGGCAAAGGTGTCGTATTTGAGAATTCCAGCGTGACGTACCCTTCCCACTCGGGCTCGAACGGCGTGACGTTCACGATGATCCCGCAGCGCGCATAGGTCGACTTGCCCAGACATACGGTCAGGACGTTGCGCGGAATGCGGAAATACTCGACCGTGCGCGCGAGCGCGAACGAATTGGGCGGGATGATGCAGACGTCGCCCTTGAAGTCCACGAACGACTTTTCGTCGAAGTTCTTCGGATCGACGATGGTCGAGTTGATGTTCGTGAAGATCTTGAATTCGTCGGCGCAGCGGATGTCGTAGCCGTAGCTCGAGGTACCGTAGCTCACGATCTTGCGGCCGTCTTCCGACATACGGACCTGATCGCGCACGAACGGCTCGATCATCTTCTGCTCTTCGGCCATGCGCCGGATCCACTTGTCGGACTTGATTGCCATGTTCGCTACTTGACGAGAAATTCGGGTCGGGAAAGCATGCGGACGGGCCCACCGGGCGCACGCCGCGTGCGAAAGGCGCCTATTTTACGCGATGTGGATCGCCATGCCTGGAACTGCGTTTCGCGCCGGCGCAAACGCCGCGCTCACTGGGCGCGGATCAGCCCGCAGGCGAGCGCCGGGCCGGTGCCGCGCTGCGGGTACGCGTACGGGTCGATGGCGTCCCGGTGCACGATCACCGCGCGTTGCAGCACGGAGCGCACGCCGTCGAGCGAGACGTCGGGTGCGACGATAAAGCCCGACGCCACGCCGTTCGAATCCGCATGGATATTGCCGAGATCGCCTTCCACCCGCACGCCGGGCTTCAGGCGCTCCGCGGCGGGCGCGAACACGGCGCCGGCGCTCGAGGCGTCGGTGGCGTTGCAGTCGCCGCGCTCGTGCACCTGCAATGCGTGATCGCTGTCGGGCTGCAGGCCCGCGAGGTTGTAGCTCACCTGCACGCCGTCCGAACGTTCGACGAACGAAACCGTGCCGCGCACCTGGCTGCCGACAGTGGGCAGCAACTGGGCGACCGCGCGCTTCTCCTGTTGCCCCATGAAGCTCGTGCAGCCCGCCAGCAGCGCGCAGCCGCAGAGCGTGACGAGGGCGATCATCCTGACGACCTGCGCATTCCCCGCTTGCCTGTCGTGTCCTTTATCCATGCGATCCTCTTGCCGGGCGGCGGCAGCCCCGTTGCTGCCGCCATACCGGACCCGATGAAGCCCACATGATACCGCGCACGCGGCGCGTCGCGCGTCTATCTGTCCCCATGCGCGAGGCGCCGCGCGAGCGCCGCGGCCCGCACCGGCGCTCAAGTGTTCTGCACGACGATGGTCGGGAACTTCGAGGTCATGTCGCGGGCGCGCTCGGCGATCTGGATCGCCACGCGGCGCGCGATTGCGCGATAGGTGGCCGCCACCGGCCCCTCGGGTGCGGCCACCACGGTCGGGTGGCCCGAATCGGCCTGCTCGCGGATCGCGATGTCGAGCGGCAGGCTGCCGAGCACTTCCACGCCGTACTCCTTCGCCATGCGCTCGCCGCCGCCCGCGCCGAAAATGTGCTCGGCGTGGCCGCAGTTCGAGCAGATGTGCACGGCCATGTTCTCGACGATGCCGAGAATCGGAATGCCCACCTTCTCGAACATCTTGAGGCCCTTCTTCGCGTCGAGCAGCGCGATGTCCTGCGGCGTCGTGACGATCACGGCGCCCGTGACGGGCACGCGCTGCGAGAGCGTGAGCTGGATGTCGCCGGTGCCCGGCGGCATATCGACCACGAGATAGTCGAGCTCGCGCCAGTTGGTCTGACGCAGCAGCTGCTCGAGCGCGGAAGTGGCCATCGGGCCGCGCCAGACCATCGGGTTGTCCTGCTCGATCAGAAAGCCGATCGAGTTGGCCTGCACGCCGTGGCCTTCGAGCGGATTCATCGACTGGCCGTCGGGCGACTCGGGGCGGCCCTCGATGCCGAGCATCATCGGCAGCGAAGGGCCGTAGATGTCCGCGTCGAGCACGCCGACCGAAGCGCCTTCGGCGGCGAGCGCGAGCGCGAGATTCACGGCGGTCGTGCTCTTGCCCACGCCGCCCTTGCCCGAGGCCACGGCGACGATGTTCTTCACGTTGGGCAGCAGCTTCACGCCGCGTTGCACCGTATGCGCGGTAATTTCGCTTCTGACCGCGACGCGGCTCGCCTTCACGCCCGGCACGGCGGCAAGCGCCGCCTCGATCTGCGCGCGCACCGCGTCGAACTGGCTCTTCGCGGGATAGCCGAGCACGATCTCGACGCCGACCGTATCGCCATCGACGGTGACGTTGCGCACGCCCTTGGCCACCGTGTAGGGATGACCCGTGTTCGGATCCGTCAAGGCCGCGAGCGCGGCGTCGACTAAAGCCCGATCTATGCTCATTGAAACTCCGTGGGGAGAATGCCGGTCTGCGTTAGCGCCGATCCGAGTGAGGACTGATCGCCTACGCGCCGGAAATCGAAAGAAATTGTTAAGCTGCATTGCGCAAAATTGCCCGGCAGGGCACGCTTCGCGGCAGCATCGATTTTGTGTGCCGACCAGGGGGTCTCGAAGCCGCGACCCAGCGGCTTTTCGCCTGGCGGCGCCAACCTCAAGGCGTCATTGTAGTAGCTGCCGCCGCGCACCGTTCGAAGACCCTGTTCGCATGCGGGGCCGCGAACGCCGCGGGCAGCGTCTGTTCCACTCAAGAAAGGAAAGCAAATGAACACAAGAATCCTGACTCGCCTGTCCGTCTTCGCCGTGGCCGGCGCGCTCGTCGCCGGCTGCGCGACGCAGCAGGGCACCAACACGGCCGTCGGCACCGGTGTCGGCGCAGGCACGGGCGCGGCGATCGGCGCCATCTTCGGCGGCGGCAAGGGCGCGGCAATCGGCGCAGGCGCTGGCGCACTGGTCGGCGGCATCACCGGCTACAACTGGCAGAACATCCACAACAAGCTCACGGGCGCCACCAAGGGCACCGGCACGAAGATCACCGAGCAGCCGGACGGCTCGCTCAAGCTCGACATCCCGAGCAATGTGACGTTCGACACCAGCAGCTACGCGATCAAGCCGTCGTTCGCGCCGGTGCTCGACCAGGTCGCGCAGACGCTCCAGCAGAACCCGGAAGTCGTTGCGCAGGTGGTCGGCCATACGGATAACACGGGCTCCCCCGCCTACAACCAGACGCTGTCGGTCAACCGCGCCCAGAGCGTCGTGAACTACCTCGCTTCGCGCGGCATTCAGATGCAGCGCATGTCGGCCTCAGGCCTCGGCGATACGCAACCGATCGCCGACAACAATACCGAAGCGGGCCGCGCTGCTAACCGTCGCGTGGAAATGTACCTGCGCGCGACGTCGCAGCACCAGGGCGGCTAAGCTGGCCCGACGCAGTCGCCGGGAACGCGGTTGCCGGCGACTGCGCAGCAAAAACAGCGACGCATCAGCGGGACGGCAATCATGCCGTCCCGTTTGCATTTCGAGCGCCCCGCAGATGCGTCCGCAACCCTTGCCGGACGGCCATCCGACCCCCGCTTCAACGCATTGGAAGAGAATCGAAAAATTTTTCGAACTCTCGGGAAAACGTGCTGTCTGTCTTTACGGTACGTGTGCGGCAGTGCCGCCGCGTCACCATTCTCCTCTTGTCGTTGTTGCTCCGGGGCCAATCTTGCCCCGGTTTTTTTTGGCTGCAATTTGTGCATCGCAGCATCACCGCGGCTTGCGCAGCCCGCGCGCCCTCCAGGCATTGCGCATACGAGCGTCCACCGGCTCGCCGAACGGCGCTGCGCCCGCCCTGCTAAAATCGCGCTTTCCCCCGCAATATCGGACTTCCCCTCACTTATGTCAGCACCCGCCACCGACCTCGCAGCAGCCGGCGCGCATGCCAATCCAAGCGGCCGCCGCCAGATTCTCGTTACGTCTGCTCTGCCGTACGCCAACGGCCAGATCCACATCGGCCACCTGGTCGAGTACATCCAGACGGACATCTGGGTTCGCGCGCTGCGAATGCATGGCCACGAGGTCTACTACGTCGGTGCCGACGACACGCACGGCACGCCCGTCATGCTGCGCGCGGAGAAGGAAGGCCTCACGCCGCAGCAACTGATCGCGCGCGTGTGGCAGGAGCACAAGCGCGACTTCGACAGCTTCGGCGTGTCGTTCGACAACTACTACTCGACGGACTCCGAAGAGAACCGCGTGCTCTCCGAGTCGGTGTATCTGGCGCTCAAGGAAGCGGGTTTCATCGAGACGCGCGACATCGAGCAGGCCTACGACCCGGTCAAGAACATGTTCCTGCCGGACCGCTTCATCAAGGGCGAGTGCCCGAAGTGCGGCGCGAAGGACCAGTACGGCGACAGCTGCGAAGTGTGCGGCTCGACCTACGCGCCCACTGACCTGAAGAATCCGTACTCGGTGGTCTCGGGCGCGACGCCCATCCGCAAGACCTCGACGCACTACTTCTTCCGGCTCTCGGACCCGCGCTGCGAAGACTTCCTGCGCGGCTGGGTGAGCGGCCTCGCGCAACCGGAAGCGACCAACAAGATGCGCGAATGGCTGGGCGAATCGGGCGAATCGAAGCTCGCCGACTGGGACATCTCGCGCGACGCACCCTACTTCGGCTTCGAGATTCCGGGCGCGCCCGGCAAGTACTTCTACGTGTGGCTCGACGCGCCCGTGGGCTATTACGCGAGCTTCAAGAACCTGTGCGAGCAGCGCGGCCTCGATTTCGAGGCATGGGTGAAGGCCGGCTCGAAGACCGAGCAGTACCATTTCATCGGCAAGGACATCCTGTATTTCCATACGCTGTTCTGGCCGGCCATGCTGCAGTTCTCGGGCCACCGCACGCCGACCAACGTCTTCGCGCACGGCTTTCTGACCGTGGACGGCGCGAAGATGTCGAAGTCGCGCGGCACGTTCATCACGGCGGAAAGCTATGTGACCACGGGCCTGAACCCCGAGTGGCTGCGCTACTACTTCGCCGCGAAGCTCAACAGCACGATGGAAGACCTCGACCTGAACCTCGAAGACTTCCAGGCGCGCGTGAACAGCGACCTCGTCGGCAAATACATCAACATCGCAAGCCGCGCGGCGGGCTTCCTGATCAAGCGCTTCGACGGCCGCGTGCAAGATAGCGCGATGCAGCATCCGCTGCTCGAGCAACTGCGCGGCGCGATTGCGCAAATCGCTGCGCACTACGAAGCACGCGAATACAGCCGCGCGCTGCGCCAGACGATGGAACTCGCCGACGCCGTGAACGGTTACGTCGATACGGCCAAGCCGTGGGAGCAGGCCAAGGATCCGGCCAACCCGGTGGCGCTGCACGAAACCTGCAGCGTGAGCCTCGAAGCGTTCCGCCTGCTTTCGCTCGCTTTGAAGCCGGTGCTGCCGACGCTCGCGGAAGGTGTCGAACAGTTCCTGGCGATCGAGCCGCTGACCTGGGCCGATGCAGGCAAGGCGCTCTCGTCGCAACAGCCGATCAACGCTTACAAGCACCTGATGACGCGCGTCGATCCGAAGCAGATCGAAGCGCTGCTCGCCGCCAACCGCGATTCGCTGCAGGCGACCGATGCGCCCGCCGCCGCGGCCGCGGATGCGAACAAGAAGTCGAAGGCCGCCAAGGAAGCGAAGAAGCCGGCCGCCGATGAAACGCCGGAAGTCATCTCGATCGACGACTTCGCGAAGATCGACCTGCGCGTGGCGCTGATCGTCGACTGCAACATCGTCGAAGGCTCGGACAAGCTGCTGCAACTCACGCTCGACGTGGGCGAGGAAAAAACGCGCAACGTGTTCTCGGGCATCCGTTCGGCGTACAAGCCGGAATACCTCAAGGGCAAGCTCACGGTGATGGTCGCGAACCTCGCGCCGCGCAAGATGAAGTTCGGCATGTCCGAAGGCATGGTGCTCGCGGCTTCTGCCGCCGACGAGAAGGCCGAACCGGGTCTGTACATTCTCGAACCGCATAGCGGCGCGAAGCCGGGCATGCGGGTCAAGTAAAACCCGCTCGCCGATGTCGTCAGAAACGCCCCTTGCGAGGGGCGTTTCTGTTTGCGCGCGGCTCTTCGAGGCGCTAGCGGCGCAGCCGGTCGAAACGCCGCGTATAGAGAATATCGGCGCCGTTGAAGGTGCCGCCGTACACCACCAGCGACCAGTAGCGCGAGAGGTTGATCGTGGCCTTCACCGCGTTCGACGCCGACTGCAGGCCCTGCTCATAGCCGATCACGAGACGCTGGTTGATGGCCTTCGCGATCATCACGACCTCGGTGTCGGTCAGGCCCACCTCGCTGCGCCCAATCGAAAATTCGTCGAGGCCGATGCTCTGCGCAATGCGCTTGCCTTGCGCGCTGCCGAGCAGGGCGAGCGCCGTCGTCATCGCGCTCTGCTGGCCGAGGTTGTTGCCCTGGTCGGTGCCGTGCCCGAACAGCAGCCAGGAGAGCTTTTCGTTATCGGGCACGTTGGGCTCGGAAACGAGCCGCACCGCCGGCGCCTGCACGGTGCCGGTAACCTGCACGCCCGCCTCGACCTGCTGGTTGCGCCGCATCGCGAGAATGTTGATGCCCGGATTGCCCACCGGCCCGTTGAACGTGAAGAAGCCGTTCTCGATATTGAGCTTGGTGCCGAACGCCGTGTAGGTGGAGCCTTCGGTCACGCGCACGTTGCCGACCGCGCGCAGCGGGACATCCGGCGCGCTGTTGACCGTAATCGTGCCCGCCAGGCCCAGATCCGCGCCCTGCCCGCGGAAGCGGAAGTCGTGGCCGAGATCGATGTCGACGTTCGCGCGCGGGGCAAAGCGCGGCGCGGGCCTGGTCGACGCCGTTTCTTCGATGGGCGGCCTGCCGCCGACCGTCGTGCCGTCGGGGCGCACGATCACGACGTCGTCGCCGAGCGACGGTGCGGGTAGCTCGGGCATGTCGAACAGCGCGCGATCGACAGTGAACTTGCCGTCGATCTGCATGCCGCCCAGATGCCCGCCGTTGGCGATGCTCGCGCTGCCGGACAGCGACAGCTTGCGGTCGGGCGAAGCGAAAAGCTCGAGCTTGTCGGCGACGATGCTCGCGGTGAGATCGGGCTCGGCGTTGTCGAGCCGCACCTGGCCCTTCGCGCGCAGCGTGCCGCTCGTCGCGCCGTGGAACTCCACCTGCTGGAAGTCGACGAGGTTCTGCGAGAGCGCGATGCGGATCACGCCGTCCTTCAGCTCTACACCCTGGTCGACCATGGTGGCCGAGATGCCGTCGCCGACCAGCGAGCCCGTGAGGTTCGGCTTCGCGACCGTGCCGCCGAGTGCGAGCTGCAGCGCGAGATGGCCGTCGAGCAGGTAAGTCGGGCCGAGCATGCCGCCCGTGTTCCTGAGCGAAGGCACGTTCGCCTTGATGGTGCCGCCGATCGGCGCCTCGTCCGCGACGGTGAGGATGCCGTCGCGCGGCATGAGCGTCGTGTATGCGTCGATGTCGAGCATGCCCACGCGGCTCGCCAGCGCATGCGCCGTGAGCGTGAGGCGGTTGCCGCCGCTGAAGGCCGCGCGCACGTTGAGGTCGCCCACGCCGAGCGAGGCAAAGCCGCGGCCGACCTCGGTCGTGATGTCGCCCGAGCGGCGCTTGATCTGCACGTAGCCGGCGGCCGTCGGGCCCACGGAGAAGTCCCAGTCGCCGTCGAAGATCAGGTCGGTCCTGAGCGTGGACGGCACGCCCGTGAACTGCTGCCGGATCTGCATGATGCGCGCGAGCGACACATTGGTGAGCGTGCCTGCCGAACGGATGCGGCCATGGTCGAGATCGAACGATTTCAGCTCGAGCGAGGCGCCTTCCCCCGTGATGCGCGTCGCGCCGAGCGTGACCTTGCCGGGGCCCGCGCTCACCGTCAGCGGCGACTGCAGCTTCACGCCGGGCACGCCGCGGTTCTCGAGTTGCGTCACCGTGCCGTTCCAGCGCGGGCCTTCGCGCGTGTCCTGGAGGCCGCCGTTGGCCGCCGCCACGAAGTCGATCGGCTGGCCCTGGACCTTGCCCTTCGCGCTCGCCGTGAGCGTGTGCTTCGCGCGCGTGCCGTCGAGGCGCGCGGTGAGCGTCGTGATGTCGACGCCCGCCGCGGCGATGTCGCTCGCGTCGGTGCTGAAGGCGAGCGCGCCGTTCGCGCCGTCGCGCGCGAGCGCCCGGCCTTCGGCATGGCCGATGCGGTTATCGCCGAACACCACGTGGTCGGCCTTGTAGTCGAGCGAGACGTCGGGATGGGCGAAGGTGCCGGTCACGTCGCCGTTCGCCGCGAGCTGGCCCGCGATACCAAAGCCGAGCCGGTCGAGCTGCGGCGCATCCACGCGAAAGCGCAGGCGGTCGCCCCGCGCGCCGAAGCTGCCTTGCAGATCCACGGTATTGCCCGCGACCGAGAGGTTCGCGCGGCTTGGCAGAATGCGCGAGCCTGCCAGCTGGATGAGGCCCTGACCCGTGAGCGGCAGGTCGTCGTAGACGCTCGGGCCAAGCTTGAACTCGGCCCGCGTCGTGAAGGTGGGCGCGAGCGTGCCGCTCGCGTTGAGCGTGCCGTTCACGCGCGCCTCGATGCGCCGCGCTGCGGGACGCGTGGCCGGTCGCGGCTTCGCGTGGGGCTCGGCCGCCCCGCCCGGGCTGCTCTCTTTCGCGTTCTCGACGCGCTTTTGCTCGGCGGCCTGCTCGCCCGATTGTGCGGGGTTGAGCGACGGGTTCAGCGCCGGATTGAGCGCGAGATTGCGCTGCGGGTTGAACGCATTGGCGGCGGGCTGGGGCGCGGGCCGCGGCCGGGCGGCCGGCGCAGGTGTTTTGGCGGCCGTGCGCGCCGGTGTTTGCGACGTGAGCGACAGCGGATCGAAATTGGTCAGCACCGCCTTGAGTTGATAGGTGGAGCTGGCGTCGTGCTTGAGCGCACCCGACAGGTCGATGCGCCCCGCCCCCGAAGTCAGCCGCACGTCGTTGAGCGACAGGCGCGCGGGGTCCTGCGTGATCTTGCCCTGCACGCGCAGCGCCGCCCTCGGATCGGCGAGATCGAGCGTGACGCTCTGCACGTCGCCGTTCAGCCGCACGCCGACTGGCCCCGCGAATTGCGTCGCGCGCACGCTCGACTGGATCGCGTTGAGGTCGAGCCCGGCCACCTTCAGGTCGAAACGGCCGTCGCGCCCGCTGATCGTGCCGCCGCCGGTGACCGTCGCGTTTTTCACGAGACGCACGGCGAGCTTGGGGATGCGCTGCGTCTTCGCATCGAGCACCACGTCGGCGTGGGCGTCGATGAGCGGCAGCAGCTTTTCGTCGATGGCGCCCGGCTTCGCGTTCACGATCGAGACCGCGCCCGCCACCGTGAAGCCCGCCGCGTTGCTGCGCGCGCGCGCCGAGTCGGCCGCGGCCGAGGCTGCAGCCGCGGCATCGGGCTTCGCGCCGCCCGCCGGCGCCGATGCGAGCGCCGGCACCGAAGCCGGCGTCACGTCCGACACCGCCGCCGCGCCCGACGCCACCGCCGCGAGCGCCGCCGGCACGCCCGCCGCGCCGCCCGGCACCGGCTGCAGTTGCGCACGCACCGCGAGGTCGGCGAATGGCGCGCCCGGCGCGAACGCCTGCGGATTGACATGATCGAACGCGAGCGTGACGCGCTGCAGCGGCACGGAAGCGAACGGCGTGGCCTCCACGTGCGCGCGGCCCGTGAGCTTCATGCCGCTTGCCTCGACATCGGCCGTGAGCGCCTCGAGCGAGCCGGCGAGGTTTGCGCTGACCTGCACGTCTTCGCCGTTCACCTTGCCGGAGTAGCCGAGGTCGCCCGTGAGCGCGAACGGCCGCACGCCGTCGAGCTTCGCCTCGGCGCTCACCGCGCCAAAGGGCGTGTCGAGACGCTCGATGGCGGCCTCGTGATGGCGGCCGTCGCTGCGTCCGTGGAACTGGAAGTGCGAGAACTCGTTGGTCGAGGTGCCTTCGTGCACCGTGAGCTTGTCCACCTGCAGGTCGCGGATCTCGAGCCCGAGCGGCAACTGAAGGTTTTCCGGCAGCTTCATCGGTGAGGAAGGCTCGTGCGACGGCACGATGCGCATCTCGATGTCGCCGGCGTGCAGATAGTCCACCACGAAGCGCCACGGTTTCTGGCCGAAGCCCTGCAGCTCCCATTGGCCGCCGATGCGGTCGATCTTGAACGTGGTGCCGTCCGTGCCGCGCCAGCTCAGGTTGGAAAAGCGCACGCCGCTCGCGAGCGTGCCGCCTTCGAACCGGCCCGCGAGCTTGCCGTCGAGCAGCCTGACTGCTGCGCGCCACGCGTAGGCTGTGCCGCGCTCGGTGGTCAGCACGCCATAGAGCAAGCCGGCGACGAGCCCGACCAGCAGCACCGGCACGACGATCGCCCAGGCAAGCGCCTTCCAGAGCCGCGGCCCGCGGCGCCGCGGCGGCGCACTTTTACCACCCGCGCCTCCCGCGCCGCCATTGCCTCCATGGCCGCCGGGTTCCCCGCGCGCTTCGTCGTCCGGGCTGCGCCCAGCCTCCCCCGGCGGCACCGCGAACGTGGCGGGCTGCCATGCCACCGCAGCAAAACGGCGCGCGCTCATGCGCCCCCCTCGCCGTGCGGCGCAAGAAGCGTTGCGAAGCGGAGCAGCATGCGCGTCATCATCAGAAGGCGATCCCGAGTGTCAGATAAGGCCGCACGCTGTGAGTGCGAAAACCATAGGCGAGATCGAGGTTGACCGGCCCGACGGGACTGCGCCAGCGCGCGCCGATACCCGCGCCCGGATCGAACTCCTTTTCGCCCCAGGTATCGGTGGCGGTGCCGACGTCGAAGAACGCCGCGCCGCCCCAGTCGTGGCTGAACCAGTGCTGGTACTCCACTGAGCCGGTGACGAGATACTTGGTCGGCAGGATCGAGCCCGACTGGTCGTTACCGATGCTCTGGAACGAGTAGCCGCGCACCGAGTTCGAACCGCCCGCACGGAACAGCAGCGACGCGGGGATGCCGTTCGACGGGCCGCTCGTGAACACGCCGCCCAGCTCGGCGCGGAACACCATGATGTCGCTGTGGCCGATCGGCAGGTATTGCTGGCCGCGCATGTAGGCGCGCAGGAAGCTCTGCTCGGCGCCCACGTTCTTGAGCGCGAGGCCCGCCTCCATGCGGATGATGTTGCCCGAGCGCGGAAACAGCGGGTCGTCGACGTTGCGGCGGGTCCAGCCCCAGGTCGGCACGAGCGCATAGGCCCGCGAGGACGGCCCGACGTTCTGCGTGAGACGGTCGTCGTAGAACATCAGCGCGTACGCGTAGTCGATGTTCTGCGAGGTGCGCGTGCGCTGCACCCCGACACGCGCGCTATAGATGTTCGTATCCGAGACGTCGGTGGTCGTGTAGGAAGCGACGAGGCTATTGGTCCAGGCACGCGGACCCGGCGGCATCGAAAGCTGGACCTGACCGAACTTCTGGATCTGGTCGAGCCGCCCCTGCACCTGGAACGGCCACGCCGCCCCGAACGTGTTCAGGTAGGTGTAGGAGCCCTGGACGTGCGCGCCGGTGTCGGTCGAATAACCCACGCCGCCGCGGAAGTTGTTGTACGGGAACTCGCTCACCTTCACGTGCACGGGCGTCTCGAGCGGCTTTTGCGAGTTCGCGTCGACGTCGATCGCCACGCTCGCGTAGTACGGCGTGTTCTGCACCTGGCGCTGCAGTTCGGCCACGCGCTTCAGGTCGTAGATTTCGCCCGGCGAAAGCGGATTCACGTTGTCGATGATGTAGCCCGGATAGCGCCGCGGGCCCGAAACGTCGAGCTTGCCCAGCGTGAAGGTCGGCCCGCTGTCGAACGTTACGGAAAGTTGCGCGTCATGCCTGAGCGGATCGACGCGCGCCTCCGAAAACGTGATCTTGGCGCCGAGGTAGCGGCGCGCCTGCAGCGCCTTGAGCGAGGCGTTCTTGGCGTCGTCCCAGCCCGACTGCGTAAAGGCGTCGCCTTCGTGCAACGAGAATGCGAAGCGCGCAGTGTTCTCCTGCGCCGGGTCTTCCGTGAGGACCGGGCCGCGAAACACGAGCTTCACCGACGAAATCGTCGTGCGCGGCCCCGCGTCGACGCTCACCCGCACGTGCCGCCGGCCGTCGATCGTGCGCACGTCGGTGCGTACCACCGGCGTGAAATAGCCCGCCGTCGAGGCGAGGTCGCGCACCTGCTGCGGCGTCGCGGTCACGAGGAACTCGAACTGGTCCTCGTTCACGTCCGAGCGCGTGGCAAAGCGCGCAATGTCGAGGTGCGTCTCGAGCAGCTTGCGCAGGTCGCGCGGGGAAGCCTGGATCTCGACGTCGTAGTAGGTGCGCGGGCGCATCCACGGCAGCAGGGTGGTCAGGATGTCGGCCCGGGCGGGCGGCGCCACGGCGGAGCACACGGCGAGGCACACGATCAGGCACGCGGCGAGCCGTGGCCGCGCCGCCCGCGAGGGGCGCCGCCGTGCGCACAATGCTTCGATCACCCATCCCGCCAAACGCCACCTCCGGCCGTCGTAGAACTGGTTGCCACCGGTTGCGCCGCTCGCGCGCAGGGCACGGGAAGCGGCAACGGGCGCAAACGCGTTATTTCACCACATCGGCGCGTCAAAACCCCAGGAGGAGGTGCAAAGCGTGCCACAACGGCGGGCGCGGCCGGGCCGATGGCACGCGCGGGGCGGCCTCGGGGATGGCCAACGCATTCCGCCCGGGCGGATGTTCCGCGGCGTTGGCTTGCGGTAAAATTGCCGCCGACAGAATTAGCGGCGCGGCGCAATCACGCGCCCCGCCTTACTGGACGGACGTCAGCCATGTATCAGTCGGACATCACGCAGTTCATCAACCAGCTCAAGCAGCAAAAGCCGCAGCTCGAAGAACAGCAACGCAAGGGCCGCGCGCTCCTGTGGGACAAGCAGCCGATCGACCTCGACGAGCGCGAGCGCCAGCAGGCTTCGCGCGTGAAGCAGACGTCTTACGTCTACTACCAGAACTTCTGATGGCCGAGGCCGACGGGGCCGGCGCGCCGCCAGCCGGCGAGCACGCGGCCAGTCACGCGGGCCACGCCGCCGGGCAAACGCCCGGTGAGGCGCTGACCACGCCCGCGACCGACTCGACGCCCGACACGGTCGACGGCGTCGCGTTCGCACGCCTTTACGGCGAGCCGCTCTTCAAGCTCCCGCAGGACCTCTACATCCCGCCGGACGCGCTCGAAGTCTTCCTCGAGACCTTCGAAGGCCCGCTCGACCTGCTGCTGTACCTCATCCGCAAGCAGAACTTCAACGTCCTCGACATCCCGATGGCGGAGGTCACGACCCAGTACCTCGGCTATGTCGAGCAACTGCGCAAGACCAACCTCGAGCTCGCGGCCGAATATCTGCTGATGGCGGCCATGCTCATCGAGATCAAGTCGCGCATGCTGCTGCCGGTCAAGAAAGCCGACACGGGTGAGGAAGCCGAGGACCCGCGCGCCGAACTCGTGCGCCGCCTGCTCGAATACGAGCAGATGAAGCTCGCCGCCCAGCGCCTGGACCAGTTGCCGCAGCTCGGCCGCGACTTCCTGCGCGCCGAGGTCTATATCGAGCAGAGCATCACGCCGCGCTTTCCCGACGTGGACAGCAACGACCTGCGCGCCGCGTGGGCCGACGTCATCAAGCGCGCGAAGCTGGTCCAGCATCACAAGATCTCGCGCGAGGAGCTCTCGGTGCGCGAGCACATGAGCATCATCCTGCGCCGGCTCCAGGGCGAGCGCTTCATGGAGTTCTCCGAGCTGTTCGACACCACGCGCGGCGTGCCCGTCGTGGTCGTGAACTTCATCGCCATGCTGGAGCTGTCGCGCGAATCGCTCATCGAGATCACCCAGCCCGAGCCGTTCGCGCCGATCTACGTGCGGCTCGCGTATCTGCCTGCCTGATCCTCGGCCCGGTATTGCCCAGGTCCGCGCGCGGCGAACGAGTAAATAGGACCGCATCGCGCAGGCATCTGCGCCGGGCCGCACAGCGGAACGCCAGGACAACCCCCTACCCGAGGCGGGTGCGCCGCATTCACAAATCCACTACAATCGCCCGCGCCTGCCCGGTGTCGTCCCATATACGGGACACCGCGCCACTCGCGCGAACCGGGTGCGCGACGTCCGCTCGCGGCCCCTCGTCCGGGCCTCTGGCTTGCGGCCGTGCAACCCCAGTCTTGCCCCGCGCGAGGCACAAAGCATCCGATCATGAAAGTCATTAGCTCGATTCAGGAATTGCGCGACCAGTTGCGCGGCCAAAACCGCACGGCGTTCGTGCCGACCATGGGCAACCTGCACGAAGGCCATCTCTCGCTGATGCGCCTCGCGCGCCAGCACGGCGACCCGGTCGTGGCGAGTATCTTCGTCAACCGGCTGCAGTTCGGCCCGAACGAGGACTTCGACAAGTATCCGCGCACGCTTCAGGACGACATCGAGAAGCTGCAGAAGGAAAACGTCTACGTGCTGTTCGCGCCCACCGAGCGCGACATGTATCCGCAGCCGCAGGAGTACCGCGTGCGCCCGCCGCACGATCTGGGCGACATTCTGGAAGGCGAATTCCGCCCCGGCTTCTTCGAGGGCGTGTGCACGGTCGTCATGAAGCTGATGTCGTGCGTGCAGCCGCGCGTGGCCGTGTTCGGCAAGAAGGACTACCAGCAGCTCATGATCGTGCGCGCGATGTGCAACCAGTTCGCGCTGCCGACCGAGGTGATCGCCGCCGAAACGGTGCGCGACACCGACGGCCTCGCGCTCAGCTCGCGCAACCGCTACCTCACGGAAGCCGAGCGCGCCGAGGCGCCGCAACTGGCGGGCGTGCTGCGCGCGATCCGCGAGTCGGTGCTGTCGGGCCGCCGCGACTTCCAGCAGCTCGAACTCGACGCCATGGCGACGCTCGCCGCGCGCGGCTGGAAGCCCGACTACATCGCGATCCGCAAGCGTGCGAACCTGCTGCCGCCCGCACCGGGCGTGGCCGGCGACGCCGAGTCGCCGCTCGTCGTGCTGGCCGCCGCGAAGCTCGGCGCGACGCGCCTGATCGACAACCTCGAGATCTGAGGGCCGCGGGCGGCCGCGCCGTCCCGCTTTCACCCGATCCCCCCAGATTCCGCTTACCCGCGGCGGGCCGCGCGCCCGCTCGCCTGAGGAGACCCTCCATGCAACGCCATATGCTCAAGTCGAAGATCCACCGCGTCGCGGTCACGCACTGCGAGTTGCACTACGAAGGCTCGTGCGCCATCGACGAAAACCTGCTCGAAGCGGCGAACATCGTCGAAAACGAGCGCATCGACATCTGGAACATCAACAATGGCGAGCGCTTCACGACCTACGCGATCAAGGGCGAGCGCGGCAGCGGCATGATCTCGCTGAACGGCTCGGCCGCGCGCCGCGCGCAGCTAGGCGACCTCGTGATCATCGCGGCGTTCGCGAACGTGGAAGAGGAAGAGCTCAAGGCCGGCTGGAAGCCGGACCTCGTGTTCGTGGACGAGAACAACCGCATCAAGGGCAGCCGCGACCACGTGCCCACGCAAGCCTGGAGCTGACACGCGGGTCAGGCCGGCGCGGCTCACCGGGCCCGCGCCGCCGTACCGGCGCGCTTATTTGCCGTCGACCCAGCCGATAATCGACTGCCACTGGTCGAGGTCCTTCTCGACCCGGCTCTTCGCGACGTCCCACAGCGTGAGGCCGTGCGCGGCGAGCTGCACGTAGTTCTGCGTATCGCGCAGATAGCCCAGCACCGGCAGTTCGAGGCCCTCGACGAAGCGCTGCAGCTGCTCGGCCGAGCGCGTGCGCGAATCCACCCGCATGCCCACCACGCCCACCTGGATCGCCCCCTTGCGCACGGACTTTTCCTTGGCGAGGCGGTTCAGGAAGTCCTGGGTGGCGAGAATGTCGAACATCGACGGCTGCAGCGGCACGATCACCTTGTCCGCCAGCTCGATGATCGCCTGGAGCCGGTTGCCGTGCAGGCCGGCGGGCGTGTCGATGACTGCGTGCTCGAGTCCCTTGGGCGGCTTCGCCGGGTTGTCCAGATCGACCTGCCAGCTTTCGATGGCCGGCAGCGTCGCGGGCCGCAGATCGAGCCAGGCGTGCGAGGACTGCTGCCGGTCGAGGTCCGCGAGCGCCACCCACTCGCCTTGTGCGGCGAAATAGCCGGCCAGATTGGTGGACAGCGTGCTCTTTCCCACGCCGCCCTTGGGATTCGCCACCACGATTACCGTCATGAATGCTCCCGTCAGGATGGCTGGCGCAAGGCCAGCCGGATTGCCGTGATTTTTGCGTGATGCGTTGTTCGATACCTGGCGAGGCGCCTTGCAGACCAGCCGGCGCCCCGGATCAACCGTCCGATATTATCGGCAAATTGCGCGCCGCCGAAGCCCCCCGCGAGCGCGCACCTGCAATGTTCATATCAAATCAAGGAGACTGACCGACCATGAGCACGCTACGCCACGACATCACGATCGAATCCCTGCTCGAGCGGCAGCGCGGCCGCCTGCCCGATTTGCTGGGCTTTCGGCCGCTGGTCCTCGAGCAAGGCCTGCTGCGCGCCGAACTCGACGTGCGCAGCGACCTGCTCGCCCCCAATGGCTTCCTGCATGCCGCTACGGTGATCGGCCTCGCCGACACCGCCTGCGGCTACGCCTGCCTCGCGCACCTGCCGCCCAACGCGAAGAACTTCACGACCATCGAGATCAAGAGCAATCATCTCGGCACCGCGCGCGAAGGCACCATCTCGGCCGTGGCGAAGGGCGTGCACCTCGGGCGCAGCACCCAGGTCTGGGACGCCACCGTGAGCGGCCCGGACGGCAAGACCATCGCGCTGTTCCGCTGTACGCAGATGGTGCTTTACTGAGCCGGCCAGCCGCGCTTTTAGCTGCGCAGTTAGCTGATTACGCCGAACACCTTCTCCAGATCGAGGCTCGCCGCGAGCGTGTCCGCGAGCCGCTCCAGCGACGCCTCGCGCAACGCCGGGTAGTCCACCGCGCGCGCCTGCGCGAGCCCGGCCCAGCGCAGGAGCGCGGCGCACGCCTGCGGCGTGTCGAAGAGGCCGTGCACGTAGGTCGCGAGAATCTGGCCGTCCGCCGAGCGCGCGCCATCCGGGCGCGTCGCCCCCGCGTCTGCCTCCGCGAGCCACAGCGCGGGCGATTCGAGCGAGCGCCCGCGCGTCTCGCCCATATGGATTTCGTAGCCCGCCACGCGCGCCGGGCCCTCGCCTGCATGCCCTTGCGCGCCCTCCAGCGCGAGCGCGCCCGTCACGTTCTTCAAGGTCTTTTCGCGCGTGAGCACGGTCTCGTAGTCGAGCCAGCCGAAGCCCTCGACTGCGCCCGGCTCACCCTCCACGCCATGCGGATCGGCAATCGCGCGGCCGAGCATCTGCATGCCGCCGCAAATGCCGATCACACGTCCGCCATAGCGCAGATGCCGCGCGAGCGCGGTCTGCCAGCCCTGGGCGCGCAGCCACGCGAGGTCGTCGCGCACGTTCTTCGAGCCCGGCAGGATCACGAGATCGGCGGCGGGCGGCGCTTCGCCCGTGCGCACGTAGGTGAAATCGACCTGCGGATGGGCGCGCAGCGCGTCGAAGTCGGTGTGGTTGCTGATGTGCGGCAGCGCCGGCACCACCACGCGCAGCGTCTCGCCGCCGGCCGGGGCGCCGCTGTGGGCCGCACCGGGCAGCATGTCCTCGGCGTCGAGCGTGAGGCCGTGCAGATACGGCACGACGCCCAGCACCGGCTTGCCCGTCTGCTGCTCGAGCCAGGCGAGGCCGGGCTCCAGCAGCGTGCGGTCGCCGCGAAAGCGGTTGATGACGAAACCTTTGACGCGCGCGCGCTCGCTCTCCGAAAGACAGGCCAGCGTGCCGATCAGGTGCGCGAAAACGCCGCCGCGGTCGATGTCGGCCACGAGCACGACCGGGCAATCGACCGCCTCCGCGAAACCCATGTTGGCGATGTCGTTGGCGCGCAGGTTGACTTCGGCGGGGCTGCCCGCGCCTTCCACGAACACCGTGTCGTAGCGCGCGCGCAGACGCGCATAGGACGCCAGCACGGCCTCGCGCGCGAGCGGCTTGTAGTCCTGGTACGCGCGCGCCCCCAGGTTCATGCGCGCCTTGCCGTGGATGATGACCTGCGAACCGAGGTCGCTATTGGGTTTGAGCAGCACCGGATTGAGGTCGGTATGCGCCTCGATGCCGGCGGCGACGGCCTGCAGCGCCTGCGCGCGGCCGATCTCGCCGCCATCCACGGTCACGGCGCTGTTGAGCGCCATGTTCTGAGGCTTGAACGGTGCGACGCGCGCACCCGCGCGACGCGCGAGGCGGCACAGGCCAGCGACGAGCGTGCTCTTGCCGGCGTCGGAGGTCGTGCCCTGGATCATCAGCGTGCCGTTGGGTACGCGGGGCATGGCGGGTAGCGTGGCGGTCATGAAGCGCTTGGGTGGGCTGCGAAGGCGAACGCGCATTATCCCATCGCCCCGCCGCCCGATGCAGGACCACGGCGCGACGATGGCCAATGGGACAACGGCGAGCCTGGGCGCAGCCGTTACAATCACGCGATGAATTCGCGCGATCTCACCTTCATCGTCGGCGGCGCGCGCTCGGGCAAGAGCGCGCACGCCGAACGCCTCGCGGCCGCGAGCGGCCTGCCGGTCACCTATATCGCCACCGCGCGCGTGACGGACGACACCGAGTTCGCCGAGCGCATCGGCCACCATCGCGCGCGCCGGCCCGCGCACTGGGCGCTCGCCGAGGCGCCGCTCGATCTCGCGGACGCACTCGACGCCGCGGCGGCGCCCGGCCAGTGCGTGCTGATCGACTGTCTCACGCTGTGGCTCGCGAACCTGCTTTGCCCCGCCGACTCCGCAGCGCCGCTGCCCGACTGGCGCGAGCGCCTCGACGCCTTCGCCGCCGCCTGCGAGCGCGCACAAGGCACGGTGCTCGTGGTGAGCAACGAGATCGGCATGGGCGTCGTGCCGATGGGCGCGGCCACGCGCCTCTACTTGGACGAACTCGGCCGCCTCAATCAACGCATCGCGGCGCTCGCCGACCGCGCCACGCTCGTCGCCGCGGGCCTGCCTCTCGTGCTCAAAGCGCCGCGCGGGACCTCATGATGCTCTCGCTACCCGTCACCGCCGCGCTCGCCGTGGCCGGCGTCGCCGTGGACCGCTGGCTCGGCGAGCCGCGCCGAGCGCACCCGCTCGTCGCCTTCGGCAAATACGCGAACCGCATCGAGGCGCGCCTGAACACGGGCCGCCGCGGCCGTCCGCTCGGCCTCGTCGCATGGCTCGCCGCCGTCGCACCGCCCGTCGTCGTCGCCGCGCTGCTGTGTGCGCTGCTGCCCTGGCCGCTCGCCTGGGCGCTGCACGTCGCGCTGCTTTGGTTCGCACTCGGCGCGCGCAGTCTTACCGAGCACATCGCGCCGATCGGGGCCGCTTTGGCACGGCGCGACCTCGCTGCCGCGCGCGAGTTGACGGGCCGCATCGTCTCGCGCGACACAGCGGGGGCAGATGCCACCGCGCTTTCGAGCGCGGCCGTCGAATCGGCGCTCGAAAACGGCAACGACGCGATCTTCGGCGCGCTGTTCTGGTTCGCGATCGCGGGCGGCCCGGGCGCCCTCGCGTTCCGTCTCGCCAACACGCTCGATGCCATGTGGGGCTACCGCACGCCGCGCTTCCTGCGCTTTGGCTGGGCGGCCGCGCGCATCGACGACGTGCTCAACTGGATTCCCGCGCGCCTCACGGCCGCGAGCTACGCGCTGCTCGGCGATACACGCATGGCGCTGCGCTGCTGGCGCGAACAGGCGCATCGCTGGGAGAGCCCGAACGCGGGCCCGGTGATGGCCTCGGGCGCGGGCAGCCTGAACGTGTTGCTGGGCGGCGCGGCCGTTTACCACGGCATGCTGGAAGAGCGCCCGGCGCTCGGCGCGGGCTCGCCGCCGCGCGCGCAGCACGTGGATGCGGCCTTGCGGCTCGTCGAGCGCACCACTATTTTGTGGCTAGCGGCGCTGCTCGCACTGGCCTTCGTGAGCGTGGCGACCCATGTCTGAGCAGACGGCCGCACTCGTCGCGCACGGCGGCAATCTGCACGAAGCCGCGCAGCGTTACGGCATCGCCTGGGACGCCTGGATCGATCTCTCCACCGGCATCAATCCGCATGGCTACCCGGTGCCGCCGGTGCCGCCCACGGCATGGCGGCGCCTGCCCGACGACGGCGACGGCTTCGCCGCCTGCGCTGCGCGCTACTACGGCACACCCGACGCCCGCCACGTGTTGCCGGTGGCGGGCAGTCAGGCCGCAATCCGCGCGCTGCCGGCGCTGCTGCCGCGCGCCCGTGTAGCAATCGCGCCGCTCACCTACGGCGAGTACGCACCGGCGTTCGCACGCGCGGGCCATGAGATCGTGCCGCTCGACGTCACGCAGGACACGCTGCCCGATACAGTCACACACGCCGTCGTGGTGAATCCGAACAATCCGACGGCCACGCATCTGGCTGCCGCCCACCTGCTGCATTGGCATGCGCAGCTCGCGGCGCGCGGCGGCACGCTGATCGTCGACGAAGCCTTTGCCGATGCCCTCGGCCACGAGCGATCCGAAACGCTTGCGCGCGCAACGAGCCGCGCAGGACTCGTCGTGCTGCGCTCGCCTGGCAAGTTCTTCGGACTCGCGGGCGCGCGCTGCGGCTTCGCGCTCGGCGCCCCCGCCCTGCTGGCCGCGTTGCGCGCCCTTCTGGGCGCGTGGACCGTGAGCGGGCCGGCGCGCCACGCCGTCACCCATGCGTTCGAAGACAGCGCGTGGCAGAACGAAATGCGCATTCGCCTCGCCGCCGACAGCGCGCGCCTCGTTGCGCTGCTGCGCGCTCACGGCTTCACGCCGCACGCCACGCCGCTGTTCGCCTGGATCACGGACCCGCGCGCGCCCGCGCTGCAGGGCGCGCTCGCATGCCACGCCGTGTGGACGCGCCGCTTCGACGCGCCGGCCAGCCTGCGCTTCGGTCTGCCCGCGTCCGAGGGCGAGTGGCAGCGCTTCGAAAGCGCACTCGGGCAAGCCATGCGGGCGATCGGTTGATGCGTGCGGCCACCACGGCGTTGGCGCTGCTGGCCGCGACGCTCCTGCCGTGCGCCGCGCATGCGAGCGTCACCGCCATCGACGACGCGGGCGACACCGTCACCCTCCCCGCGCCTGCGCAGCGCGTCGTGAGCCTCGCGCCCCACGTGACCGAGCTGCTCTACGCCGCGGGCGGCGGCGCGAAAGTGGTCGGCGCCGTGGCCTACAGCGACTACCCGCCCGAAGCGCAAAAGGTGCCGCGCGTGGGCGACAACCGCGCGCTCGACCTCGAGCGCATCGCCGCGCTCAAGCCCGACCTCATCGTGGTCTGGCGTCACGGCAACGCGCAGCAACAGCTCGATCGTCTGCGCGCGCTGCACCTCCCCCTCTTTTTCAGCGAGCCGCACAAGCTCGACGATGTCGCGACCTCGCTCACGCGCCTCGGCGTGCTGCTCGGCACCGAAGACACCGCGCAGGCCGCCGCGACGGCTTACCGCCGCGACATCGCGCAGCTGCGCGCGCGTTATGCGCAGCGCGCACCCGTGAGCGTGTTCTACGAAGTCTGGGATCAGCCGCTGATGACCCTCAACGGCTCGCACATGATCAGCGACGTGATCACGCTCTGCGGCGGCCGCAACGTGTTCGCGGCGCTCGAACCGCTCGTGCCGACGGTAACGACTGAAGCCGTCCTCGCCGCCAATCCCGATGCGATCGTCACCGCGTCGCAAGGCGCGACGTCGCCGGACCGCCCGCTGCCGAGCCTCGAGCGCTGGCGCGCCTGGCCGGCGCTGGCCGCCGTCGCCCACGGCAATCTCTTCGCCATCGACGGCGATCTGCTCACGCGCCCCGCGCCGCGCATCGCGCAGGGCGCGGCGCAGCTGTGCAAGGATCTCGACCTCGCCCGCTCGCGCAACGCCGCTGCGCATTGATTCGATCTCCGAAATGACTCGTTAGGCGTTCCAGCGCGCCAGCAGCCACAGGGCGCTTGACGCGTCGTAACGCAAATGCACGATCGCGCCCATCTCCAGCGGCCAGCGCACGCAGCGCGCGAGCGGCACGCCGAGCGCGCGCGCCGTGACGGTGCGCATCACGCCCGCATGCGTGACGGCCCAAACGGTGGACTTCTCGCGCGCGTCGAGCGTGTCGAACCAGCCGCTTACACGCGCATCGAACTGCGCGACGCTCTCGCCGCCGTGCTCGCGCGCATGCTCGAAATTCGCGGCCCATGCGTCGATCTGCGCGCGCTCGATCGCGTCCCAGTGCTGCATCTCCCACGCGCCGAAATCCATCTCTGCGAGGCGTGCTTCGGCTTGCGGCGTGGGGCCGCGCAGATCGCCGAGCGCCGCCGCCACGCTCGCGCAGCGCGTGAGCGGACTCGTTTCGATACGCTGCGGTTCGCGCACGCCGAGCGCCGCGATCCGCCCGGCGAGCGACGCGGCCTGCTGCGTCGGGTCGCCCGCGAGCGGCACGTCGGTCGCGCCGTAGCACATGCCCGCATCCACCGCCACGGCGGGATGGCGGATCAGAACGAGATCCATGCGAGCCCCACGAGGTAGATGGCGATCTCGAATACCTGTTGGGCGAAGCCGAGACAATCGCCCGTATAGCCGCCGATGCGGCGCACGAAGTAACGTCCCAGTGCATAGCGCAACACGGCGAGCACGACGAGCATCGCGACGCCCGCGCGCCAGTCGGGCGCGCCGGACCACACCGGCCAGAACAGCCATGGCAAGCCGAACACGCACGCGCACAGCCACGCGGGCACGCTCATGCGCTGCGCGACGGGCTTGGCCTTGCCCTCGGGACGCACATACTCGAGCGAGACGAGATAGCTGATCGCGCACGCGCGGCTCGCGGCGTGGCCGGCGATCATCAGCAGTGCGGCGCGCGCCGGCGGCAGCGCCGCGAGCGTCTGCCACTTGAGCGCGAGCGCCATCACGAGACCGATCGCGCCGAACGCGCCGATGCGCGAATCGTGCATGATGCGCAGGACGTCCTCACGGGCGTACGCACCGCCGAATGCGTCGAGGCAGTCGGCGAGACCGTCTTCGTGGAAGGCGCCCGTCGCGAGGAGCGTGACGGCCATCGACAGCAGCACGGCCACGTTCGCCGGAAACACGCGCAACGCGGCGAGATAGACGAGCGCCCCAAGCGCCCCGATCAACGCGCCGACGAGCGGAAAGTAGCGCGCCGCCGCGTTGAGCCACGCGGGCTCGAAGCCCACCCAGCGCGGCACCGGCACGCGCGTGAAATAGCCCAGCGCTGTGAAGAAATAGCGCAGCTCTGCCAGTGGATTCATCGCGCGGCGCTCAGGCGTGGCGATCACTGCGATTGTCGACGCCGGCCGACTCGAAACTCGCCATGTCGTTGAGGAACGCCACCGCCGCACGCAGCAGCGGCACCGCGAGCGCCGCGCCCGTGCCCTCGCCCAGCCGCAGGTCGAGCGTGAGCAGTTCGCGCGCGCCGAAGTGATCGAGCATGCGGCGGTGCCCCGCTTCGTTCGATGCGTGCGCAAACACGCAGTAGTCGCGCACGTTCGGCGCGAGCGAGTCGGCCACGAGCAGCGCCGAGGTGGCGATGAAGCCGTCGACGAGAATCGCCATGCGCGAGCGCGCCGCTTCGAGGTACGCGCCCGCCATCATTGCGATCTCGAAGCCGCCGAACGCGGCAAGCACGTCGAGCGGCTCGCGCGCGTCGGCATGATGCGCGAGCGCCGCCGCGAGCACATTGCGCTTTTTCGCGAGGCCCGCATTGTCGAGGCCGGTGCCTCGCCCGACGCATTCGTCGATCGGCACGCCGCACAGCCGGCTCATCAGGCAAGCGGCCGACGACGTGTTCGCAATGCCCATTTCGCCAAAGCCGATCACGTTCGTGCCGAGCGCCGCGTGGTGGCGCACGCGCCCGGCGCCCGCCGCGAGCGCGGCGATGGCGTCGTCGCGCGTCATGGCGCGCTCGTGCGAGAAGTTGCGCGTGCCGGCCGCGATGGGCACGTCGACGAGGGTCGGCGACGGCGGCAGCGGCGTCGCCACGCCCGCGTTGACGACTTCGAGCGTGAGTCCCACCACGTCGCTGAACACGTTGATGGCCGCGCCCCCTGCCACGAAGTTCGCGACCATCTGCGCGGTGACGGCCTGCGGGTACGGGCTCACGCCTTCGGCAGCAATGCCGTGGTCGCCTGCGAACACGATCATCACGGGACGCTCGACGCTCGGGCGCGTCGTGCCCTGGATCATGCCGAGCTGGCGCGCCAGCGTTTCGAGCCGGCCGAGACTACCGGGCGGTTTGGTCTTCGTGTCGATGAGGCGTTGCAGTTCGTCGCGCAACGAGAGGTCGAGCGGTTCGACGGCGAGCAGTTCGGTAAGCGATGACGTCATGGTGTATTTCGTTTCGAGGTGATGCGGGCGACAGCGGCGCACTAGCGCACGCCGTTCGATCCCGGCGAATGCGGTGATGAAGATGTCGAGCCGAGTGCGGGGACAAGCGCCTCGTGCGCGCCCTCGCGGATCAGCACGAGCGGATGACCGAATGCGGCGCTCGCGCGCTCCGGCGTGAGCACATCGCGCACGGGGCCCGCGTGAAAACCGCCGCGGCCGTCGAGCAGGAGCGCGTGCGTTGCGAAGCGCCGCGCAAGATTGAGATCGTGGCACGAAAACAGCACCGCTCGCGCTTCACTGCGCACCCAGCGCGAGAGCGCTTCGAGACAGGCAATCTGATGATGCAGGTCCAGATGCGCGAGCGGCTCGTCGAGCAGCAGGAGCGGCGCGCCCTGGCAGAGCGCGGCGGCGAGCGCGACACGCTGGCGCTCGCCGCCCGAAAGCGACAGCACATCGCGCGCGGCGAACGCTTCGAGGCCGAGCGTGGCGAGCGCGGCGTGCGCGGCGGCGCGATCGGCGTCGCCTTCCCAGCCCCAGCCCGAAAGATGCGGATAGCGATTGAGCAGCACGGTGTCGATCACGCTCGCGCTGAAGGCGTCACGCTGGTCCTGCGGCATCAGTGCGCGGCGCTGCGCGAGGCGCACCGGCGGCCACTGCGCGAGCGCGATGCCCTCGACTTCGATGCGTCCCGCCGAGGGCTCGCCCAGGCCCGCGAGCGCGCCGATCAGCGTGGTCTTGCCCGCGCCATTCGCGCCCGCCACGCACCAGATTTCGCCGGCGGCAAACCTTTGCGTGAGCGATTCCACGAGCGTGCGCGCGCCCGCACGCAACGAGAGCGCGTGGACCGCGAGCAGGGAAGGATGCGTATCGCTCATCGTCCGCGCCTCGCGAGCAGCATCCACAGGAATACGGGCACGCCCGCGAGCGCGGTTACGACGCCCACCGGCAACTGCGCGGGCGCCGCCACCGTACGCGCGACGAGGTCCGCGCCCATCACGGCCACGCCGCCCGCGAGCGCGGCAGCGGGCACGAGCATGCGCTGGTCGTTGCCGAACGCGAGACGCAGCATGTGGGGCACGACGAGCCCCACGAAGCCGATGGTGCCGCCCGTCGTCACGGCAGCGGCCGCCGCGAGCGACGCGGCAAGATAAATGCCCACGCGCAGACGCAGCACCGGCACACCGAGCGCCTGCGCGGCGGCGTCGCCGCGCAGCAGCACGTTGAGCATCGGCGCGGCGGGCACGATGCACGCAAGGACCACGCCAAGCGTCGCGAGCGCGGGCCATGGCGTGGCCGCGCCATTGAGGTCGCCCGTGAGCCAGAACAGCATGCCGCGCAGGCGCGTGTCGGGCGCGAGCGTGAGCAGCAGTGTGATCAATGCGCCCCAGCCTGCCGCCGTCACCGCGCCCGTCAGGAGCAGCCGCGGCGAGCTGTCTTGCGGCTCGCCGCGCCACAACTCGCGGCGCGCGAGGCCGAGCACGAGCAGGATCGAAACGAACGCACCCGCACACGCGCTCGCCTGCACGCCCCACCACGCCACGCCCGCGATCATCGCCACGAGTGCGAATGCGGCCGCGCCGCCAGAAACGCCGAGCACATAGGGCTCCGCGAGCGGATTGCGCAGCAGCACCTGCAGCAACGCGCCCGCCAGCGCGAGCAAGGCACCACATGCAAAACCCGCCAACGCGCGCGGCAAGCGCAGCGTACGCACGATCTGGATCGCCATGTCCGGCGCGCCGTGCACGTCATGCGCGGGAGCGAGCGCCGCCAGCGCCTGCGCAAACGTCACGCTCACACTGCCGGTTGCGAGCGAGGCAGCGAACACCCCGAGCGCCACGGCTGCGAGCGCGCCCCAGATCATGCACGCACGGCGCGCGCTCATCGAGCGCCGCGGCAGCGCGTGGATCGGTGGCACAGCATGGGACTCATCGCGGCTCATGGAACGCATAGGGGAACTCGGCAGCGGATTTCAATCAAGCTCGCACAGAAAGACAGCAGGGGTATACGCAGGCCGCGACAGAGCGCAGTATTTTGGTCGCCAGGGATTCCGCATGACGCGTGGCATAAGCGGTTCGCGAAAGCACTGGCAAAAGACCATGAATCCGTGATGTTATAACGCGCAGACCATGATCGAGACGATGCGCTTTGTGCGCGGCCCCGGCAAATTACGTTCCCGCCCGGCGTATGCAGCACACGTAGCGAGGGTTTTGTGCCTGATTCGGGTAAGAAGCCGGGTTGTTACGTCTGGAAACGACACAATTATCAAAATACGCGTTAATCCGCGCTAGAATGCCTGTCTTTAGAGGACGCAGCACATGCTCAACGAACTCGAAACACTCTCACAAAACATCGGGCGGCTGATCGAGATTAATCAGCGCCAACACGAAGCACGCCTCGCACTCGAAGAGCAACTCGCGCAGCTGCGTGCGCAATGCGACGAAACACGCACCGAACTCGAACAGGTCCGCGAGGAGCGCGCCGCGCTGCAGGCAGAGCGCGATGCCCTCTCGGCCAAGATCGACGATGCGCAGGTGCGTCTGAACGCGATCCTCGAAAAGCTGCCACGCGCACGCGCCGGTAACGAGCGCGACAACCAGCTCGATCTGCTCGAGCCGTCGCAGAGCACCGACGACGACAGCAACGCGGCCCGCCACGGAGAAAATGCATGACCACCAAGCAGATCGAAGCGACGATCCTCGGCCAAACCTATCGCCTCGTCTGTTCGCCGGAAACGGAACAGGCACTGCTCGAAGCGGTGGCGCGCGTGGATGCCGAAATGTCGAAGATCCGCAATCACAGCAACGTGCGCGGCACCGATCGCATCGCCGTCATGGCGGCGCTCTCGCTCGCCTCGGAACTGCTGCGCCTGCAAACCAGCGTGCGTCACGGGGAAGCATTCCCAGCCGAAGAAATCCGTCGTACAATGCGCCAAATGAACGAACAACTCGGCGCTGTGATTCACCAGTACGGTGTGCAATAAGCGCTGATGTACGCCGCGGTTGTAAGCCGCAGTATTACGCAGCAACGTGCGGTATGATGTTGTTCAAAGGTAGCGTTGATTTGTTTAGAAACGCGCGTTTCTAAACACGCTGCCAAACAGTTTAGTCAGCTTCCCTGCCTGGTTCGCCAAGGTCATATATTCCTTGAACCAATGCCATGTGCACGGTTGCGGAAATTTGTAGCACGGGCGTGCGCGTCACACAGTCTGATGTACCCGAAGTGCTGCTAACTGCGACCAATTCTGAACCCTCGGTTCAGGATGCCGGCCTAGCGGCTATGGCGGGGACCTATTCAAACGGCATCGGACCACAGTCCGATGCCGTTTTCCTTTGTGCGGCGTGCATTGGCGTTTTTCGCGGCATGCACACTCGCCCCTCTCCCCTTTCGACGTGAACTTCGACTCATGCGCTACTGGCTGATGAAGTCCGAACCCGACGAAGCAAGCATCGACGACCTCGCAAACGCGCCGCAGCGCACGCTGCCCTGGACCGGCGTACGAAACTACCAGGCGCGCAATTTCATGCGCGACACCATGCAGCAAGGCGACGGCGTGCTGTTCTATCACTCGAGCTGCCCCGAGCCCGGCATCGCGGGCATCGCGCAGGTGTCGTCCACGGCCTACCCCGATCCCACGCAGTTCGATCCGAAAAGCCCTTACTACGACGCGAAATCGACGCACGAGAATCCGCGCTGGATCCTCGTCGACGTCGTGTTCAAGAAGAAGTGCCCGCTAATTGCTCTTGCCGCCTTGCGCGAACACGAGGAACTCGCGGACATGCGCGTGCTCGCCAGGGGCAACCGCCTTTCGATCACGCCGGTCACGACGGCCGAGTGGAACTTCATCACAAAACATCTGATGTGAGGCGGTTCGGTTCTGCGTCGACGCAGGCGGCCGCGCACGCACACAGCATCCGTGCGCGACTTCAAGCACAATCGCGCACAGTCGCGCGTCGCCACGTATGCCTCGCGCGCGACACCAGTTCTGCAAGGAGCCTCAATGAACCGAAAAACCGCCGTCACGCTCGCCGCCGCATTGGCTGCCGCCCTCCCCCTCGCCATGACGCTCGCGCCGGGCGCCGCGTTCGCACAGAGCGACGCGCGCTTCCAGCAGCCCTCGGGCGTGCTTTCGCTGTCTGCGCAGGCGAGCGCCGAAGTGCCTCAGGACGTCGTCAACATTACGCTGTTCTACGAACAGGAAGCGAACGATCCCGCCTCGCTCACCGCGACACTCAATCAGCGCGCCGACTCCGCGCTTCAACGCGCGAGAGGCGTCGCGGGTGTAACCGCGCACTCGGGCCAGTTCTCGATCTTCCCTTCGACGGATCGCGACGGGCGCATCTCCGCCTGGCGCGGCCGCACGGAAGTCGTGCTCGAGTCGCATGATTTCGCGGCGGCGTCGAAGCTCGCCGGCGATCTCTCATCGATCATGCAGGTGGGCAACGTGCAGTTCTCGCTGTCGCCCGAGGCGCAACGCGCCGCCGAGCAAAAGCTGTCGGGCCAGGCCATCGCCTCGTTCCGCGACCAGGCGCTTTCGGCCACGCGCGCGTTCGGCTACAGCAGCTACACGATTCGCGACGTGAACGTGGGGCACTCGGGCGTGATGCCGCGCCCCATGATGATGATGAGCGCGCGCGCCGCTTCGGCTGACGCGAAGATGTCGGCACCGGTGCCGCTCGAAGGCGGCACGTCCACGGTGACGGTCAACGTCTCCGGCTCGGTGCAGATGAAGTAAAGCGCGCGATACAAGCCACGCAAGCAAAAAGGCCACGGTGAAAACCGTGGCCTTTTTCATGGGCTAAAACGCGTGGCGCGTTCGCGTGCGCGTCAGCTCTTCGCGCCCGCTACCTGTGCGCCGTCGTTGCCACGTTTGGCGCGGCGATACGCCCACGCCATCAGGCCGATACCCACGATGATCATCGGCAGCGAGAGCCACTGGCCCATCGAGAGGCCGAGCGCCAGCAGGCCGAGGAAGTCATCGGGTTCGCGTGCGAACTCGACCGTGAAGCGCGCGAGACCATAGCCGATCAGGAACATGGCCGAAATCGCGCCGACGGGGCGCGGCTTGCGCGCGAACAGAATCAGCACGATGAAGAGCGCGATGCCTTCCAGCGCGATTTCGTACAGCTCCGACGGATGGCGCGGCAGCAGATGGAACTGCGCGAACACTTCGTTCAAATGCCACTGCGCGGCCAGTTGCGGATGCGCGGCGAGCCACGCGGCGTCGTCGTTCGCGGCGCCCGGAAACAGCATGGCCCACGGCGAATCGGGCGAGGTCACGCGGCCCCACAGTTCGCCGTTGATGAAGTTGCCGAGACGGCCGAAGGCGAGCCCCGTGGGCACCATCGGCGCAACGAAGTCCGTGACCTGCAGCCAGGTGCGGCCGCGTTGCCACGCGAACAGCACCATCGCGAACGTCACGCCGAGAAAGCCGCCGTGAAACGACATGCCGCCTTCCCAGACCTTGAAGATGTCGAGCGGATGCGCGAAGTACCAGCTCGCCTTGTAGAACAGCACGTAGCCCAGGCGCCCGCCCAGGATCGTGCCGAGCACGCCGTAGAACAGCATGTCGTCGATGTCTTTCGCGGTCCAGCCCTGCGCGGCCACGTACGGCAGACGCAGGCGCAGACGGCCGATCACGATCGCCAGAATGAAGCCGACGAGATACATGAGGCCGTACCAGCGCACGGCGAGCGGCCCCAGATGAATGGCGACGGGGTCGAAGTTCGGGTGGATGAGCATCGTGGATGAAGTCTTGTCGGCGATATCGATTGAAATCGGGTTGTAAGCAGTTCCGCGCCGCTCACACAAGCGGGCCAGGCACGTTGGACGTTTGCAAAGCGGCGAGGTTCGCAGCCGGCGCGTCACGGCGTGACATTATCGCCGACGCGAGGGATCGCAAACCAAAATGCACGTTTGGCGCTGCGCCGCGAGTGTAGCGGCGACAGATGACCGACGCGGTCGGCCCGGCTTCCGGCTAGCCCTCGCGCGCCGGCCAGCCCGCCGTCGCCGCGTGCGCGCGCACGATCTCGATGAACGCCGCGAGCACCGGGCTCACCTCGGCCGAGCGCCAGACGAGGCCCGTTTCGATGGCCGGCACCGCCCCGGCGAGCGGCCGGTACACGACGCCCGTGCGCCGCAGATGGCGCAGCGACTGCGGCACGAGCGCCACGCCCATGCCGGCCGAGACGAGGCTCACGATCGTCTGCATCTGGATCGCTTCCTGGCCGATCAGGGGCGCGAGGCCGGCCGCGCCGTAGCAGTCCATGATGGTGTCGTAGAAACCCGGGGCCAGATGGCGCGGAAAGACGACGAGCGGTGCATCGGCGAGATCGCGCAGGCTCACCGGCTCATCGTGCCAGTCGTCGGCTGAAGGGCCGCCAAGGCGCACCGACAGCGCCGAGGGCATGGCGACCACGAGCGGCTCGCGCGCGACCGGCTGGTAAGCAAGCTGGGCCGCGTGGCGCGGCGGCACGGGGGCGATCACGAGACCCGCGTCGATGCGGCCCGCCACCAGCTCTTCCACCTGCACGTCGCTCGTGGCTTCGGCGAGCTGCAGGCGCACGCGCGGATAGCGCGCGCCGAAGTCGCGCAGCAAGAGCGGCAGCAAGCCGTAGTCGGCGGTCGAAACGAAGGCCAGCGCGAGCACGCCCGCCTCGCCGCGCGCGAGGCTCTGCGCGAGCGGCCGCAGCGCTTCGGCGCTTGCCAGCAGGCGCCTCACCTCCGGCAGCAGATCGGCGCCCACGGCCGTCAATTCGACCGAACGGCGCGTGCGCGCGAACAGCTCCACGCCCAGCGTCTCCTCCAGCGCGCGAATGGCCTGCGAGAGCGGCGGCTGCGTCATCGACAGGCGTGCCGCCGCGCGGCCGAAATGCTGCTCCTCGGCCACGGCGACGAAATAGCGAAGCTGGCGCAGATCGGGGATCGTCGGATTCATCGGCGGCGGTCTCGCGCTGTGGTCATGTTGATATGTTTTACGACTCAATAGACCACGAATAATATATTGGACAGCGCTCTCGCGAAATCGCATGCTTCGATAGACGTGCCGGCGCTCCCGAACCAGAACCCACACCCGGCGTCCGAGACAAAATTCACCGGAGGTTCCCATGCCCTATAACCGTCGTTCGAGGCACATCACGCAAGGCGTCGCCCGCTCGCCCAATCGTTCGATGTATTACGCGCTCGGCTACGAGAAGGCCGACTTCGACAAGCCGATGATCGGCGTCGCCAATGGCCATTCGACCATCACGCCGTGCAACGCCGGCCTGCAGCGGCTGGCCGACGCGGCCGTCGACGCCATCAAGCGCGCCGACGCGAACCCGCAGACCTTCGGCACGCCCACGATCTCGGACGGCATGTCGATGGGCACCGAAGGCATGAAGTACTCGCTCGTCTCGCGCGAAGTCATCGCGGACTGCATCGAGACCTGCGTGCAAGGCCAGTGGATGGACGGTGTGGTCGTGATCGGCGGCTGCGACAAGAACATGCCCGGCGGCATGATCGCGCTCGCACGCATCAACGTGCCCGGCATCTACGTGTATGGCGGCACGATCCGCCCGGGCAACTGGAAGGGTAAGGCCCTCACCATCGTCTCGGCGTTCGAGGCCGTGGGCGAATTCACCGCGGGGCGCATGAGCGAAGAAGATTTCGAGGGCGTCGAGAAAAACGCCTGCCCTTCCACGGGCTCGTGCGGCGGCATGTACACCGCGAATACGATGAGCTCGTCGTTCGAAGCGCTCGGCATGTCGCTCATGTATTCGTCGACGATGGCCAACCCCGACGAGGAGAAAGTCGACTCGGCGGCGGAATCGGCGCGCGTGCTGGTCGAGGCCGTCAAGCAGGACCTCAAGCCGCGCGACATCATCACGAAGAAGTCGATCGAGAACGCCGTGGCGCTCATCATGGCGACGGGCGGTTCGACCAATGCCGTGCTGCACTATCTCGCCATCGCGCATGCCGCGGAAATCGAATGGACCATCGACGACTTCGAGCGCATGCGCAAGAAAGTGCCGGTGATCTGCGACCTGAAGCCGTCCGGCCAGTACGTCGCGACCGACCTGCACGAGGCCGGCGGCATTCCGCAGGTGCTCAAGATCCTGCTCGACGCGGGCCTCCTGCATGGCGACTGCATCACCATCACGGGCAAGACCATCGCGGAAGAACTCAAGGACGTGCCGTCCACGCCGCGCGCGGACCAGAAGGTGATCTTCCCCATCAGCCAGGCGCTGTACAAGGAAGGCCATCTGGCGATCCTCAAGGGCAATCTCGCGACGCACGGCGCGGTCGCCAAGATCACGGGCCTGAAGAATCCGGTCATCACGGGCCCCGCGCGCGTGTTCGACGACGAGCAGAGCGCGATGGAAGCCATCCTCGCGGACAAGATCAAGGCCGGCGACGTCGTCGTGCTGCGCTACCTCGGCCCGAAGGGCGGGCCCGGCATGCCGGAAATGCTCGCGCCGACTTCGGCGATCATCGGCAAGGGGCTGGGGGAGTCGGTGGGGCTCATCACCGATGGGCGCTTCTCGGGCGGCACCTGGGGCATGGTGGTGGGCCACGTCGCGCCGGAAGCGTTTGAAGGCGGCACGATCGCTCTCGTGCAGGAAGGCGACTCGATCACCATCGACGCTCACACGCTCCTGCTGCAACTGAACGTGGACGACGCCGAACTCGCACGCCGGCGCGCGGCCTGGAAGCAGCCCGCGCCGCGTTACACGCGCGGCGTCATGGCGAAGTACGCGGCGCTCGCGCGCCCGGCGAACCAGGGCGCGGTGACGGGCTAGGCGGGGCCAAGCCGGGCCTGGCGCCGCTCGAATCCCGACCTGCAGTAAAGCAAAGGGCGCACGTCCGGGACGTGCGCCCTTTGCTTTTATAATGCGACGACACAGCCGGCGCATACGCGGGCGGAGACCAGTATGAAACGGAAGTCGCAAGCGAAGAACAAGACAGCGACGCTCGCCGCCGCGCTCGCCATCGGCCTTGCCGGCGCGCTCGGGGCAGCCCCGGTCCGCGCGCAGCATGGACCCACCGGTCTCGCGCTCGCCCAGCAGCAGAACTGCATGAGCTGCCACTCGGTGACCCGCAATTTCATGGGGCCCGCCCTGCGCGATGTCGCCGCGAAGTACGCGGGCAAGCCCGACGCGCAGGCCTATCTCACCCACAAGATTCTGGAAGGCGGCAGCGGCGTGTGGGGCACCGTGCCGATGCCGGCCAACACGCAGCTGAACCCCGCACAGGCGGCGCAGCTCGCGAGCTGGATCCTCACGCTCAAGTGAGGCGAACGGTGTGATGGCGCGGGCCGGGCAACTGCCCGCCGCCGCACGCTCAAGTGAATCAGGCCGAAGGCGGACGCCCTGCGCGCGCCGCCAGTTCTTCGCGCACGGCGGCCTTCACCCAGTTCGTGAGTTCCGTTTCGAGCGCAAGACCGATTTCGCGCGACACCTGGCCCACGAGCCAGTTCGTATGCTCCTGCATCGCGGCGCTGCAGCGCGCCTCGATCACGGCGCGGCCTTCGCCGGTGAGCCAGGTCAGGCAACGGCCGCGCAGGCGCTCGACGAGCGCGTCGGCGTCGTGCGCGAACAGGCCCTCCTCGCGCTCGGCCACGGCGGCCTGGACGGCAGCGGCCGTCGCGCTCTTCGCCTCTTCGACGTTGTGCGCGCGCAGCGGATTGCCGCTCACCATCACCTCGTTCAAGAGCGGAATCGCACTATCTTCCGAGTCGTGCATGCCGGACATGTTTACCTCCATCGATCGGGGCAGTCGGCCTTGCGCCGGTACGCCTCGCGCGTCCGGCCTCAGCCGCCCTGCTTGTAGTTGTTGAGCGCGTAACCGCGGTCGCGGTAGAAACGATAGCGCTCACGGCCCGACGCGAGTTCGTCGGGCGCATCGCCAATCACTTCGAGCAGGCGCTCGAAGCGTGCGAACTGTGGCGGGACCTCGGCGCCGAGATTGAGCAGCACACGATGATGCGGCGCACGCTCGAGATCCGTTGCCAGCACGATGGGCGATTCGCCCGCTTGAGGGCTCTCGGCCATGCAGTGCGGCACGAAATCGAGCGGCGAAAAGGTCCACAACATCTCGTCGAACGCGCGCAGGCGCGCGGGCTCGGCCAGCACGACCGCCTGCTGGCCCGCCTGATACGCCTTGCGCACGAGGCGGCACGCATACAGCAGCGAGTCGCCGACGTTCGTGTGGAAATCGATGCGCGTCATGCCCACACCACTTTACACACCGTCAGGTGGGCAGCAATCGCCATTCCTGCCCTCATTGCCCGGCACGATCGATCAGGAACTGGGCGAGCAGCGGCACCGGACGGCCCGTCGCGCCCTTGGCCGCGCCGCTCTTCCACGCCGTGCCCGCGATGTCGAGGTGCGCCCACGGGTAGTTTTCGGTGAAACGCGACAGGAAGCACGCCGCCGTCACGCTGCCCGCCGGACGCCCGCCGATGTTGGCGAGGTCGGCAAAATTCGACTTGAGCTGGTCCTGATACTCGTCGTCGAGCGGCAGGCGCCAGGCCGGATCGTTGGCTTCGCGCGACGCGTCGAGCAGTTCGCCCGCGAGCGCGTCGTCCTTCGAGAAGAGGCCGCTGTTGTGATGGCCGAGCGCGATGATGCAGGCGCCCGTGAGCGTGGCGATGTCGACCACGGCGGCCGGCTTGAAGCGCTCGGCATAGGTGAGCGCGTCGCACAGGATCAGGCGGCCTTCGGCGTCGGTGTTGAGCACTTCGACCGTGAGGCCCGCCATCGTCGTGACGATGTCGCCCGGCTTCGTGGCGTTGCCCGCGGGCATGTTCTCGCAGGTCGGGATGATGCCGATCACGTTGAGCTTGAGCCCCATTTCGGCGACCGCGCGGATCGTGCCGAGCACCGAGCCCGCGCCGCACATGTCGTACTTCATCTCGTCCATGCCCTCGCCGGGCTTGAGCGAAATGCCGCCCGTGTCGAACGTGATGCCTTTGCCGACCAGCACGATGGGCGCGGCCTTGGCGCTGGCGCCCTGATAGTGCAGCACGATGAACTGCGGCGGCTCGACCGAGCCCTTTGTTACCGAAAGAAACGAACCCATCTTGAGCGTCTCGATCTGGCGCTGGCCGAGCACCTCGACCTTGAGCTTCCAGTCGCGCGCGAGCTTCTTGGCCGTGGCCGCGAGATAGGTCGGCGTGCAGACGTTGCCCGGCAGATTGCCGAGGTCGCGCGTGAGGTCCATGCCGTTGGCGAGCGCGACGGACTGCTTCGCCGCGAGCTTCGCGGCCTTCTCTTCGGCGGCGTCGATGCTGAAGACCACGCGCTTGAGGGCCCGCTGCGAGACGTCGGGCTTGCTCTTCATCTGCGTGAAGCGATAGGTCTCGTTGCGCAGCGCGAGAATGGCGGTGCGCACGCCCCAGTCGCCCGTGCGCTCCTTCACCGGCAATTGCGCGAGCGTGAAGGTGACCTGCGCGATCTTCGTGCCGAGGATCGCGCGCCAGGCGGCCTTGACCGCGTCGCCGTAAGCCTTCTGGCCGAACGCGTCCTGCTTGCCGAGACCCACGAGCAGCACGCGCGAGGCGCCGATGCCGCTCACTTCCGGCAGGAACAGCGTGGAGCCGGCCTTGCCGTCGATGTCGCCGGCCTTGACGACGCGCGCGATTGCGCCGCCAATGGCGCTGTCGATGGCGAACGCCGCGCCCGACAGGGTTTGCGCCTCGAACACGCCGACCACGACACAATCCGACTTGCCGGTCAGGAAGGGGCCGTCCCCGCCTTTGCTCCAGTCACAGGCTTTTATGCTAAAGTCCATCGCGCTTGTCCTCGGATAAAATCAGGGCTTAGGATGAAAGCCGCAATTATCCGCTATTTTTCCCGCGGCGGCTCCTGGACGGTTGCGCGAGCTGCGCGCCTCCCGGCACGGTCCGCCCGCCCTGCCCATCAAGAATGATCTTCGAACGTTCCCTGCAGCGCGAACTCGCGTACACGGCCGGCGCCGTGTTCATGGTTCTGCTCACGATCATGCTGACGACGATGATGATCCGCATCGTCGGCTTCGCCGCGTCCGGTCAGATCGACCCGCGCGACGTGCTGGTGCTGATCGGACTCACCGTGATCGGCTACATGGCCGTCATGCTCATCGTCACGCTGTTCGTGTCGATCCTGTTCGTCCTCACGCGCTGGTACAAGGATTCCGAAATGGTCGTGTGGCTCTCCTCCGGGGTGAGCCTCACGCGCCTGATCAAGCCGGTCGCCACCTTTGCCGCGCCGATCATCCTGCTCATCGTGTTCTTCGCGTTCATCGGCTGGCCGTGGTCGAATGCGCAGAGCAAGCTGATTCGCGCGCGCTTCCAGCAGCGCGATGAAGTGTCGCTGCTCGCGCCCGGCCAGTTCCGCGAATCGCCCACCACGCACCGCGTGTTCTTCATCGAGAGCATGAGCCCCGACCAGGGCCGCGTGGAGAACGTGTTCGTCACGAGCACGGAAAACGGCAAGGTGAGCGTGATCGTCTCGAAGACGGGCCACACCGAAACCATGAAGGGCGGCGACCGCTTCGTCGTGCTCGAAAACGGCCGCCGCTACGACGGCGAGCCCGGCCACCCGGACTTTCGCATCAGCGAGTTCCAGCGTTATGGCGTGAAGATCACGAGCCAGCCGCTCGTGAACACGCCTTCGGCGAGCACCACGTCCACGCCGGGCCTGCTGCGCCACCCGACCAACGACAACCTGGGCGAACTCGCCTGGCGCGCCGGCCTGCCGCTCATCGCGATCAACCTGATGCTGCTCGGCATTCCGCTCGCCTACCAGAACCCGCGCCGCAGCCGCACGATCAATCTCGTGATGGCGGTGCTGATCTACCTCACCTATTCGAACCTGCTCAACGTCGTGCAGTCGCAGATCGAGCAAGGCAAGATGCCCTTCGGCGTCGGCCTCGTCCTGCTGCACGCCGTGGTGCTCGCGCTCGTCGTGTTCATCTTCTGGATACGCGTGCGCAACCGGCCGCTCTTTACACGCGCGATGTTCCGGCGCGCCTCTCCTGGCAACTGAGAGGGAAACTGACCGATGCGCATCTACGAAAAATACTTCGCTCGCCAGGTCTACCTGACGTTCATCTTCATCCTGTTCGCCTTCTCCGGCCTGTTCTTCTTCTTCGACCTCATCAACGAGCTGAACTCGGTCGGCCACGGCAACTACAAATTCCAGTACGCGGTGCTGCGCGTGGCGCTCCAGGCGCCCTCGCGGCTCTACGAGATCATCCCGGTCGCGGCGCTCATCGCCGCGATCTACGTGTTCGCGCAAATGGCCGCGAACTCCGAGTACACGATCTTTCGCGTGTCAGGTCTCGCCACCAACCAGGCACTGCGCTCGCTGCTCAAGATCGGCGTGCCGCTCGTGCTGCTCACCTACCTGATCGGCGAAGTCGTCGGCCCTTACACCGACCAGCTCTCCGAGCGCGTGCGCCTCGAGGCGTTGGGCTCGGCCGTGTCGAGCAACTTCCAGTCGGGCGTGTGGGTGAAGGACACACTCACCGCACGCGCCGACGGCGAGCAGGTCACGCGCTTCGTGAACGTCGGGGAGCTGCTGCCCGATGCGACCATCACGAACGTGCGCATCTACGAATTCGATTCGCAGTTCCGGCTCTCCAACGTGCGCCTCGCGAAGAGCGGCACGTTCCAGCCGCCGGGCCACTGGCTGCTCAAGGACGTGACCGATACGCAACTGATCGGCGTGGCGCCGCCGCAGAACCAGCCGGTCGATGCGCTCAATCCGGTCTATCGCGCCCAGCAGACCTCGGCGCCCGAATACTCGCTGCGCTCGGAGCTCACGCCGAACATTCTCTCGGTGCTGCTCGTATCGCCCGACCGGATGTCGATGTTCAACCTGTTCCGCTACATCCAGCATCTGACCGAAAACCATCAGGACGCGCAGCGCTACCAGATCGCGTTCTGGCGCAAGCTGCTCTACCCGTTCGCGGTGTTCGTGATGCTCGTGCTCTCGCTGCCGTTCGCGTATCTGCATACGCGCGCCGGCGTGGTGGGCATGAAGGTGTTCGGCGGGATCATGCTCGGCATGAGCTTCCAGCTCGTCAACACGCTGTTCTCGCACGTGGGTACACTGAACACCTGGCCCGCGCCGCTCACGGCGGCGACACCGGGGCTCATCTATCTCGCGGTCGGGCTGATCGGGCTCAAATGGGTCGACCGGCATTGATGCCGGTAGCGTTCAGCCGATAGTTCAGCCGCCAATTCGCACAGGCTCGCAAGCATGGGCACGCACGGCATGATTCTCTTCGGCCACGGCGCGCGCGACGCGCGCTGGCAGGAGCCGTTCCAGCGGCTCGCCGCGAAGCTTTCCGCCACGCGCGGCGATGCGGGGCCGGTCGGCCTCGCCTTTCTCGAACTGATGACGCCGAGCCTGCCCGATGCGATCGCCGGCCAGGCCGCGGCAGGCTGCGACACGATCACGGTCGTGCCGGTGTTCTTCGGCCAGGGCGGCCACGTGCGCCGCGATCTGCCCGCGCTGATCGCGCAATGCCAGAGCGAGCATCCGGATGTGCGCCTGCGTTGTGCGGGCGCCGTCGGCGAGGACGATGCGGTGCTCGAAGCGATCGTGCGGTACTGCATCGAAAACGACCGCGACTAGAACCGCTCACGCATAAAAAAACGGGCTCGCCTTTCAGCGAGCCCGTTTTGCTTTGCGAGCCTGTTTCGCGCGGCGCTTATACGTTAAGCGGCGGCGCGGCGGTGTTGACCATCGCCTTGCGCTTCATCATCGTGTTGCGCCTGCCCTGAGCGTTCAGCGAACGCATCGCCGATCATCAGCAGGCTCGGCTGCGCCGGGTCGAGCCACTCCTGCGCGTCGCCCGCTGCGAGACCCGCCAGCGTCAGCGTGAGCGTGCGCTCGCGCGCGGTGCTGCAGGCTTCGACGATCGCCACGGACGTCGCGCCCGCGCGGCCCGCCTCGATCAGCTGGCGCGCGATCTCGGGCGCGCTGTCGCGGCCCATGTAGAACACGAGCGAATCGGCGTTGACCTGCTCGCGAATCTCCTCGCTGCCCGCCGCGCGCGAATACGTGGCGAGCGCCACGCTGCGCGCCACACCGCGCAGCGTGAGCGAGCGTTGCAGCGTCGCCGCGCTCGCCAGCGCCGCCGTAATGCCCGGCACGACTTCGAACGCGATGCCGGCCGCTTCGAGCGCGCGCATCTCCTCGTCGGCACGGCCGAACAGCATCGGATCGCCGCCCTTCAGGCGCACGACCACGGCGTGCTCGCGCGCCGCGTCGACGAGTTGCTTGTTGATGAAGTGCTGCGCCGTGGAGCGTTGCCCGCAGCGCTTGCCGACCGCGATGAACTTCGCGGTTGCCGGCGCGTACTCGAGCATGGCCGGCTCGACGAGCGCGTCGTGCAGTACGACGTCGGCGCTCGCGAGCAGCCGTGCGCCGCGTACCGTGATGAGGTCCGCTGCGCCCGGTCCCGCGCCGATCAGATATACCTTGCCCATATGCTTCGAATCCATTGTTGCGGCCGCGCGCGGCCGCAACCTCGCGCAGCGCCTTACGCCGAGAACGCGCGGATCATGCCCGCGGCCACCGTGTGATGCGTCGCCTCGTCGATCAGCACGAATGCGCCGGTGCCAGGATTCGCATCATACAGGTCGCAGACGAGCGGCTTCTGCAGCGAGAGCGCCACGCGGCCGATATCGTTCATCGCGAGTTCGTGGCGGTCGGTGGCGTGCGAGAGCGTATGCACGTCGAGCACCTGCTTGACCGCGCCGATCTTCGCGAACACCGTGCTCGTGGTCTGCTTGAGCAGGTACTTGCGCTGCGGCGAGAGCGGCTCGTCGTCGAACCAGCAGAGGTCCGCTTCGAGCTTCTTCGCGGGTTGAGTGGCATCGGCCGCCGGCACGAAGGTGTCACCGCGCGAAACGTCCACGTCTTCCGCGAGACGGATCGTGACGGTCTGGCCCGCGAACGCGCGGTCGACCTGCGCCGTGCCGCCCGGCACCGGCGCGATGATTTCGGCGACCGTTGCGCTGCGGCCGGCCGGCAGCACCGTAATGGCGTCGCCGAGCTTCACTTCGCCCGCTTCGACACGGCCCATGTAGCCGCGGAAGTCGTCGGCACTGGAACCGTCCTGGCGCGCGACCCACTGCACCGGGAAGCGCAGCGCTTCGCCCGCCGCCTGCGCGACCGGCAGTTGTTCGAGCACGTCGAGCAGCGGCTCGCCCGCGTACCACGGCATCCGCTCGCTCGCGGCGACGATGTTGTCGCCCTTGAGCGCCGAAACCGGCACGAAACGCACGTCGGAGAGGCCAAGCTGGCGCGCGAGCGCAACATACGCTTCGCGGATCAGGTTGAACGTCGCTTCGCTGTAGTCGACGAGATCCATCTTGTTGATCGCGACGATCACGTGCTGCAGGCCCAGCAGCTTGACGATGGCGCTGTGACGCTTGGTTTGCGGCAGCAGTTGCGTCACGCCGTTCTCGACCGTCACGCGCGTCGGGTCGATCAGGATGATCGCGGCGTGCGCCGTCGAAGCGCCCGTGACCATGTTGCGCGTGTACTGCTCGTGGCCCGGCGTGTCGGCGATGATGAACTTGCGCTTGGCCGTGGCGAAGTAGCGGTACGCCACGTCGATCGTGATGCCCTGCTCGCGCTCGGCTTCGAGGCCGTCGGTGAGCAGCGACAGGTCGATCTCGTCGCCCACCGTGCGCTTGTTCTTCGCACGCGAAAGCGCCGAGAGCTGGTCGCTCAGAACCGCCTTGCTGTCGTATAGCAGGCGGCCGATCAGCGTGCTCTTGCCGTCGTCCACACTGCCCGCCGTGATGAAGCGCAGCACGCCGAGGTCTTCAGGTTGATGCGTCGTAACCATGTCTATTCTTTCCTCTGCGTGCTCTTTAGAAATAACCTTGCTTCTTGCGCTGTTCCATCGCGGCTTCCGACGCCTGGTCGTCCATGCGCGTCGCACCGCGTTCCGTGATCTCGGTCACGGCCGTTTCGGCGATGATCTTCTCGACGTTGTCGGCATCGCTCGCCACCGGGCACGTGCAGCTGATGTCGCCCACGGTGCGGAAACGCACCTGCGCCATTTCGCTGACTTCGCCTTCCTTCATCGGCGTGAGCGGCGTGACCGGCACGAGCAGGCCGTTGCGGCGCACGATCTCGCGCTGGTGCGCGTAGTAGATCGACGGCAGTTCGAGCTTCTCGCGCTCGATGTATTGCCACACGTCGAGTTCCGTCCAGTTCGAGATCGGGAATACGCGCAGGTGCTCGCCCTTGTGCAGGCGCGCGTTGTACAGGCTCCAGAGTTCCGGGCGCTGCGCCTTCGGGTCCCACTGGCCGAATTCGTCGCGGAACGAGAAGATGCGCTCCTTCGCGCGGGCCTTCTCTTCGTCGCGGCGCGCACCGCCGATCATCGCCGTGTAGCCGTATTGCTCGATGGTTTCCAGCAGCGTGACCGCTTGCGCGGCGTTGCGCGAATCGGTTTCGCGGCGCAGGCGCACGGTGCCGCGCTTGATCGAATCTTCGACGTGACCGACCACGAGTTCCGCGCCGATTTCGGCTGCCCGGCGATCGCGGAAGTCGATCACTTCCTCGTAATTGTGGCCCGTGTCGATGTGCACGAGCGGGAACGGCAGCGCGGTCTTGCGGTTCGCGCCGAGGCCGAACGCCTTCAGTGCGAGCGCCAGCACGACGACCGAGTCCTTGCCGCCCGAGAACAGCAGCGCAGGCTTGCTGCATTCGGCGACGAGTTCACGCAGGATGTGGATCGACTCGGCTTCGAGCCAGTCGAGATGGTCCATGCGGTTCGCCGTGACCTGGAGCGGTGCGTTCACTGCTGAGTCGAGCGTGGTGCTCATGTTCGGATCCTTCGTTTATTCGCACCCCTTTTGCTGGGCGCGCGGTACTCGGTATTCGACGTTCGCGCCGTCGTTTCGACAGCGCGACAAAATTCAATCTTAGTTCGCCTGGCCGATCGACGACACTTCGACGACCGGAATGGCCGACACGGACGTGATGTGCAAGCCACATTCCTTCGTGTCGCGCGACTCCCACCACCAGCGGCCCGCGCGGCTGTCTTCGCCGGGACGGATCGCACGGGTGCAGGGCTCGCAGCCGATGCTCGGGTAGCCGCGGGCGTGCAGCGGGTTCACCGGCACCTCGAAGGCGCGCAGGTAGGCCCAGACATCGGCTTCGGTCCAGTCGGCGAGCGGATTGAACTTGTCGATGTCGCGCGCTTCGTCGCGTTCTTCCTCGTGCAGCTCCGCGCGCGTGACCGACTGCTCGCGGCGCTGGCCCGTGACCCAGGCGGAAACGCCCGACAATGCACGGTTCAGCGGCTCGACCTTGCGGATTTCGCAGCAGCGCTTGCGCAGATCGACGCTCTCGTAGAACGCGTTCAGGCCGCGCTGGGCGACGTATTCGTCCACGGCGTCCTGTTGCGGATGAAACTGCTCGATCTCGTAGCCGTAGCGCTCGCGCACCACGTCGAGCATGCCGAGCGTTTCGGCGTGCAGGCGGCCCGTGTTCAGCGAGAAGACGCCGATTTTCACGCCGCGCGAGAGAATCGCGTGCGTGAGCAGCATGTCTTCGGCGGCGAGGCTGCTGGCCAGCTTCACGTCGGCGTGACGCGCCGCGATCGATTCGAGCAGCGCGTCGAGGCGCCCGATCTTCGCCTGCAACTCAGCCGTGATTTCGTTCGCGACGGTGCTCATGCCGCAGCGCCCTGTTGTGCAGCGCGGCGGCGGAACAGCGGCGACGGTTCGTCGAAGGCGCCCTGGTATTGCACCGTGAATTCGGTGAACGCCTTGAGCGCATCGTGGATGTCCTTGTCGGCGCGCACGGCGAACGCATCGAAGCCGCAGCGCTCGTGAAAGCGCAACTGGTCGCGCAGCACGTCGCCGATCGCGCGCAGCTCGCCCTGGTAGCCATAGCGCTCGCGCAGCAGGCGGCCGATCGAGAAGCCGCGGCCATCGCGGAACACGGGGAAGTCCACGCCGATCACCGCGAGCTTGTCGAAGTCGGCGGCGATATCGGCCGGTTCGCTGTCCGGCGCGAGCCACACGCCGAGTTCGTCCTTGCCGCGCGCAGCGACCAGTGCATCACGCTGCGCCTGCCAGTAGGCGAGCGGCACCAGCACCTTGCCCGCGGGCAGCGCGGCAACCTCGGGCAATGCGCCGTCTTCGGCCGCACGCACGACTTGCCAGTTGTCTTCAACGATCTCGCGTTTTTTGATGATCAATGCCATTGCTCGAATCTCGTAGTCTCGTTGCGTGCTTCAGTTGCGTACATTAAGCGTGGGCCGGCTGGCGCGATGCGTACACGCGCTCCTTGAACGGCGCGATGCCGATGCGCTCGTACGTGTCGATGAAACGCTCGTCGTCGATGCGATGCTCGACGAACGTATCGATCACCTTCTGCACCACGTCGGGCATCTCTTCAGCCGAGAACGACGGGCCGATCACGCGGCCAAGGCGCGCGCCGTTGCCCTGCTCGCCGCCGAGCGTGACCTGATACCACTCCGAACCATCCTTGTCGACGCCCAGCACGCCGATGTTGCCGACGTGGTGGTGACCGCATGCGTTGATGCAGCCCGAGATGTTCAGCGACAGGTCGCCCAGGTCGTAGACGAAGTCGAGGTTGTCGAAACGTTCCTGGATTGCGAGGGCGATAGGAATCGACTTCGCATTGGCGAGCGAGCAGAAGTCGCCGCCCGGGCACGCGATGATGTCGGTCAACAGGCCGATGTTCGCGGTTGCGAAACCTTGCGCCTTGGCCTTTTCCCACAGCGCGAACAGGTCGCGCTTCTTGACGTCGGCGAGGATCAGGTTCTGCTCGTGCGAGACGCGGATCTGGCCGAACGAGTATTCGTCGGCCCAGCCGGCCACGGCTTCCATCTGCGCGTCGGTGGCGTCGCCCGGCGCGATGTTGCGCGGCTTGAGCGAGAGCGTGACCGACGCGTAGCCCGGCACGCGGTGCGGGCGCACGTTGCGCTCGACCCAGCGCGCGAACGCACGGTTTTCCAGCAGATGCTTTTCGTACGACGTGTCGGTGTCGGCGATCTTTTCGTATGCCGGCGGCACGAAGTACTGCGAGACGCGATCGAGTTCTTCCTGCGTGAGCGTCGAGGGGCCGTCCTTGAGGTGCTGCCACTCTTCTTCGACCTGCTCGGCGAACTTCGCCGGCGAGAGCGCCTTCACGAGGATCTTGATGCGCGCCTTGTACATGTTGTCGCGGCGGCCATAGCGGTTGTACACGCGCAGCACGGCTTCGCAGTAGGTCAGCAGGTGCTGCCACGGCAGGTCGCGCTTGATGATGGCGCCGACGATCGGCGTGCGGCCAAGACCGCCGCCCGCGAGGATGCTCGCGACGATTTCGCCCTGCTCGTTACGGTCGAGGTAGACGCCCAGATCGTGAATCTGCACGGCGGCGCGGTCTTCCTTCGAGCCCGACACGGCGATCTTGAACTTGCGCGGCAGCCACGCGAATTCGGGGTGGAACGTCGACCACTGGCGCAGGATTTCGGCCCACGGGCGCGGATCGACGATCTCGTCGGGCGCGACGCCCGCGAACTGGTCGGCGGTGATGTTGCGGATGCAGTTGCCCGAGGTCTGGATGCCGTGCATCTGCACGGAGGCCAGCTTGCGCAGGATTTCCGGCGTTTCTTCGAGCTTGATCCAGTTGTACTGGATGTTCGAACGCGTCGAGAAGTGGCCGTAGCCGCGGTCGTGCTCGCGCGCGATCGTGCCGAGCATGCGGAGCTGGTCGCTGCGCAGATTGCCGTACGGAATCGCGATGCGGTGCATGTAGGCGTGGCGCTGGTAGTACAGGCCATTTTGCAGGCGCAGCGGACGGAACTCTTCTTCGCTCAATTCGCCCGACAGGCGGCGGCGGACCTGGTCGCTGTATTGCGCGACGCGTTCGTCGACGATGGTCTGGTCGTACTGATCGTATTGGTACATTCGGGGACCCCAGGGTTTGGTTCAATCGCGGCGTTCCGGTTACGCCGCGCTCCGACTTCTCGACTTCGCTCTTTCCGCTCTGTCCTGCCTCTGGCGAGGCGGCCGCGCCTTCAATCGCGCCGGTCATTTGCTAATGACCAAAACAGATATCCATATTGGAAAAGTTGGAGGAATGGTAATAAACTCGCCTTATATTTCAAACGACTCAAAAATCAGGTCGATATGCATACAGGTTATAAGGGTTATCTATGAACCTGCACCAGTTCCGCTTCGTCCGCGAGGCTGTACGCCAGAACTTCAACCTCACGGAAGCGGCCAAGGCACTGTATACAAGCCAGCCGGGCGTCTCGAAGGCGATCATCGAGCTGGAGGATGAGCTTGGGGTCGAAATCTTTACGCGCCACGGCAAGCGCGTGCGCTCGCTCACGGAGCCGGGCCGGATCATCCTCGCCTCGGTGGAGCGCATCCTGCAGGAAGTGGAGAGCCTCAAGCGCGTGGGCAAGGACTACGCGGCGCAGGACCAGGGCAACCTCACGATCGCCGCCACGCACACGCAGGCGCGCTATTCGCTGCCCGCCGCCATCGCCGAGTTCAAGCGGCGTTTTCCGAAGGTGCACCTCTCGATCCTGCAAGGCAGCCCGACCCAGGTCGCGGAAATGGTGCTCCATGACCAGGCCGATCTGTGCATCGCGACCGAGGCCATCTCCGGCTACAAGGAACTGGTGTCGCTGCCCTGCTTCACCTGGCATCACGTGGCGGTAATGCTGCCCGACCACCCGCTGCTCGAGCGCAAGCCGCTTTCGCTCGACGATCTGGCCCAATATCCGCTGATCACCTACGACAATGCGTTTGCCGGGCGTACCAAGATCAACGACGCGTTCCGCCTGCGCGCGCTCTCGCCCGACATCGTGCTGGAAGCCATCGACGCCGATGTGATCAAGACCTACGTGGAGCTGGGCCTCGGCGTCGGGATCATGGCCGACATCGCCTTCAACGCCGAGCGCGACCGGCACCTGCGCGCGGTGCCCGTGGGGCATCTTTTCGGCAGCAACGTCACACGCGTCGCGCTCAAGCAGGGCGCTTACCTGCGCAGCTATGTGTATACGCTCGTCGAGCTGCTTTCGCCGAGCCTGAACCGCAAGCTCATCGAGCAGGCACTCAAGGGCGAGCACGAGACTTACGAACTGTAAGCCGCTGCGCGAGCGCCGGAAGAAAAATCAGACAAAATCCGCAAGACAACAACATCACTTCTCGCCAGATCTGCATGGGGTCAGAGTAAGGCGCTGAAGCGCCAACTCTGATCGACAGGAGACTCAACGGATGAAGCTGTACACGCTTTTGCGCCCGCTCGCCGCGGCTGCCGCCCTTGCCGCCGCCATGTTCGCCCCGGCCGCCCACGCCGACATCAAGGTCGGCATCGACCTCTCGAGCACAGGGCCCGCTGCCGCCATCGGCATCACGAGCAAGAACGCCATGCTGATGTGGCCCGACACGATCGCGGGCCAGAAGGCCGACTACATCGTGCTCGACGACGGCTCGGACCCGGGCGCGGCCGTACGCAACATCCACAAGCTGATCAACGAAGATCACGTGGACGTGATCGTCGGCCCGAATATCACGCCAGCCGCGCTCGCGGCGCTCGATCCGGTGGCGGAAAGCAAGACGCCGATGATCACGCTGGTCGGCTCGGGCTCGGTGGTCGAGCCGCAGCAGGGCGCACGCGTGTGGGCCTTCAAGATGGCGCAGACCGATGCCGCCATGGCCGACGTCATGACGCGCTACATGGCCGCGCACGGCGTGAAGAGCGTGGGCTTTATCGGCTTCGCGGACAGCTACGGCGACAGCTGGCTCAACGAATTCACGAAGTACGCAAAGGCGCGCAACATCCAGATCGTGGCGACCGAGCGCTACAACCGCACCGACGCCAGCGTGACGGGCCAGATTCTCAAGCTGATGGCGGCCAGACCGGACGCCATGCTGATCGCCGGCGCAGGCACGCCGACCGTGCTGCCGCAACGCACGCTGATCGAGCGCGGCTACAAGGGGCCGATCTACCAGACGCATGGCATCGCCACGCCTGAATTCATCAAGCTGGGCGGCAAGGACGTGGAAGGCACCCTGTTCCCGACCCAGCCCGTGGTGGTGGCGCGCACCCTGCCGGCCGACCAGCCGGCGCAAAAGGCGGCGCTCGCCTTCGTCGATGCCTACGAGGCGAAGTACGGCCCGGGCACGGTCACGCAATTCGCGGGCGACGCGGCGGGCGTGTACCCGCGCCTGCAGGATGCGGTTGCGCGCGCGCTCAAGACCGCGCAACCGGGCACCGAGGCGTTCCGCGTGGCGTTGCGCAGCGAGCTCGAGCACGCGCACGAAGTGGTCGTGCCCAACGGCATGGTGAACACGAGCCCGACGGACCACGTGGGCCTCGACCAGCGCGCGAGCGTGATGGGCACGGTACGCGGGGGCAAATTCGTGTATCTGGGGCAATAGACGCTACGAGCGGCGGCGCCCTGCCGCCGCTCAATCGATGGCGTCGGGCCAGCGGCGCGCGCTATGCAGGACGCGCAATATCGTGAGCGCCTCGTTCTCGTACCGGTAAGCGAGCACGAACGGCGTCGATTCGACCACCAGTTCGCGTGTGCCACTCACGCGGCCAACCCGGCCAAGGTTGGGAAAAAGCCGCAGACGTCGAACGGATGCCGAAATCCGCTCGTCCCACGCGATCGCTCTGCGCGGATTGCTCGTCATAGTGAAGTTGAACAGCGCCTCGCGGTCGGCCAGCGCGAGCGGCGACCAGCCTGGCTTCAACTTTTCGCCTTGCGGTTGCGAGCGGGCCCAGGCTCGCCGCCCGCCGCCGCGCGCCGCTTCGCGAAGTGCGCCTCCACTTCTTCATCCGCCACAGCCGGCCGCGGGTCCTTCAGCGCTTCATGTACCTTCGCCCGAAACCACGCGTCATGCGCCACCGGATCGACGGCGAAATCGAACGGCAACGCACCCTCGTTCGCGATACGCGTGAGCAGAATGCGCACGGCGTCCGATACCGTGAGCCCCATGTTGTCGAGCACTTCAGCCGCGCGCTGCTTGAGCGCGTGATCGATGCGAACCTGTACCAATGCATTTGCGTTCATCGACTCGCTCCCTGGTTTGGTCGTTGCCGCTGATTTCGTCGGCGATTTCGTCGAATACGCAGTGTAATGCAATTGAATGACGTTGGACATGCTTCACCTTTGAAGTGGGTTAAACATGCCGCAAGTTTCACTGCCAGGCCCTATCTCCTCAATTCATCCAGATGGCCAGTCACGGCCGCACGATGCTGCGCCAGGCACCGCCCGCCGCGCTGCTCGCCAGTACGGCCTCGATGAAGCGCAGTCCCTCCACGCCGTCGTCGACCGTCGTCAGCAGCCGGCTCGCGGGCGGCGCGGGCTCGCCGGCCTCGCGCGCGAGGATCTGCGCCGCGGCGTCGCGATAGAGCTGCGCGAACGCCTCCAGATAGCCTTCCGGGTGCCCCGGCGGCACGCGCGTGGCGTGCCGTGCGGCGGCCCCCGTCACGCGGCCGCGCGTGAGCCGCTGCGCCTCGCCGCCCTGCGGCGTGAACCACAGCAGGTTGGGCTCCTCCTGATCGAACGCGAGGCCCGCCTTCGTGCCATACACGCGCAGCCGCAACGCGTTCTCCGCGCCGCTCGCCACCTGGCTCGCCCATAGCATGCCGCGCGCGCCGTTGGCGTAGCGCAGCATGGCCTGCACGTGGTCGTCCACGCGGCGACCCGGCACAAAGGTATGCACGTCGGCCGCGAGCGACTCCGGCACGAGCGCGCTCACGAACGCCGCCAGCTGATAGGCATGCGTGCCGATGTCGCCCAGACACCCCGCCGGCCCCGCCAGAGCGGGATCCGTGCGCCACACTGCCTGACGGTTTGCGCCATCGCGCTCGACGGGATTGGCGAGCCAGTCCTGCGCATACTCGACCTGCACGATGCGCACCTCGCCAATCTCCCCCGCCTCGACCATCTCGCGCGCATGCCGCACGAGCGGATAGCCCGAATACGTATGCGTGAGCGCGAACACGAGATTCGCGTCGCGCGCGTGTTGCGCGAGCGCTTCGCCCTCGGCGAGCGAGACCGCGAGCGGCTTGTCGCAGATCACGTGTATGCCCGCGTCCATGAACGCATGCGCCACCGGCGCGTGCAGATGGTTCGGCGTGACGATGGCCACCGCGTCGATGCCGTCCTCGCGCGCGCCTTCCACGCTCGCCATCTCGCGCCAGTCGGCGTAGCTGCGCGCGAGGCCGAGCGCTTCGGCGCTCGACTGCGCGCGCGTCGCATCGGACGACAGTGCGCCCGCGACGAGTTCGAAACCGTCGTCGAGACGCGCCGCGATGCGATGCACGGCGCCGATGAACGCCCCCTCGCCGCCGCCGACCATCCCGAGCCTGAGTCTTCGCGTCATTGCGTGTCTCCTGCGAGAATCGCGTTCAGAGGCCCAGCACGCCCTTCACCTGCGCCGTATCGACGCCGCTGCCCGCGAAGTCGTCGAACGCGTGCTCGGCCACGCGGATGAGGTGCCGCTTGATGAACTCCGCGCCCTCGCGCGCGCCGTCGTGCGGATGCTTGAGCGCGCACTCCCATTCGAGTACCGCCCAGCCCGGATAGTCGTACTGCGTGAGCTTCGAGAAGATCGCGCCGAAGTCGATCTGCCCGTCGCCGAGCGAGCGAAAGCGCCCCGCGCGCTCCACCCATGCGCTATAGCCGCCGTACACGCCTTGTTTGCCCGTGGGGCGGAATTCGGCGTCCTTCACGTGAAAGGCCTTGATGCGCGCGTGATAGAGGTCGATGAACGCGAGGTAATCGAGTTGCTGCAGCACGAAGTGGCTGGGGTCGTAGAGGATGTTCGCGCGGGGATGATCGCCCACTGCCGCAAGAAAGCGCTCGAACGTCACGCCGTCGTGCAGATCCTCACCCGGATGCAGCTCGTAGCAGACGTCCACGCCCGCCGCGTCGAACGCATCGAGAATCGGTCGCCAGCGGCGCGCGAGTTCGTCGAAAGCGGCTTCGACGAGACCTGCCGGCCGCTGCGGCCACGGATAGACGTACGGCCACGCTAGCGCGCCCGAAAACGTCACGTGCGCACTGAGCCCCAGATTCTTCGAAGCGCGCGCGGCCAGCATCAACTGCTCGATGGCCCATGCCGTGCGCGCTTCGCGATCGCCGCGCACCTGCGGCGGCGCGAAGCCGTCGAACAGCGTGTCGTAGGCGGGGTGCACGGCCACGAGCTGTCCTTGCAGATGCGTGGAAAGCTCGGTGATCGTCACGCCCGCGTCGTCGGCCTGCTGGCGCAGGTCATCGCAGTACGCCACACTCGACGCGGCCTGCGCGAGATCGACGAGACGCGCATCCGCGGGCACCTGGATGCCCTTGTAGCCGAGCTGGGCCGCCCAGCCGGCCATGTGCGCGAAGCTGTCGAACGGCGCGTCGTCGCCGAGGAACTGCGCGAGGAATATCGCTGGGCCCTTGATCGTCTTCATCGCAATCCCGTCCTCAGAACGGCGAATCGGGGAAGTAGAACTGCTTCGCGTTCTCCCTGGTGATCAGCACCGAAGGGATGATCGTGGTGGGCGGCAACGCCTTGCCCTGCAAACGCGCTTCGGCCGTGAGCTTGATCGCGTCGTAGATGAACTTCGGCGAATACGACACATCGGCCTTGATGAGCGCATCGCCGTCCATCACGCGCTTGACCATCTCCTTCGATCCCGCGCCGCCGAACACGATCTTGATGTCGTTGCGCTTGGCCTGATCGATCGCCTTGAGCACGCCCACGGCCATGTCGTCGTCGGCGGCCCAGACCGCGTCGATGTGCTTGAAGCGCGTGAGGTAGTCCTGCATCGTCTTGAAGGCGTCGTCGCGGTTCCAGTTCGCGTACTTCGCGTCGAGGATCTTGATGCCGGGATTGCCCTTCAGCACCGACGTGAACGCGGTCCAGCGCTCGTTGTCGAGCGTGGTGGGAATGCCGCGCAACGCGACGATATCGCCCTTGCCGCCCAGCTGCTTCGCGAGGTATTCGGCGGGAATCTTGCCGAACGCCGTGTTGTCGCCGGCCACATAGGCGTCCTGCGCGCTCGTGTCGGTCAGGCCGCGATCGACCACCGTCACGTACACGCCCTGCTTCTTCACCTGCGCAACGGGCTGCGTGAGCGAAGCCGATTCATACGGGAAGATCACGAGCGCGTTGATCTTGTTGACGGTCACGAGGTCCTGCAACTGGTTCGCCTGATCGGGCGCGTTCGCCGCTGTCTTGACGATGACCTTGAGGTCCGGGTGCGCCTTTTCGAGGTCCTTCTTCGCCTCGTTCGCCCACCAGACGATGCCGCCCGTAAAGCCATGGTCGGCCGTGGGAATCGCCACGCCCAGCGTGACCTTGTCGTCGGCGCGCGCCGCGCCCGCACCGAACGTCGCCGCTACGCCAAGCGCCAGCGCGCCCGCACACATCGTTCGAATCATCTTCTTCATGATGCCGTCTCCTATCGTGCGCTCCCGCGCCAATTCTTGCGTTGAGTTTTCGCTGCCTCCTTTTACTTCCCCACCGCCCTGCCAGATCTGCTTCGACATCTTTACCGTCTGCCGCGCTGCAGGAACGCGACCGCGATGATCGCCACGCCCTGCACCGCCGCATTCAGATACACGCTGATGATGCTCGTGAGATTGAGAATATTGGCGATGACCGAGAGCAGCACCGCGCCGACCACGGTGCCCGCCACGCGCCCTTCGCCGCCCTTGAGCGCCGTGCCGCCCACCACCACCGCGGCGATCGCCTCCAGTTCCCACAGCAAGCCCGTCGTCGGCGTGGCGGAGCCGAGGCGCGGCACATAGAGCACCGTCGCCACGCCCACGCACACGCCCAGCAGCACGTAGGTCGCGCACTTCACGCGATCGACGCGGATCGCCGCATAGCGCGCGACCTGCTCGTTCGAACCGATCGCCTGCACGTGCCGCCCGAACGCCGTGCGGTTGAGAATCAGCGCGCCGCCCGCCGCCGTGAGCGCGAACACCCACACGGGCACCGGGATGCCAAAGAGGCTCGCGTAATAGACCGGCCCGTAGAGATCGACGAGATTGTTCTGCAGCGTGAGCGCGCCGCCATCGGCGAGCCAGGTGAGCACCGAGCGGAAGATGCCGAGCGTGCCGAGCGTGACGATGAAAGGCTCGATGCGCCCGCGCGTGATCAGCAAACCATGCGCGAGCCCGAACATCGCGCCGAGCACGAGCGCGATCGCCATGCCGATCGCGACGATGGCCAGGGGCGCAAACGCGTGTTCGCTCGCGGCCAGCGTATTCATCACCCAGATCATCACGCCCGCGATCAGCGCGGCCATCGAGCCGACCGACAGGTCGATGCCGCCCGAAATGATCACGAACGTCATGCCCACGGAAATGATGCCGATGAACGAGGTGCGCGTGAGCACGTTGAGCAGGTTGCCGGCGGTGGCGAAATCGCGGTTGAGCAGCGTGCCGAGCACGCACAGCAGGATCAGGCCGATGAGCGGCCCGACGCCCGCGAGCCGGTGCACGAATCGCGCCGCGGCCGAGCGCGCGCCCCGGCCTTCGGACGCCGCGTCAGTGGGTGCCGGTTGCATGAGCGATCAGCTCCTCTTCGTTCAGATGTTCGTGCCCGAGCGTGGCGACGAGCCGGCCCGCGCGCATCACGGCCACGCGATGCGCGAGCCCGATCAGCTCGACCAGTTCGGACGAGATCACGACGACCGCGCGCCCGGAGGCCGCGAGCCGCTGGATCAGGAAATAGAGGTCGCGCTTCGCACCCACGTCCACGCCGCGCGTGGGCTCGTCGAGCACGATCACGCGCGGGTCGGGCTGCAGGAACTTGGCGAGCGCGAGCTTCTGCTGGTTGCCGCCCGAGAGCATGCGCGCGCGGCTGTCGAGGTCGCCCGTGCGGATGCCGAATTCGCGCACCGCCTTCTCCAGCGCGCGGCGGCCCGCCTTGAGGTCGAGCAGCGGATGGCCGTAGCGCTCGAGCGTCATGAGCGTGAGGTTGTCCTGCAGCGTGAGGTTCATGTGCAGGCCGCGGCCCTTGCGGTCTTCGCTCAGGTACGTGAGGCCGTGGCGCATCGCGTCGCGCGGATGGCGCAGCGTCACCGGGCGGCCGTCGATCTCGATCTCGCCCGCTTGCTTGTGGCGCAAGCCCACGATTGCCTCGAACGCCTCGCTGCGCCCCGCGCCCACGAGTCCCGCGAAGCCGAGAATCTCGCCCGCGCGCACCTCGAAGTCCAGATCCTCGACCCAGCCCGGCACGGTGAGATGCGTCACGCGCAGCGCCACGGGGGCAAGCTCGGGCGCCGCGCCTTTCTCCGGAAACATGTCGGAGACGTCGCGGCCCACCATGAGGTTCGCCATCTGCTGGCGCGCCAGGCCCGCCGTCGCGCTCGCGGCCACGAAGCGGCCATCGCGCATCACGACCACGTCGTCGGTGATGGTCTCTACCTCGTCGAGCTTGTGCGAGATGTAGACGAGCGTCGTGCCAGATGCGCGCAGCTTCGTCATGAGCGCGAAAAGGCGCGCGGTTTCGGCAGGCGTGAGCGTGGCCGTGGGCTCGTCCATGATGAGCAGGCGCGCGTGCCGCGAGAGCGCCTTGGCGATCTCCACGAGCTGTTTCTCGGCGACGATCAGATCGCGCACCTTCACGTCCGGGTCGCGCGTGAGCCCTACCTGCGCGAGCAGTTCACGCGCTTCGCGGCGCATGGCGGCGTCGTCGACGAGCCAGCCTTTGCGCTTTTCGTGCCCGAGGAAGATGTTCTGCGCGATCGTCAGGTGCTCGGCCAGGTTGAACTCCTGGTGGATCAGCACGATGCCGGCGGCTTCGGCCTCGCGCGAGCCGTCGAAGCGGCGCGCCACGCCGTCCACCAGCATCTCGCCCGCGCTCGCGTTCTCGTAGCCCGCGAGGATCTTCATAAGCGTGGACTTGCCCGCGCCGTTCTCGCCCAGCAGCCCGTGAATGCGCCCCGGCGCGAGTTCGAAGCTCACGCCGTGCAGCACGCGCACGGGACCGAAGTCCTTGCGGATGTCGTTGAACTTCACGGCGACGCTCATGCGCGTGCGCTCCTCCAGTACTGGCGCTTGTGGCTTTGCGGGTTGCGCCGAGCGGCTTGCGCCGCCCGCCTGTCGACCGGAGTCAGGGCTTTAGCCCTGACTCCGGTCCCATGCACAGCAGAACACCGCTGGTCTCCCCTGCTATGTGTTCGTCTACGTTTCCTGCGTTTCATCCGCTCTCGCGCACCACCAGCCTGTGCGGCAGCAGCACGCCCGGCACGCTCGCGCGCGGGTCGGCGAAACGCCGCAGCAACAGGCGCGCGGCCGTCTCGCCCAGCTCCCGCATGGGCTGCGCGATCGTCGTGAGCGGCGGGTCGATCTGCGCGGCGAGCGCGATATCGTCGAAGCCGACCACGGCGACGTCGTGCGGCACGCGCCGCCCCGCGCCGCGCAGGCCGTTGACCACGCCCACCGCGAGCGTGTCCGACACCGCGAAGATCGCGTCGGGCGCCTCGCCCGCCGGCAACCGCATGAGCGCGGCGGCGGCCTGCGCGCCCGCGTCGTAGTCGAGGCAGTTCACGTTCACGCGCCAGGCGTCGCGCATCGCGATGCCCGCTTCGCCGAGCGCGTCGCGCCAGCCGTCGCGGCGCTGCTGCGCGTAGAGATAGTGCTCGTCGGAGTTGATGAGCGCCACACGGCGCCGCCCCCGCGCGATCAGATGCCGCACGGCGTCGTGCGCGGCCCGGTAGTTGTCGATACCCACGTACGGCACGCCCACGTCCGGATCGAACTCGCAGCAGGCTACCCACGGCAGCGCCGTCGATTCGGCGGCCAGCGCATGCTGTACCGTCGCCGGGTCGAGGCAGATCGCCCCGTCCGCGCGATGGCGGCGCAGCAGGTCGAAGTAGCTGCGCTCGCGGCCGGCGTCGGCGCCCGTGTCGCACAGCAGCAGGAAAAAGCCGTGCTGGCGCGCGACGCTGTCGATGCCGCGCACGATCTCCGCGTAAAACGGGTTGCCGAAGTCGGGCACCATCGTCAGGAGCAGGCGGCTCTCGGCGGTGCGCAGGTTGCGCGCGAGTTCGTTGACGCGGTAGCCGCTCGTCTCGATCTCGGCGAGCACGCGCTCGCGGGTCGCGGCGCGCACGTTCGCATGGCCGTTGAGCACCCGCGAAACCGTCGCGACCGAGACGCCCGCGCGCTGCGCCACCGCCGCGATCGACCCGCCGCGCGAGGCGGTGGCGGCGCTGGCGTCTTCGGCTTGCGGCTGCGGCCGCAGTGGCGACGTTCTGGACGAGCGAGCGGACATGGGCAAAGACGTTGGTGACCGGTTCGGAAACCTGCGGCGGCCGAAGAAGCGTGAGCCGTTTGACCGCGTCAAAATGTAATCGATTACATTTTTGGTACGAGAAACGTAAAACCGCAAGGCGCACGTAGCCAGGACAAACACCGATCCGCCAATGCCCCCGGAATCCCCTGGGGCTGCCGGCGGCGCGGCCAGGCCAGTAGCCGGTTTGCTACAATTCTCCGATTGCCCGACGCCCTTTTTCGCCGGGCTTCGACCCGAACCGATCCCGACCACAACGCCGAGTCACCATGAACATCGAACAAGCGCGTTTCAACATGATCGAACAGCAGATTCGCCCCTGGGAAGTGCTCGACCAGGACGTGCTGAACCTGCTCTCGATCGTCAAGCGTGAGCATTTCGTCCCCGAGGCCTATACTGCCCTCGCGTTCGCCGACCTCGAAGTGCCGCTGCCGAACGGCCAGCACATGATGGCGCCGCGCGTCGAAGCGCGCGTGCTGCAGGAACTCGCGGTGAAGAAGCACGAGAGCGTGCTGGAAATCGGCGCGGGTTCCGGCTACATGGCGGCGCTGCTCGCGCACCGGGCGCAGAAGGTGCTGACCGTGGAGATCGACACGGAACTCGCCGAATTCGCGCGCGCGAACTTCGTGAAGAACGGCGTGCTGAACGCCGAAGTCGTGGTCGGCGACGGCGCGCGCGGCTGGGCCGCGAACGCACCGTACGACGTGATCTGCGTCTCGGGCGGCCTGCCGGTCGTGCCGCAGGAGTTGCTCGAACAGCTCAAGGTGGGCGGGCGTCTGGCCGCTTTCGTGGGCGGCGCGCCCGTCATGGAAGCGCAGATCATCACGCGCATCGACGAAAAGCAGTTCCGCATTGCCGGCGTGTTCGAAACGTATGTCGAACCGCTGCAGAACGCCGTGCATCCGCCGCGCTTCAAGTTCTAAGGCGCTGCCAACCTGCCGCATCGCCGGGTTCCTTGCACGGCAGCCCGGCTTACTTACCCGATTGAGTGTTCCATGCAGAATCTGACCGCCCCCGCCCTCGCCGAATGGCTTGCCGACACCTCGCGCGAGACTCCCGTACTGCTCGACGTGCGCGAGCCGTGGGAAATCGAAACGGCAAAGATCGCCGGCAGCCTGTCGATCCCGATGCGCGAGATTCCCGCGCGCAGCGAGGAACTGGACGACGAGGCGCAGATCGTCTGCATTTGCCACCACGGCGCGCGCAGCGCCCAGATGGCGATGTTCCTCGAATCGCGCGGCCACACGAAGGTGTTCAACCTGCAAGGCGGCATCGACGCGTGGTCGCGTCAGGTGGACCCCAAGGTCCCGACGTACTAAGCAGGCGCACGCCAGCTTAACCAAATGGCGCGAGAGGGCGCGGCTCAGGCCGCGCCCTTTGTCATTTCTGGGCCGCTCGCTCCGGCCCACGGCGTGCCGCACCGGCATGCCCCTCATGCACAACGATGCAGCGCGCCCAGCCGCACCGTTCGTCCCGCTTCATGCATGCGCGCACTGAGACGATGCAGCGCGCCCGAACATGCATCTCACTGCACCACAATCGCCCGCCCGTTCCATGGCCGCCGATGCGCCCCGCATCGCCGCGCGCCTTATGGGGCAAGCCTGGCGCTTGACCTTCGCGCTGGCACAACGCTTGCAGAAGGCTGTGCGCAAGACACGCCACACACACACCGGGCGGCGCGCAAGACGACAAACGACCACGCGCCACGGCCCACGACTCACTCACGGACAAGAGGCACAAAAATGAAACGTCGCAGTCTGTTGAAACTCGGGACGATGTCGGGCGCACTCGCGGCTGCGGGGCGCATGCCGTTCGCGCACGCGGACACCGGCAGCGGGCCGATCAAGGTCGGCATCCTGCATTCGCTCTCGGGCACGATGGCCATTTCGGAGACCTCACTGAAAGACACCGCGTTGATGACGATTGCCGACATCAACAAGAACGGCGGCGTGATGGGGCGTCAGATCCAGCCCGTGGTGGTCGACCCGGCCTCGAACTGGCCGCTCTTCGCCGAAAAGGCGCGCCAGCTCCTCACCCAGGACAAGGTGGCCTGTGTGTTCGGCTGCTGGACCTCGGTGTCGCGCAAGTCGGTGCTGCCGGTGTTCGAGGAACTCAACGGCCTGCTCTACTACCCCGTGCAATACGAAGGGGAAGAGATGTCGCGCAATGTGTTCTACACGGGCGCGGCGCCCAACCAGCAGGCCATTCCGGCGGTGGAATACCTGATGAGCGCCGAAGGCGGCGGCGCGAAGCGCTTCTTCCTGCTCGGCACCGACTATGTGTATCCGCGCACGACCAACAAGATCCTGCGCGCCTTCCTGCACTCGAAGGGCGTGAAGGACAGCGATATTCAGGAGGTCTACACGCCGTTCGGCCATAGCGACTATCAGACCATCGTCGCGAACATCAAGACGTTTTCGCAAGGCGGCAAGACCACGGTCGTATCGACCATCAACGGCGACTCGAACGTGCCGTTCTACAAGGAGCTCGGCAACCAGGGCATCAAGGCGACCGATGTGCCCGTGGTCGCGTTCTCCGTGGGCGAGGAAGAGTTGCGCGGCATCGACACGAAGCCGCTCGTGGGACACCTCGCGGCGTGGAATTACTTCATGTCGGTCAAAGGCCCGAACAACACGAAGTTCAAGGAGCAGTTCGAAGCCTGGGTGCAGGCGAACAACCTGCCGGGCGGCAGCAAACGCGTGACCAACGACCCGATGGAAGCGACTTTCGTCGGCATCCACATGTGGAAGCAGGCCGTGGAAAAGGCGAAGAGCACCGACGTCGACAAGGTGCGCGTGGCCATGATCGGCCAGACCGTGGCGGCGCCCTCGGGTTTCACGCTGACGATGGACGGCAACCACCACCTGCACAAGCCCGTGATGATCGGCGAAATTCGCGGCGACGGCCAGTTCAACGTCGTGTGGAAGACGAAGACCGCCGTGCGCGCGCAGCCGTGGAGCCCGTTCATCGCCGGCAACGCGGGCAAGCCGGATGTCGTCACCTCGAACGCGCTGCCCGCTTTCCTGCGCCGCTCGCGCGTGGCCTGATGTTGTCTTCGCGAGCGCCGCGCCGCAATGTGGCGCGCGCTCGCGTGCCCTGTCTACGGGCTGCGGCGTAACTTCAGTCTGTTGCGCTGTGGTCCGCACCAAAAAAGAAAGCACCATGGCTCACTCACTCCCGAGGTACGCGCGCGCGGGCTTGCGCCACGCGCTCGCCGCGGCTGCGCTCTTCACGGCGCTATGCACTGGCGCGCACGCACTCGAGGCGGCCGACGTCGCGCCGCTCGGCGGCGACGATTTCGACGCGAAATCCGCAGCCATCGACAAGCTCATCGCCACGCACGACGCCGCTTCGCTCGCGCTCCTGAAAGCGCTCGCCGACGACAGCGTCACGGCAACCGATTCGGGCGAAGTGCTCGTGCAGGATGGCGCGGATGGGCAAAGCGCGCGCGACGCCGCCACGGGTCAGCCCGTCGCCGCGAACTTTGCATCGAGCGCGCAGCCCATCACGCTGAACAACCTCTTGCGCTCGAAGGTAGCGGGCGCGGTCTCGGGCCTGCAACTCGCCTCGCCCGACCTGGAAATGCGCCGGGCGGCCATTGACGGCTTGCTCAAGAACCCCGACCCGGCCATGAAGCCGCTGATCGACGCTGCGCGCGCGAAGGAAACCGACCCGGCGCTCAAGCGCCGTCTCGACACGCTCTGGGCGATGACCGCGCTGCACGACCCGAATGCGGCCACGCGCCTCGAAGCGGCGAAGCTCGTCGCCGCGCGCCACGACCTCGACATGTACGAACTGCTGCGCCCGCTCGTCGCGAAGAACGCAAGCGGCGCGTACAGCGAGCCCGACGCCGATGTGCGCGCCGCCGCGCAGCAAGGCATCGACGCGCTCGACGCCATCCAGCGCCGCAGTGAGATCGCCGGCACGCTGTTCGCGGGCCTGTCGCTCGGCAGCGTGCTGCTGCTCGCGGCGCTCGGCCTCGCCATCACCTATGGCCTCATCGGCGTCATCAACATGGCGCACGGCGAGTTCCTGATGATCGGCGCGTACGCAACCTATGTCGTGCAAACGCTCGTGCAGCGCTATGCGCCGGGCGCGTTCGACTGGTATCCGCTCTTCGCGATTCCCGCTTCGTTCGTCGCCGCAGCGCTCGTGGGCGCGGGAATCGAGCGGCTCGTGATCCGCCACCTCTACGGCCGCCCGCTCGAAACGCTGCTCACCACGTTCGGCATCAGCCTTATCCTCATTCAGGCCACGCGCATGATCTTCGGCGCGCAGAACGTGCAGGTCGAAAACCCCTCGTGGATGAGCGGCGGCGTGACCGTCATGCCCAACCTCATCCTGCCGTACAACCGCCTTGCGATCCTCGCGTTCTCGCTGATCGTGGTGGGCATTGCATGGACCGTCCTCACCAAGACGCGTCTTGGCCTGTTCGTGCGCGCCGTCACGCAAAACCGCCGCATGGCCGCCTGCGTGGGCGTGCGCACCGCGCGCGTGGATGCGTGGGCTTTCGCGTTCGGTGCGGGCGTGGCAGGCCTCGGCGGCTGCGCGCTCTCGCAGATCGGCAATGTCGGCCCCGATCTCGGCCAGAGCTACATCATCGATTCGTTCATGGCCGTGGTGCTGGGTGGCGTCGGGCAGATCGCGGGCACCGTGATCGGCGGCTTCGGTCTCGGGCTCGTCTCCAAGGCCATCGAGCCGTTCTGGGGCGCCGTGCTCGCGAAGATCGCCGTGCTCGTGCTGATCGTGCTCTTCATCCAGAAGCGTCCGCAGGGGCTGTTCGCCCTCAAGGGCCGCAGCGCGGAGGCATGACATGACGAGCGTCACTTCCACTTCCACGCGTCACACGCTGGGCGCCTCGCGACCTTCCGGCGACGGCGCCGAAACGTTCGCGCTCGGCTTGCCCGCGCGGCCGGCCCTGCTTTCGCCGCGCGCCTGGCTCGCGCTCATCGTGCTGATCCTCGTGATCGGCGTGGGCGTGCCGCTTTGCGCGCTGGTGCTGCCGCAAGCGAGCGCGCTGCATCTTTCCGCGTATGCGATGACGCTCGTTGGCAAGCTCATGTGTTATGCGATCGCCGCGCTCGCGCTCGATCTCGTGTGGGGTTATTGCGGCATTCTGAGCCTCGGTCACGGCCTCTTCTTCGCGCTGGGCGGCTATGCCATCGGCATGTACCTCATGCGCGAGATCGGTCACGACGGCAAGTACGGCAGCGACCTGCCCGACTTCATGGTGTTTCTCGACTGGCATGCGCTGCCGTGGTACTGGCAAGGCACGCAGCACCTCGGGTATGCGCTCCTGCTCGTCGTGCTGGTGCCGGCCCTGGTCGCCTGGGTGTTCGGCTTCTTCACGTTCCGCTCGCGCGTGAAAGGCGTGTACCTCTCGATCATCACGCAGGCCATGACGTTCGCCGCCATGCTGCTCTTCTACCGCAACGAAACGGGCTTCGGCGGCAACAACGGCTTCACCGACTTCAAGCGCATCGCGGGCATGCCGATCACGCATCCGGGCACACGCACCGTGCTGTTCCTCCTGACGTTCGCCGTGCTCGTGCTCGCATTTCTCGGCGCGCGCGCCATCGTCACCTCGAAGCTCGGGCGTGTGGTGAGCGGCGTGCGCGACGGCGAAACGCGCCTCATGTTTCTCGGCTACAGCCCGCTTGGCTACAAGCTGTTCGTGTGGACCGTCTCGGCGGTTCTGTGCGGCATCGCGGGCGCGCTTTACGTGCCGCAGGTCGGCATCATCAACCCGAGCGAGATGTCGCCCGGCAACTCGATCGAAATGGCGATCTGGGTAGCCGTGGGCGGACGCGGCACGCTCATCGGACCGATCATCGGCGCCTTCGCCGTGAACGGCGCAAAGAGCTTCTTTACCGCCCATTTCGCCGAGTACTGGCTGTTCTTCCTCGGCCTGATGTTCGTGCTCGTGCCGCTGCTGCTGCCCAACGGCATCATGGGACTCATCGAACTCATCCGGAACCGGATCACCACGCGGAGCGAACGCCCATGAACGGACATAGCGTGATCAGCGACCCGCTCAACCACAACCCGTTCGACGACGCCCTCAAGTCCGACGAACTCGCCCTCTCCGGCGTGGCGGAGCTCGGGCACGTGGTCGAACCCGGCGCGATCGACATCTCGCACGGCACGATCCTGTATCTCGAAGACGTGACCGTGAGCTTCGACGGCTTTCGCGCGCTCAACAAGCTTTCGCTCGTGATCGACGCGGGCGAGCTGCGCTGCGTGATCGGCCCGAACGGCGCGGGCAAGACCACGATGATGGATGTCATCACCGGCAAGACCGCGCCCGATGCGGGCAAGGTGTTCCTCGGGCAAACGCTCGACCTCACGCGCATGAACGAGCCGGCCATCGCGCGCGCGGGCATTGGCCGCAAGTTCCAGAAGCCCACGGTGTTCGAGCAGCATCCCGTCTGGGAGAACCTCGAACTCGCGATGAAGGCCGACAAGGGCTGGTTCGCCACGCTGCGCGCGCGCCTGGGCCGCGAGGCGCAGGCAAAGATCGAGGAAACGCTCGAAGTGATCCGGCTCGAGAGCGACGCGCGACGCCTCGCCGGCGAGCTCTCGCACGGCCAGAAGCAGCGGCTCGAAATCGGCATGCTGCTCATGCAAAAGCCACAACTGCTGCTGCTCGACGAGCCTGCCGCCGGCATGACCGACGACGAAACCATGGAACTCGCGACGCTCCTCAACCGCCTGCGCGGGAGCTGCTCGATGATGGTGGTCGAGCACGACATGGAGTTCGTTGCGGCGCTCGCGGGGGAAACCGGGCGCGTCACGGTGATGGCCGAAGGCAGCGTGCTCGCGCACGGCACGCTCGACGACGTGAAGCGCGACGAAGCGGTCATCGAATCGTATCTGGGCCGCTAGGTCCGCTTTCAACCGATCAGCTATGCTAACTATCGAATCGCTGAATCAGTACTATGGCGGCAGCCACATCCTGCGCAACGTCTCGATGACGGTGCCCGAGGGCGAACTCACCGTGCTGCTCGGGCGCAACGGCGTGGGCAAGACCACGCTGCTGCGCTGCCTCATGGGCGTCGTGCCGACGAAGAACGGCTCGATCGCGTGGCGCGGCGAGGCGCTCACGAAGCTGCCCACGCACGCGCGGGTGGCGCAGGGCCTCGCCTACGTGCCGCAAGGGCGCGATATCTTTCCGCGCCTGAGCGTCGAAGAGAATCTGCTGGTGGGCGCGGCAAGCAAGAAGCGCATGCCGTCAAGCGTGCCCGCGCATATCTACGAACTCTTTCCCGTGCTCAAGGACATGAAGGCGCGCCGCGGCGGCGACCTCTCGGGCGGCCAGCAGCAGCAGCTCGCCATCGGCCGCGCGCTGATGAGCGATCCGCAGCTGCTCATTCTCGATGAGCCTACCGAAGGCATCCAGCCTTCGATCATTCAGGACATCGGTCGCACGTTACGGCAGCTCGTCGAAGAGATGCACATGACGGTGCTGCTGGTCGAGCAGTACTACGACTTCGCCAAGGCCATCGCGGACCGCTATTGGGTAATGAGCCGCGGCGAAATCGTGGCCGGCGGCGCCGGCGCGAGCATGGATGCGGACGGGGTGCGGGAGTTGATCGCGGTGTGAAGCCTGAAATTGGCGACCCGCCGCCACGACGAATGCCGGGCAGCCTTACGAAAGTTCTACGTGGATCTGCAGGGACCGGACGGCGCTCGTCGCCCTGAACCACCTTTCAGGCGCATGCAACGTCAAGGCACCTTCCAAAGCGCAACAGACCGCTGGTTGTGCGCTGGGGTCTGCGCATCTGGCGTTATGAAAGAACATATTCGAATTTATCAATCATCTGGTCGATAAGATTCGTGTCGATATTTTTCTTGCTGGGAACGATGAATAGGCACTGCCGGCCGAAAGTGTCGGCGCGAGAAATGAAGTCCTCGACTATATGATAATGGGGACGATTTGTGTAATCATCGAAGATAATTTTCGTCCCTTCATTGGATAATTTCAGTGTTGTTAAAAAACAGAGAACGCGAAATCGTCCATCAATAAGAACAATATCGGGGTTCTGATGATTTGCCCATGGAGCATTGGCGTATCTAAGAAAATTTTGCCTTTTTTGGTAATTGATTGGAGCGCCCCACTGCCCCAGCTCACCGCAATCTACCCACTCGATTGTGGCATCTTTCCGGTCAATTCTATTCTCCACAAAATCAATCCATTCCTTGCTCGTGTCTATGCTATAAATTTTTGCATTGGTATTCTGCGCTACCCAAATCGTGCTTTCTCCGCAGCCGTACTCGAAATAAAGCCTCGATGAGGCCGTGAGTCGCTTGAACATTGCGTCATCGCCATCGAAAAGAACCTTCTTCTTTTCGGGGGATAGCAATTTCCTGGCTCCAATGGTAATCAGGGGAGGAGTGATAAGTTTAAGGCAATTAATTGCTGACATTGTTGTCTCCGATCATAATTTGAGACAATAAAAAATCCATCAATTGGGGTGGTGCAGTTTCCGAATAATCTTTAACGAACGCTTTCAGAAAAGTTTACGATTTCCTGTCTGTTACGACACGAACGTTTCCCCCATGACCATGCAGGACATACAGGCGAACTTCTGTGGCCTTTCGCACAGTAGTGCCACTAACCAGGGATCCGCGCAGGCAGGCGCCATCCTCCCCGTCCGCGCTTCGTGGCGTAGCGCTTAGCCGCGAGTTTCGCGGCGACATGTCTGGGGACTACGCGCGCGCTGGCACGCGCAGTGCGCTCGGAGGGATTCGTGGTCTGGGATGGAAGGGGCGACGCGATCCCTGTGAGGGGCTTGCAGCAGACGTGCCCATGAAGAATGGCTCGATCGCCTGGCGCGGCGAAGCGCTCACAAAGCTGCCCACGCATGCGCGCTTGGCGCAGGGCCTCGCTTATGTGCCGCAAGGGCGCGATATCTTTCCGCGCTGTACGCAGCGGTCATCCCCGCATTGCCGTTATGCGCGGCGGCGCCGGGCTTGAGCTTGCTGTGATGGAGAGCGGGTACTTAGCCTTAATCGCGACGAGATCAAATGAGCTATAATGGAGGCTCATTTGATTTACGACGGGAGCGCGCCATGCAACTCGTTTCCCCCGAGAAGATCGCTGCAGTCATGGGCCTGAGTCCGGTGCCCCATTCGATCGCCGAACTTGAGGCGCAGGTCGCAGAAGGCCTGCCCAAATCCGCCTTGCGTAACGGCGTCGAACAGATCGCCCTGACCGCGGAGGCGAGGCGCGCGCTCCAGGCACGCATCGTCCCTGAGGCAACCTACAAGCGCCGTCGCGACAGGCTGACACCTGATGAATCGGAGAAGACAGAGCGCCTCGCACGGGTCTACGCGAGCGCGGCCTATGTCTGGGACGATCCGGCGGATGCACGCACCTTCCTTGCCACGCCCCATCCCCTGCTGGAGGGGCGCGTGCCCCTTGAGGTTGCCCTGACCGAGTTGGGTGCGCGCCGCGTGGAAGAACTCCTCTGGAAGCTCTTCTACGGGCTACCGGCCTGATGAGGATTTTCCGCATTGCCGACAGCCGGCATCCGCTATGGAGCGGCACCGGCGCCATGGTCGTTGGCGGTCGATTCAACAGCCCCGGCCGTCCCGTGATCTATGGCGCGCTCACGTTCGCAGGAGCCATGCTCGAGGTACTGGTACACGCACGGATCGGCAAAGTGCCGAAGACACACGTCTGGGTCGAGGCGCAGGTTCCTGATGATCTTCCCGTCGAAAGGTTCACCCCCGGCACACTGCCTGCAGGTTGGGAGGGGCCATCCACTGAAATCGCACGTGATTTCGGAAACCGCTGGCTGGAGGAATGCCGCTCCGCGGTCCTGATCGTGCCTTCTGTAGTCGCACGTGCCGAGTCCAACGCGCTGGTAAATCCCGCCCATCCAGACGCTGCGCGGATCGTCGTATCCGAAGCGCTGCCGGTCTTATGGGACGAACGCCTGTTCGTTCTACCTGCAACAGGGAGTCCGGGAAAACCGGAACAGCACTGAACGCGCAGTCACCGTGCGGTCGCAATCTTCCAGACTGGTATCACCTCGGAATTTCACCAGGCAGAGACGAACTGGCCGTTGTCCGACTGGCTTGGGCAACAAAGTAGCGCCGCTGGGAGCGCTTAATGCGTTGCGCCGCATTCCGTGCCACGGCAAACAACGGGGCCTTGGACCTCTGGTGACAAAGCTGCGAATGGCTCGACGAAAAGAATTGGCAGCAAGCGGACTTCTAGCACTCCCACTCCATCACCACACTGCCGTTAGCAGGGACCTGGCAGCATCGTTATGCGCCCTCTGGTTACGACAGGTTACATAGAGTGGTCTTCGTAAAAGATGGTAAGTATCCGCGCTGAGGCGCCGAAAAACTCGTCCGACCTGGCTGCTATGCTTCATTCAGTCGCCCAGTTCTACCGTGTTTTGCGCGCGTAACCCGAAAACGCACGTCTGAATCCCGCTTCACAGACCTGCAGGCGTGCACTCGGATAGCCTCATGATCATGCTGTTGCAAGTCGCGAACTATGACCGTGGTGGGCGCTTCTGTGCGAGTGTCGAAAGCTTGCTGCACTCTGCCGGTCCTTTTTCATCGAAGCTAGTCAACGCGCGACAAACCAATGCTTCCACTTTTTACCGAGGTCGACGTCTCTAACGCAGCCCGGATTCAGCTTCGCCCGATCGAGATGTCCGACGCCCAAAGGATATTCGAAATCTGGTCCGATCGCGAAGTGATGCGCTTTTACGACTTGGCGCCGCTAAACAGCATCGACGATGCCCGGCTGCTTGTCTCAGCTATGCTCAAAGAGCTGGCGGAAGGACTAAGTGTGCGCTGGGCCATCGTATCGAAATGCGGCATGCGTTTCATTGGCTCATGCGGGTTTAGATTCGATTCCAAGTTCTTTTCCGCAAGCATTAGCTTCGAATTGGAACGTCATTCATGGCGACAGGGATTGATGCGCGAAGCGCTAAACGCGGCGATTGCACATGCATATGACCACTGGCAAATCAACCGTATCCAGGCGATTACGAACCTCGACAACTACGCCTCGATTGGACTTCTGAGGAGCTTGGGATTTGTGGAAGAAGGTGTGATGCGGCAATGGGGCTACTGGAAAGATGCATTTCACGACGTCCATCTTTTCTCCCGGATCAGGGCCGATCAACGGACAATGCAGACATCACTGCCTGCGTGAGGTGACATGCCGACGGTCGCGCGCTGGCTGTTCCGGTGTAATGCTCACTCTGGCATCTCATTCGTCAGCGATGAGATGGCGGATGACGAGCGCCCGGATCGACAATGTCCAGGATCAGCCGGCGAAGTATGCGTCCAGCGGCCCAGTCCCTGCTGGAGCAGGCGGTAAGCATGAAGGCTGATGTGACGTTCTTCAGCCACGGGGGGGACTCGTCATCTCACCAGTGGTTTGTTCGGTCGCAATCGGCACCGAGGCGTACGGTGTGGCCTCGCGCGGGCTCGTGAAACTTGCTGACGGCGGAAAAGGCTATCTGAGCGCTGGCCGCCGGCGCGATATGCAATAGGATTTGACGCACAGGCCCCCTGGCCCCTGGTCAGCGCTCGCGAGCATGCGTGCTATCCTCCACGCCATTCCCCGCTTTTTCCCCTCGCCACGCATGTCGCTCCACGTCGATCACGCCGCTTTCGCCAACACCACGTTTCGCAGCACCGCGCATCAGGAATGGGCCGCGAAACTCGAGCTCGGCTTCGAGCGCCAGGGCGCGCGCACCGCGCTCACGCATCGCCTGCACGTGGGGCCGTTGCGCGTGCAACGGCCACTCTACCCCGAAGGCGACGCGATCTGTCACGCGGTGATCGTGCATCCGCCGGCAGGCATCGCAGGCGGCGACCGTCTCGACATCGACGTGAACGTGGGCGAAGGGGCTCACGCCGTGCTCACGACGCCTGGCGCCACCAAGTGGTACAAGTCGAACGGCCGCGTGGCGCGCCAGCGCATCAACGTGCGCGTGGGCGCGGGCGCGAAACTCGATTGGCTGCCGCAGAACAACCTCGTATTCGACCACGCTCACGCCGAACTCGAATTCGCGCTCACGCTCGGCGAGGGAGCCACGGCCATCGGCTGGGACGCCACGCAACTGGGCCGCCAGGCCGCGGGCGAACGCTGGTCGGCGGGCATGGTGCGAGCGCTCACGCGCGTGACGCGCACCGCGCCGGAAGGCGAAGCCGACGATCAACTGCTCTGGCTCGAGCGCGCCCTCATCGACGCGAACGACCCGCTGCGCGACGCGCCGCAAGGCCTTGCGGGCTACCCGGCTTTCGGCGTGCTGTGGGCGATCGGCCCAGCGTGCAACGAGGCGCTCGCACAAGACCTCGCCGCCATCCTGCCTTTCGACGACGCGCTGCGCTCGGGCGCGACCTGCATCGCGCCGGGCGTGCTGCTCGTGCGCGTGGTCGGTCGGTCGATGGAACCGCTGCAGAGCACGCTCACGCAATGCTGGACGGCGCTGCGGCCGTTCGTGCATGGCGTGAAGGCCGCGCCGCTGCGCTTGTGGACGACTTGAGCGCACGTCATACGCACCTCGGCGGTGCGCATCGGCGCCTTCACGCACGATAACGCAGCGCAACATCGCCATCGCGGTGCATAAGCACCTCGTGATTGGTGCACTCACGCTGTCCCCTTCATTGGCACACACCTTGCTGTGAGCTTGCATCGATTCGTGCGCGCCGCGCGCGAGGTCGCAAGCTGCGCGTAACCTCGCTCCCGTAAGCTGGGTCGGCAGACTTGCCCCAACCGACCCACTACGATGACGCGATGAAGCTCACGCCACGCGAGAAAGACAAGCTCCTGATTTTCACCGCCGCGCTGCTCGCCGAAAGGCGGCGCGAGCGCGGCCTCAAGCTCAACTACCCGGAGGCGGTCGCCTTCATCAGCGCCGCGCTGATGGAAGCGGCCCGCGACGGCAAGACCGTCGCCGAGGTCATGCACTACGGCACCACCCTGCTCACGCGCGATGACGTGATGGAAGGCGTGCCCGAGATGATCCCCGACATTCAGGTCGAAGCGACCTTCCCCGACGGCACCAAGCTCGTCACCGTCCACCATCCGATCCCCTGAGCCGGGAGGAGCCAGCCATGATCCCCGGCGAAATGCTGATCGACGACGGCGAAATCGAACTCAACGCGGGCCGCGACATCATCACCGTAAAGGTGGCGAACACAGGCGACCGCCCCGTGCAGATCGGCTCGCACTTCCACTTCTACGAGGTCAACGCCGCCCTCTCGTTCGATCGCGAAGCCGCGCGCGGCTTTCGCCTGAACATTGCGGCGGGCACGGCCGTGCGCTTCGAGCCAGGACAGGAGCGCACCGTGGAACTCGTGGCGCTTGCGGGCGAGCGCGCCGTGTACGGCTTCAACGGCCAGGTGATGGGCCCGCTCTGAGCGCGGCCAGCGAATTCAGGCGAATTCATCAGGAACCCGACATGACATTGAAGATCGGCCGCCGCGCCTACGCGGAGATGTTCGGCCCCACCACCGGCGACCGCGTGCGTCTCGCCGATACCGAACTCATCATCGAGATCGAGCGCGACTACACCGTCTACGGCGATGAAGTGAAGTTCGGCGGCGGCAAGGTGATCCGCGACGGCATGGGCCAGTCGCAGCGGGTGCACGCAGAAGTCGCGGACACCGTGGTCACGAACGCCGTGATCATCGATCACTGGGGCATCGTGAAGGCCGACATCGGCATCAAGGACGGCCGCATCTGGAGGATCGGCAAGGCGGGCAACCCCGACGTGCAGCCGGGCGTGACGATCCCCATTGGCGCCGCAACCGAAGTGATCGCGGGCGAAGGCCAGATCGTCACGGCGGGCGGCATCGACACGCATATCCACTTCATCAGCCCGCAACAGATCGACGAAGCGCTCGCCTCGGGCGTGACGACCATGCTGGGCGGCGGCACCGGCCCCGCCACGGGCACCAACGCCACCACCTGCACACCGGGCCCGTGGCATATGGAGCGCATGCTCCAGGCCGCGGACGGCTGGCCGATCAATCTCGGCTTTCTCGGCAAGGGCAACGTGAGTTTGCCGAAACCCGCTGAAGAACAGATCGCAGCGGGCGCGATCGGCCTGAAACTGCACGAGGACTGGGGCTCGACGCCCGCCGCCATCGATAACTGCCTGAGCGTGGCGGACGCAACGGACACGCAGGTGGCCATCCACACCGACACGCTCAACGAGTCGGGCTTCGTGGAAGCGACCGTGGCCGCCTTCAAGGGCCGCACGATCCACACGTACCACACCGAAGGCGCGGGCGGCGGCCACGCGCCCGACATCATCAAGGTGTGCGGCGAAGCGAACGTGCTGCCCTCCTCGACGAACCCCACGCGCCCCTTCACGATCAACACGCTCGACGAGCATCTCGACATGCTGATGGTGTGCCATCACCTCGACCCGTCGATTGCCGAAGATATTGCGTTTGCCGAGTCTCGCATCCGCCGCGAGACCATCGCCGCCGAGGACATCCTCCACGATCTCGGCGCGCTGTCGATGCTTTCTTCGGATTCCCAGGCGATGGGCCGTGTGGGCGAAGTCATCATCCGCACGTGGCAAACCGCGCACAAGATGAAGGTGCAACGCGGCGCGCTGCCCGGGGACAGCGCGCGCCACGACAACTTCCGCGTGAAGCGCTACGTGGCGAAATACACGATCAATCCCGCGCTCACACACGGCATCGCGCACGAAGTGGGATCGCTCGAACCGGGCAAATGGGCCGACCTCGTGTTCTGGGAACCGGCGTTCTTCGGCATCAAGCCTTCGCTGATTCTCAAGGGCGGCATGATCGCGCTCGCGCAGATGGGCGACCCGAACGCCTCGATTCCCACGCCGCAGCCCGTGCACTACCGCGAGATGTTCGCCACGCGCGGGCGGGCGCTCGCACAAACCTCGCTCACCTTCGTTTCGCAGTTCTCGCTCGACAAGCGCATGCCCGAGCGCTACGGCCTGCAAAAGCGTGTGGTGGCGGTACGTAACTGCCGCAGCGTGACGAAGGCCGACATGATTCACAATGCGTGGCAGCCCACGATCAGCGTCGATCCCGAAACGTACCAGGTCGTCGCCGACGGCCAGTTGCTCACCTGCGAGCCCGCCACGGTGCTGCCGATGGCACAGCGTTACTTCCTGTTCTAAAGTTTAGCCATGCGCACGATCGACAAACGACTCAATGCGAAGCTCGCGCCCGTTCTTTTGAAGCGGGCGCCTACGCTCACGCTGCCCTACGACGCGCGCTGCAAGAGCCGCCTTGCGGCCACGCTCGACACGGGCGAGGAAGTGGGCGTGGTGCTGCCGCGCGGCACGGTGCTGCGCGACGGGGACCTGCTCGTGGCCGACGACGGCGGCCTCGTGCGCGTGATCGCGGCGGCCGAGAGCGTGTTGCGTGTACGTGCGCCCGACCGGCTCACGCTCACGCGCGCCGCCTATCACCTCGGTAATCGCCACACGCCGGTGGAAGTGGGCGCGGACGAGCTCAAGCTCGAAGCCGACCCCGTCCTCGAAGATATGCTCAAGCGCCTGGGCGCGCAGGTGGAGCGCGTGGAGTTGCCGTTCCAGCCGGAATCGGGCGCATACGGCGGCGGCCACCGCCACGGCCACGACGACACCTTCGCCGACGACTACGCGCTCGCGCAACGCGTGTACGACGAGCACCATGGTCACGCGCATTCGCACAGTCACGCTCATGGCGACGATCACGCGCATGACCACGATTGCGGACACGACCACGGTCATTGCGACGGCCACGCGCACGACCACAGCCATGAACATCGCTGAGCTGACCGCCCTGCTGCATCTCGCGTCGCCGGCGCTGCCCATCGGCGCGTTCAGCTACTCGCAGGGACTCGAAGCCGCGATCGAAGCGCAACTCGTCACGAACGCCGACGACGCCGCGCGCTGGATAGCCGCTGGCCTCGCGAACGTGCTCGCCTGCGGCGAGCTGCCTTTTGTGGCGCATCAGATGGAACGCTGGCGCTCGCACGACGCGCCCGCGCTGATCGTGGCGAACGAGGAATTCGTTGCGAGCCGCGAGTCGGCGGAACTGCGGCGCGAAACCGCGCAGATGGGCTGGTCGTTGCGTCAGCTCTGCGCGCAGCTCGAATGGGGCGACGCCGACCACCGCGCCACGCTGGAGCGCATGACGCCCATTGCGCAGCCCACGGCCTTCGCATTCGCCGCGTGGGCCCACGCGGCCGCGCCAGACGCCGCGCTCGCCGCTTACGCGTTCAGCTGGATAGAGAACCAGACGGCCGCCGCGCTCAAGGCGGTGCCGCTGGGCCAACTCGCCGGGCAGCGCATCATCGTCGCGCTGCGGCCCGCAATCGAACGAGCTGTGGCGCGCGCGCTTGCCACACCGCCCGAGGCGCTCAACACCTTCGCGCCGCAACTCGGCGTGCTTTCTGCGCGCCACGAATCGCAGTACTCGCGGCTTTTCCGCTCCTGAAACACACACACGAACCATGAATTCGCACGCACCCAGCAAACGAACCAGGAAATTGCCACCGCTGCGCGTCGGCGTGGGCGGGCCCGTCGGCTCCGGCAAGACGACCTTGCTCGAAATGCTCTGCAAGGCCATGCGCGAGCGCTACGACCTCGTCGCCATCACCAACGACATCTATACGAAGGAAGACCAGCGCCTTCTGACCGTCGCGGGCGCCCTGCCCGCCGAGCGCATCATGGGCGTGGAAACGGGCGGCTGCCCGCACACCGCGATCCGCGAAGATGCTTCGATCAACCTCGAAGCCGTCGACCAGATGCTCACGCGCTTTCCCGATGCGGACATCGTCTTCATCGAATCGGGCGGCGACAATCTCGCGGCGACCTTCAGCCCCGAGCTTTCTGACCTCACGATCTACGTGATCGACGTGGCGGGCGGCGAGAAGATTCCGCGCAAGGGCGGACCTGGCATCACGAAGTCGGACCTGCTCGTCATCAACAAGACCGACCTCGCGCCGCTCGTGGGTGCGAACCTCGACATCATGGCCTCGGACGCGAAAAAGATGCGTGGGGAGCGGCCGTTTGTGATGTGCAATTTGAAAGCGCTCGACGGGCTTGGTGAGGTGATCGCGTTCATTGAAAAGCACGGGTTGCTGAAGACTGCGTAGAACGCCTCACCGGCAAGCGCCCCACTCGTAAAGCGACCCATCCTGCACCGACTTCACGCGCCTCGCGTCGCATTCGTCGTTATCGAACAGATGCGCGGGCAGCGGCTTAGTATGGCGCACGAAGAAATGACGATACAAGCGCCCGTCCACCTTGTGCCAGTCGAACGCGCCAGTCGAACGTGCCGGGCGGTCGTCAAGGGGGCCGGGCCACGGCGGCGGAATATGGTCGGATTCGAAGCGCGTGACCTCGGGCAGAAAGAGCGCGCAGTTGAAATCGACGAAGCCCTTGTCCTTCGCCTGATATCGGAGCGCAAAGGTGTGATACGTTCACGGGTTGGCGACACGAATTTCAGTATTTGCCACGAGGCCGTGCGACCGCGCGTTCGGTCGGTCGTTCGACTGTCGGCTTCACTTAGTTGAGGAACACTCCGTCCATGATCCTGTTGGTCTCGTCATCAAGCTTTCTTCGACGTCGGCCGATGGCTGCAAGCTCAAGAGCGCGCGAATAGATTGCGGACAGGCGTTTGACGGACCTCAGGTCGAGTAGCTTGCGCGCTCCATAAGGCTTGATGCGCACATACGGTAGACTCCGTCAGCATTGCCTCAAGGTCTAACGCGCGGAAAACGCGCGTTCTCTTCGAGCGAATCGAGATCGAGATGGCTGCGAATGTAGCGGTCGTTCGCGTCGGCGCGCGGCTGCCAGTCCCAATGCTCGATGCGGCCTTGGCGCGTCGCACGAAAATGAAAACTGCGCCTGCGCTGGCTCGCCAGCACGGCCTCATGTAAATCGTCGAGATTCCATCGGCGCGCCACTTCCACACGGAACTCCGTGCAGCGCTGCTCGTGCCTGGGATCGCCAGCGAGATTGAGCAGTTCCACCGGGTCGTCCCACAAATCGAATAGCTGTTCAGGGTCAACCGGCGAATAGACATACTTGTAGCGCTCACGGCGAATCATCACGATCGGTGCAACTGCGCCTTCGCCCAGATATTCGCCGATGGCCTCGTCATGCGCCGATTGCCCATGCAGGTACGGCACGAGGCTGCGCCCGTCGATCGCATCGGGCCACGCGTTACGGCGCTCGCCCGTCGCCATTTCCACGAGTGTCGGCAGCAGATCGACGTGCGAAACCGTTGCATTCACGCGCGCGGGCGCAAAACGGCCTGGCGCATGCACGATCAGCGGGACGCGCGCGGCACCCTCGAAAAACGTCATCTTGTACCAGAGCCCGCGCTCACCCAGCATGTCGCCGTGATCAGCAGTGAAGATCACGATGGTGTTATCGGCAAGACCTGTCGCCTCCAGCGTGTCGAGGATCACGCCGAATTGCGCGTCCAGATATGAAAGCGCGCCGTAATAAGCGCGACGAGCGCGGCGCACGTGCTCTCGCGAAATCGGCTCGCGATCGATTTCGCACGCTTCGCGCAGGCGGCGCGAATGCGGGTCGCTTTCCTCGAAGCCAAGCGTCACCTTGGGTAAATCGATTTCTTCCCCTTCGTAGAGGTCCCAGTATTCGTGCGCAATCGCATAGGGATCATGCGGATGCGTAAACGATGCGACCATCACGAATGGCCGCAGGTCCTTGCCGCTCGCCTGCTCGCGTGCGATATCGAACAGATGCTGGCGCACCGTGTAACCTACTTCATCGTCGAAATCGAGCTGGTTCGTGCGTACGCACGGTCCCGCACCGAACACGGAACTCATGTTGTGATACCAGCTCTGGCGGCGTTGCGGATTGGACCAGTCGGGCACCCAGCCGAAATCGGCGGGATAGATGTCTGTGGTCAGGCGCCTTTCGAACCCGTGCAACTGGTCAGGTCCGCAGAAGTGCATCTTGCCCGAGAGCACCGTGCGATAACCCGACTCGCGCAGATAGTGCGCGAACGTGAGCGTCTGCGCAGGGAGTTCGGCGGCGTTGTCATACGCGCCGATGCGCGAAGGCAGGCTGCCTGCCATCAGCGCATAGCGCGAGGGCGCGCATAACGGGCTCGCGCAGTACGCAGAATCGAACACGACGCCGTCGCGTGCGAGTGCGTCGATGCGCGGCGTCTTCGATACCGTGTTGCCATAGACGCGCAGCGCAGCGGGCGTGACCTGATCGCCCATGAGGATAAGGATATTCGGTTTCGCGTTATGAGCCATGAGCGGGCGTCGATAGAATGGACTATTGCGATTGCAGGACGCGCGCCGCTGCTGGATCTTATGCTGATCCAGCATGGTGTCGTCTGTTCCTGTCACACCATAGGTCAGCGGCCGCAACCGCGTGAACCCCTGGCGCGCTTATGAGGCCATAAGCAAACGCACGAACGCCGCCTTTTGCGCATTACCGGATGCCAAATGAATACCTCCGTCGACATCACCGCGAATCTCCACCAGCCTTCGCGCGCCGCACGCGACACGGCCCAAAATCGTCTGCCACCGATGCAGGCGCTGCTCGCCTTCGAATCGGCGGCGCGCCTCAAGAGTTTCACCGCCGCCGCACGCGAACTGGGCACCACGCAGCCCGCTGTGAGCCAGCGCATTGTCCAGCTCGAAGCCGATCTGGGCGCACCGCTATTCGCTCGCGGCCATCGCGGCGTGACGCCCACCGCCGAAGGCGAGCGGCTGTTCGATACGGTGCGCACGAGCCTGGAGACGATCCGCGCCACCGCCAGCGGGATTCGCACGAGCCGAGCGGACAACGCACTCACGATCCTCACCGATCCGGGTTTCGCCGCGTACTGGCTGATGCCGCGTCTCGCCTCGCTCAAGCACGCGATGCCCACGCTTGACGTCAAGATTGTCACCTCGCAGGCCGTCTACGATCCGCAGCACGATCGCGCGGACGTGGCCATCGCATTCGGAGACGGCAACTGGAAGCCCTGCACCTCCACCCGCCTGTTCGAGGAGCAGGTCACGCCGGTCTGTTCGCCCGCTTTTGCCAATGCGCATCGCCATATCGCACAGCCCTGCGATCTGGCCGACTTGCCGCTATTGCACGTTCATGCGCCGCAGCCCGCGCGCTGGCTCTCGTGGGATGAGTGGTTCGCGGCACACGCTGCGCCGCCGCCCGAAACCACTTGCAGCGCCACCTTCAACAGCTATTCGCTGGTGATTCAGGCGGCATTGCTCGGGCATGGCGTGGCGCTGGGCTGGACGCCGCTCGTCGACGAGCTGATCGACAAGGGCCTGCTCGTGCGCCTGCTGGACGCGCCCGTATCGACCGAGCGCGGCTACTTTCTCGTGCGCCCGCCCGCGCGTCCCGAAGCGCCGGCCGTGCAACGCTTTCGACGCTGGCTTTTCAGCGTCTGCGAAGCCGAAGCACTTCCATAAGCACCGGTTATGACCGAATAACGGGGCGGTGTCTTCACGCGCGTGATACCCGTGCACGATAGTGGCAGCTCGGAAGTCTGCTCGGCCACGCACAATAGTTCGGATTGCAAATCAGATTTCTGAATACGCTTATTCCGATGTCTGATATAGCAATTCGGTCTGACGCGATGGCACTCTTGCCAATCCACGCGCCTACATCATGCAAACAAATAAAACGATTCCCTTTTCGCCCACCCTGCGCAGCATCGCCGCCCTGCTTGCGCTCGGCGCCGCCCCACTCGCTCATGCCCAAAGCAGCGTGACGCTCTACGGTATCCTCGATGCAGGCGTCACTTACGTCAGCAATAGCGGAGGCTCGCACCTGTTCGAATTCAGCGACGGCGTTTCCTATGGAAATCGGTGGGGCATCAAGGGTACCGAGGATTTGGGCGGAGGGCTTTCGGCGGTGTTCGTGCTGGAGAGCGGTTTTCACCTCGGCAATGGTCAACTCGGCTTCGGCGGCGCCGAATTCGGCCGCCAGGCCTATGTGGGGCTGTCCAATCAATGGGGCACGCTGTCGTTCGGCGACCAACTCGACATGACGGCCGAAATGGCCTACGCCTACAATATCTCCGCATGGGGCAGCGGCTACGCGATTCACCAGGGCGACTTCGACCGCTTCAACGGCGACCGCCTGCCAAATTCGGTGAAATTCCTCTCAAAGGACTTCGGTGGCGTCACGCTCGGCGGCATGTGGTCGTTCGGCAATGTAGCCGGTAGTTTCCATGAGAACAGCGCCTATAGCGTCGGAGCGCATTTTGCGCGCGGCAGCTTCACGATCGGCGCAGCGTATACGCAGCTGAATAATCCCAGCGGCATCTATGCATTCGATCCTTACGCGATGATCGGCACGCGCACCTTCCTGAGCCGGCCGACCGTGAGCGTGAACGCCGCCACGGGCGCGGTCACCGATCTCTACTCCAGCACAAGCTTTCCGGTAGATCGTCAGGGCACCTTCGGCGTGGGCACGAGCTACGCAATCGGCACCGTCACGCTGATGGGTAACTACACCTATACGACCATCAAGGCCTTCGGCAACAGCTCGCACATGCAGGTCGCCGAAGGCGGCGCAGACTGGCAGATCACGCCCGCCTTCAGCGCGATCGGCGGCTACCAGTACACGCACTTCGAAGGCCATCACTGGAACCAGCTTTCAGCGGGCCTGCATTACCTGCCGTCCAGGCGCACCGATGTCTATATCTCTGCAGACTGGCTCAAGGCTTCGCAGGGCGTGGACGCCGTGATCGGCTACAGCTTCGCGCCGTCGAGCACGTCCACGCAGGCGGATGTGCGTATCGGCATGCGTCATTCGTTCTAACGCGCCGGTGCATTTGCAATGCACGTTTGCTTCGTTCGCGCAGCGCAACGCTGACGCTAAGCTGGCCATATCTCTTGTCGAACAACGACCGCGAACGTCATTCGCGGACAACACACAGGACACTATCCAACATGAAACTCAAACAATTCGTTCACGCCATCGCCGCGCCAACTGCCCTCGCGCTGCTCGTCGCGCACGGCGCCACCGCGCGCGCGGAAACTGTCAACATCGCCTATCAATACGGCGCCGATCCGGCGAAGCTCGCGCAAGCCAGCGCCGCTTATGAAAAGGCGACGGGATGGACCATCAACTGGCGGCGCTTCGACACCGGCGCCGACGTCGTGGCCGCTTTGGCCTCGGGCGACATTCAGATCGGCGATGTGGGTTCCAGCCCGTTTGCCGCCGCAGTGAGCCGGGGGGTGCCGGTCGAGGCTGTCGTGCTCAACGCTCTCACGGGCGGCTCGGAAGCACTCGTCGTGCGCAATGGCGCGCATATCGACAAGCCGCAGGATCTGATCGGCAAGACCATCGCCACGCCGTTCGTGTCGACCGCGCATTACAGCCTGCTCGCTGCGCTCAAGCATTGGGGCATCAAGCCGGATCAGGTCCATATCGTCAATCTGGGGCCGACGGAAACGGTCGCGGCCTGGTCGCGCGGTGAAATCGATGCGGCCTATACGTGGGATCCGGCACTGGGCAAGGCGCGCGAAAGTGGTCATGTTCTCGTGGATTCGGCGCAGGTCGGCAAGTGGGGCTCACCGACTTTCGATGTCTGGGCGGTGCGCAAGGACTTCGCGCAGGCGCATCCCGAGTTCGTGCAGAAGTTCGTGGGCGTGACGCTGAGCGCAATCTCAGACTATCGCGCTAACGGCAAGACGTGGACGCCCGCTTCTTCGCAGATCGCTGGAATCGCGAAGCTCTCCGGCGCGAGCCCCGCCGACGTGCCACAACTGCTCGCAGGCAATCAATATCCGGACGCGGTCGAGCAGCGCTCGCCGGCACTGCTCGGCGGCGGCACCGCGAAGGCCGTGGCCCAGACCGCGCGCTTCCTGGAAGAGCAGAAGAAGATCGATCAGGCGCTGCCCGATTACAGCGCATCAATCACGCCGCGCTTTGTTGCGGCCGCAAGGTAACCCGATCTAGAGCACGAAGGGCGCTCCCTGTATGCGTCGAAGGAGTCGAACATGGCGGAGCTGAAAGCAGAACACGTCAGCGTCATATACGAAAGTGCGCGCGGTGCGCTCACCGCGTTGCAGGATGTCTCGGTGTCGGTGAAGAGCGGCGAGATCGTCGTGGCGCTCGGTGCATCCGGTTGCGGCAAGAGCACCTTGCTCTCGCTGCTCGCCGGTTTCCAGCGGGCCACCTCGGGCACGGTGACGCTCGACGGCGTTTCAGTGAGCGGCCCTCATGCGAGCCGCGGCGTGGTCTTCCAGGACGATGCGTTGATGCCGTGGCTCAACGTGATCGACAACGTCTCTTTCGGCCTGCGCATGCAGGGCGCGAGCCGCGCTCAACGCGCGCATCGCGCGTCCGAAGTACTCGAACTCGTGAAGCTCGGCGGCTTCGAGCGGCACCGCATCAGCGAGATCTCGGGCGGCATGCGTCAGCGAGTGGGCCTTGCACGTGCGCTCGCCGCCGACCCCGCGTTTTTGCTGATGGACGAGCCGCTAGGCGCACTCGATGCGCTCACGCGCGAACGCATGCAGAGCCTGCTGCTTGATGTCTGGAAGCAGACCAGCAAGGGCATTTTTCTCATCACGCACAGCATCGAAGAAGCCGTGCTGCTGTCGACCGAATTGCTGATTCTCTCGCCGCGCCCGGGCCGCGTCGTCGCGCGCCATCGGCTCGATTTCTCGCGCCGTTATGCTCAGGGCGAATCGCTGCGCTCCATCCGCAGCGATCCGGCATTCACCGCGATTCATCTGGAGTTGCTCGACCAGTTGATGCGCGAAACCGAAGGAGCCTGATATGGCGATTAACGACTCCCCTAGTGCGACGCTTGCAGCAGCAGAAGCCCATCAAGATGCCCGGGAGCCAACGCGAGCGCGCAACGATGCTCCGCGCTTTCACGCAGGCCATGTTGCCACTGCCGCGACGCTCGGGTCACTGCTGGCGCTCTGGTGGCTCGCGAGTCATCTGCAATGGCTGCCTCCTGTGCTGCTGCCCACGCCTGAGGCCGTGTTGCGCAAACTCGTGCGTCTCTATACCGATGGCTTCGACGATGCCACGCTCACGCAGCATCTCGCCGCCAGCCTCTCGCGCATTGCGCTTGCGTTCGCGCTCGCAGTCGTCACCGCGATTCCGGCAGGCATCGGCATCGCCACGAGCCGCGTCGCGCGCGGCGTGCTCGACCCCATCATCGAGTTCTATCGCCCAGTGCCGCCGCTCGCCTATCTGCCGCTGATGGTGATTTGGTTCGGCATCGGCGAACTTTCGAAGGTGCTGCTGATCTACTTCACGATCTTCGCGCCGCTGGCCATCGCCACTGCTGCGGGTGCGAACCGCGTAGCGAAAAGCCGATTGCTTGCGGCGCAGTCGCTAGGCGCGACTCGTTTTCAGTTGCTCGTCCACGTAGTGCTGCCCAGCGCGCTGCCGGAAATCCTCACGGGCGTGCGAATTGCGCTGGGCGCGGGATGGTCCACGCTCGTGGCCGCCGAACTGATCGCTGCCACGCGAGGCCTGGGCTTCATGGTGTATTCGGCCTCGCGCTTTCTCGTCACGGATGTTGTGGTCGCCGGCATTCTGCTGATCGGCGCCATTGCGCTCGTGCTCGAACTCGGATTGCGTGCCGTGCAGCGCAATCTCACACCCTGGCACGAGGAAGGTTGAACTCCTTCCTGCTGCCCCACACCGCGCGCACACTGAAACTCGAGTGAGCGGCGCTGATTCGGATGTTCAACCTTGGCTGATAGCGTCCGTTGACTGCGTCGTCTCTCCCCGTGACCTGTGCCAGCCGAGTTTTACACCTGCCGAGCAGCGGCAGGCGAGCCTATTGGTTTTTCACGGCTGTCAGTGCGCTGCGCTTTAGACGCACAGGTCTTCACTTGCGTTTCAGGTGCCTGACGTGGACTTGAGAGGAGTCTTTGTAATTCCGCTTGATAATCGGACCACAATTCCTTTGCGCGCAGTCATGGCTGAGCAAGAACCGCGAAACGATTCACTGTCTCGATCGAGCATCGCTTGCAACGGCACGACATGACTGGACGGGAGGGCCTGAGGTGGAGGCGTTCCATCCAGGCTTCCAGGCGGTTGTTCACCGCGTCCTGCGGCATATTCTTTGCTCAATCCGCAAGCTCATTCCAATGCGTCTATGTTCACTCCAGCGTCAAGGAACCAGACCAGGGATGCCGCCGAGCCACCTTGTGCCGCGGGTTCGAGGACGGACGTCCTTCTCCACCAGTGCCTCCATCAAGCGTGTCGAGCCGGCGATCGGGCGATCGTTGCCACGTAGAACACGTTGTCGAGTTGTCGCCGGCCTCCAGAGCGGCACAAACTGCCTGGTGATTACCGTTTCTCGTCAGCTTCGCGCACAAGGACGGCAGACACTTTAAGCTTTCTCGCATCCGGATACCACATCCGCTTGCACGCCCGACATCTGTAGAAGATACGTTGAGTTCTAGCCTCGTTAATCTTCGCAATATCGCGACCGTCGCAGTGCGGGCAAGCTACGTCCTGCGGCACAGGCAATCGTTGCCGATGTTTCGCAAGTAAGTATGTCTGGTACCCGCAGGCAATACATTGAACGCCGGGATTGTCGCCATCGCTACGGTGGAAATACTGCACGGGTGATCCGCAGCGCAGGCACTGGAGCCCTTGGTCGGCCGGCGAAAAGCCCAACCGGTAGCGCGGTCGCGAAACAGGCAACGTCCCTGCCTCGCGACACTGCTCCAGCACATCGGAAAACAGGGTTTCAAGTCGCTTACGGTATCGCCTGAACAGGCCCGCATCACTGGCTCCCGAGATCCGCCACGCTTCAAACGGCGTCCATGAGGCCCACAGCAAAACGGCCGTTGCATATATGCGTGGATAGCTCTGACGCTGAAGGCGATAAAACGGTGTGTTCTTCGAACGGGAAAAATTCGAATCGCAGGCGTCGCAATGATAGAACGCCTGGCCGGGTTTTATCACTGAGACATTCCGGTTCTCGCAATATGGGCACGCAATTGTCGCCAGATGTTCCGGTTGCAGCGCTGACAATGTTGCGGCCATGTCCCGCAATGCCGGCTCCTCACTCCAGACCTGCACGAGTTTCCGATACTCGTCCTGAGTGACGTGCGCGAACGCCGACTTAAACCAGACGGGCAGGCTCGGACCGGCGTCTGGGACTGTCCGTCGCTCACATTCGCTCGACATATCCGTCATGGGAATCCGATTACTTTGTGATGTACCAGAGCGCATCGGTGCTCGTGCCGGGCACCGGAGACTTCGGCGATGCCGGCTGCCGATCGACAAACTGCGCTGGCGTCGCAGAGGGCTGCTTCACGGGCACCCCGGTCGACGTCGATCGAATCGCATACACAGGGCGTCGGATGAGACCGACGCGGTGTTCTTCGACACAGCGGGTGCGCTGATGACATTTGGCGGCGCAGCCGATTGGTTTGCCAGCGTGCCACCTGATGGCGAACTTGCCCGCGCAGCATTGCCCGGCGTGCGTTGCGCACGCGCCTCGTACACGCCCATCTGAAATACGAGCGTTTGCTCCGAGCGGGAAATGATCGCATAAGGAAACTGAAGGTCACAGCGCAGCAATACGCGCGAGTCGGTTGATGTCTCGGCGAAGATGGCCGGGACCTGTTTCATGTCCGCAAACTGGACAAAAATCTTCGACCCGTCATCGAACACCTGAATGGGCCTTGCCGGATCCGCGCCCTTGACCGTCCAGCCGAAGTTGTAGGCAGCCGAGGACGCGACAGCGCCGCCCACGGCACCGATGGGCGATGGCATACCGGATGACATGCGCTCGCTGGCGCCGTTGCGCGCGATCTGGACAGAATTGATTTCGAGGCCCGCAAACGGGCTGTACGCCTGAGGCGACGTAAACGAGGGCGGGAGAATGGGCATGGGCGTATCCGATGAACCGGAAATGGACTGAGCGGCATCATAAACCTTGCGCGCATACGCAAACCGCCTGTCGGGCGACGCGGCGTTGTATGCACCTACCGCGTTCCATGTCGGGCCGAACTGGCGGATATTCTGCGCGAGGATCAGCGAGCAGACGTTCGAGGGAACGTGAATCTTCGGGCCAGGTCGACATGGTACGTATTCCGCGTCAGTCAGTCGCGCACCCGGCGCCGCCGCCGGCCTTGACGTGGTTGTCCTTGCACGGACACAGCACGAGATCGCCGTCGAGCACACAGGCCCGGCCATCTTCCTCCGTGTCTGTCCCGGTGCCCTGGATCGGATGTTCGCCCGGGCACTTGCCGCACGTGGCCATCTCGTGATCAAGGGCGATACGTTTGTCGCCGTCGTACATGCTAGATGCCGTCGCGATGACATGTCCGCCAGTCGTGGTCGGGTCGCCATCACATACCAGGGCCTTGCTCATAGGACTACCTCGCTTGCCGCCGTTGCCCAAATCAGGTGTCACGTTATCCGGAATTTCGGACCCCGCTATTCCTTATACCTGAAGTAAAGATTGCCAAATTTCGCAGATTTATCGCCCTGGCGATTTTCCCGTGAAGTCTTGCGGAGATCGATGTTCTTTACATTCTCCCATTCGAATATCGAGAAAATCAGTTCAGCCATCCTGACAAAACCCATGAGCTTCCACGAGACCCTCAAGGCAATGATTCCAGTAAAAACCATCAAAAATGGGATGACCATCAAGAAAAAGAATCTTGCACCTTCGTCATGAAATAATTCCCCCCCGGCCTGAATTACCATTAGCGTGGTTACCGCTAAATAACCCACAATTGTCCAGCATAGCCATGCCTTGACCGATTTCCGGAAATGCGCGCTGCGCCCTGCGGTTGCATGGGGATAAATCGCCAGTAAGCCGTCTTCCTTTCGCCTGACTGCATACGCGACGTACCGGTTCTCGCCGATCTGTTCTGCGGCGACCTCAACAGAGTCACCGTTAAGCATCGGCATCATCCATAGCCAGCCCTCGACCTGTTTGCCGTCCAGATTGAACTGCACCCAGTCCGCCTCCTCTTCCGAGTTACCTGCCATACTGATCAGTCCAATGCCGATGGCTCCACTTCCCATCAGCGACGCAGCCACGGCAGTCGCACCGATCTGTCGATGCTGAACCTGCGTCAGAACAAAATCACGAGTCCGGCGCGAACGTTTCAGTTCCGAGATCGTGCCTGACAGAACGACCGTAGATTGGCCTAAATCTTGGCGTCTCATATAGCAGGATACCGAAATCAGCTATTCCTTGTACCTGAAATAGAGGTTTCCGAATTTGGCGGATGTGTCGCCCAAGCGATTTTTCCGAGAAATCTTGCGGAGATCGATGTTCTTTATGTTGCTCCAGCCAAACGTCGAGAAAATCAGTTCAGCCAACCTGACAAAGCCCATAAGCTTCCAGGCGACACGCAAGGAAACAATTCCGGCAAACACTACAAGAAATGGGGCGGATATCAATAAAAATGTTATGAAATTGTCGCTCATGAATATTTTCACACCCATTTTTATCACCCCGATAATCATCAACACCAGATAAGTTGCAATCACCCAATATAGCGATGCCTTACCCGCTTTCCAAAAATGCGCACTCCTTCCTGCGGTCGCGTGCGGATAAATCGCGAGTAGACCATCCTCCTTTCGCCTGACTGCATAGGCGACGTACCGGTTCTCGCCAATCTGTTCTGCTGCGACCTCAACAGAATCACCGTTAAGCATGGGCATCATCCATAGCCAGCCCTCGACCTGTTTGCCGTCCAGATTGAACTGCACCCAGTCCGCCTCCTCTTCCGAACTACCTGCCATACTGATCAGGCCAATGCCGATGGCTCCGCTTCCCATCAGCGACGCAGCCACGGCAGTCGCACCGATCTGTCGATGCTGAACCTGCGTCAAAACGAAATCACGAGTCCGGCGCGAACGTTTCAGCTCCGAGATCGTCCCTGACAGAACGACCGTAGATTGGCCCAAATCTTGGTTTCTCATATAGCAGGATACCGAAATCAGCTATTCCTTGTACCTGAAATAGAGGTTTCCGAATTTCGCGGATGTGTCGCCCAGACGATTCTTCCGGGAAATCTTGCGGAGATCGATGTCCTTTATGTTGCTCCACCCAAACGTCGAGAAAATCAGTTCAGCCATCCTGACAAAACCCATGAGCTTCCACGAGACCCTCAAGGCAATGATTCCAGTAAAAACCATCAAAAATGGAATAAATGCCCAAGCAAAGACTTGCATACCGTCTTTCTGAAAGGTCTCAACGCCTCCCTGGACAAGAAAAACTGTCATCAACATCAAATAACTAGCAATTGTCCAGTATAGCCACGCCTTAGCCGATTTCCGGAAATGCGCACTCCGTCCTGCCGTAGCATGTGGATAAATCGCCAGCAAGCCGTCTTCCTTGCGCCTGACTGCATAGGCGACGTACCGGTTCTCGCCAATCTGTTCTGCTGCGACCTCAACAGAATCACCGTTAAGCATGGGCATCATCCATAGCCAGCCCTCGACCTGTTTGCCGTCCAGATTGAACT
>NZ_JBFRCG010000027.1:0-101789 GCF_040965595.1 Paraburkholderia sp. EG287B
GACCTTTACGGCTGCCGGGACTCTGTGTTGGCTCTGACAAAGTGGTGTCCATCACTTCGAAAATGATGGACATCACTTTGATGCCGATCCCTGCAGCCGTCTACGACGGCCGCCGCGAGCCGCTTACTGTTCTACTACCTCTGCCCGCAAAAAAAACGGCGGCGCCGGTTATCAACCCGGCACCGCCGAACATACTGCTTTCGGAGCGTGAAGACTTCGATATGTGCTTAGAAGCGGTGAATGATACCGATCGCGCCCGCCACCTGGCTGCGCGACGAAGACGGCGCGCTGTTCTGGCCATCGCCGATGTCGGCAGTCGCGTTGATGATGTTGCCCGCGCCGTTCGTGCCAAGCGTCTGACCGCCTGCGCGCTGGTACGCCTCGACGAAGTACAGACCCGTGCGCTTCGACAGCGTGTAGTACTGCGACAGGTTGTACTGTGCGTACGAAGCCGAGCTCTGGATGCCGTTGGCCTTGGTCGCGCGCGTGTAGGCGAAACCAGCCGCGAGATCGAGCGTGGTGATCGGCTTGTAGTGCAGCACGACGCCGCCCGTGTTCCAGATTTGCGTGTCGTGGAAGGACGAATTCGTGCCCGGAATGTACTGGACGTTCGAGTAAGCCACCGAAATGTCCCACTGCGAGCTGAACTGGTAGCCAGCCGTCACCGCCAGGCGCTGCTGCGACTGTGTCGTCCGGAAGCCGTTCGTGAGAGCCGACACGCCCGGCTCGCCAGCGCTGTTCGCCGTCGAGTTATCACCCCACGCGCCGCCGCCAGGCGTCGAATTGTGGAGGCGTTCGAAGCCTACGGCGATGCCTGCCGGACCGTGCAGATATTGCGCGGCAAGGCTCCACGTCTGGCCTGCGCCGGTGCTGCCCGCCACGCCGCCCAGTGCATACATGCCGCTCACGGTCAGGCCCGCGATGTTCGGCGACGTATAGACCATCGAATTGTTGATGCGATAGATGGTGTCCATCGAATCGATATCGCCCGGGTGCGCGCCGTATGCGCCGGTCAGCCACGTGGTCGGGCTGTACGGCGAGAGCAGCGTGTAGTACGGGGCGTACTGGCGGCCGGCCGTCAGCGTGCCGTAGTTCGCGTTCGTGACACCCACCAACGCCTGGCGGCTGAACATCAGGTTCGTGGTCTGCTGTGCGCCCGTTGCCGAATTGAAGCCTTCTTCGAGGGTGAAGATCGCGCGCGTGCCGCCGCCCAGATCTTCGCCGCCCTTCAAGCCGAAGCGCGACCCGGCCCAGATGCCCTGCGCCATCTTGACGACCGAACGTCCGCCAGAAGTCTTGCCCAGCGAGGTGGAACTGCTTTGATAACCAATACCGTTATCGACGATACCGTACAGCGTGACGCTGCTTTGCGCGTGAGCGCCCAGCGCGGCGAGTCCAAGCGCGGAAGCGAGGATAGTTTTTTTCATCAGTCGTCCTATCTTTAGTCGTTGTGGTTTGCTACTCGTTAAAACCCTGGTTGCTACATTGCCTCCTGCCCGGCAGGGAGCGCAGCGCCCCTGAAGCGCTCCCTGGCGACGTGTCTCCTTAGTGAATCTCGGGCTCGCCGCCCGCGCTGGCGCACGAGCCGCCCGCGCCGTCACGCTGCATGAAGTCGAACTCGCAGCCGTTGTTGGCCTGCATGACGTGCATCTGGTACATCGCGCCGTAGCCGCGCTTGAAGCGCGCTTCCGGTGCGACCCACGCGGCCTTGCGGCGCGCCATTTCCTCGTCCGGAATCAGCACGTTCAGGCGCCGCTCCGGCACGTTCAGCTCGATCAGGTCGCCGTCCTGCACGAGCGCGAGCGGACCGCCGATGAACGATTCCGGCGCCACGTGCAACACGCACGCGCCATAGCTCGTGCCGCTCATGCGAGCGTCGGAAATACGCAACATGTCGCGCACGCCCTTCTGCAGAATCTTCTGCGGAATCGGTAGCTGGCCCCACTCGGGCATGCCGGGCGCGCCGACCGGTCCCGCGTGCTGGAGCACGATCACGCTGTTCTCGTCGCAGTCGAGGTCTTCGCTGTCGATGCGCGCAGCCATGTCGTTGTAGTCCTTGAACACCACGGCCTTGCCCGTGTGCACGTGCAGGTGCTTTTCCGCCGCGCCCGGCTTGATCACGGCGCCGTCCGGCGCGAGATTGCCGCGCAGCACGGCGAGGCCCGTATCCGGCATGAGCGGCTTCGCGCGGCGATAGATCACCTCTTCGCTGTAGATCTCGGCGTCGGCGATGTTCTCGCCGAGCGTCTTGCCGTTCACGGTCATCTGCGTGCCGTCGATCAGCTCGCCGAGTTCCTTGAGCATCGCGCGCAGGCCGCCGGCGTAGTAGAAGTCCTCCATGAGGTACTTGCCGGTCGGGCGGATATTCGCGAGCACCGGCGTGCGGCGCGCGATTTCATCGTACTGTGCGAGCGTGAGATCGACACCGGCGCGGCGCGCCAGCGCGATCATGTGGACGATCGCGTTGGTCGAGCCCGACAGCGCGAGACACGTGGTCACGGCGTTGTCGACCGACTTGCGCGTGATGATGTCCGACGGCTTCAGGTCTTCCCACACCATCTCGACGATGCGCATGCCCGTCTTCGCCGACATCTGCGCATGGCGCGAGTCCGGCGCGGGAATCGAGGCGAAGCCCGGCAGCGTGAAGCCCAGCGCTTCCGCGGCACTCGTCATCGTCGATGCCGTGCCCATCGTCATGCAGTGGCCCGGCGAGCGTGCGATGCCGCCCTCCACGCCCTTCCAGTCCTCGTCGGTAATCTTGCCCGCGCGCAGGTCGGCCCAGTACTTCCAGGTGTCCGAGCCCGAACCGAGCGTCACGCCGTTCCAGTTGCCGTTGAGCATCGGGCCCGCCGGCAGGAAGATGGTCGGCAGGTCCATCGAGATCGCGCCCATCAGCAGCGCCGGCGTGGTCTTGTCGCAGCCGCCCATCAGCACGACGCCGTCGGCCGGGTACGAACGGATCGTCTCTTCCGCTTCCATGGCGAGGAAGTTGCGATAGAGCATCGTGGTGGGCTTCTGGAACGGCTCGGAAAGCGTCTGCACCGGCAACTCGATCGGGAAACCACCCGCCTGCCAGATGCCGCGCTTGACCTCTTCCACGCGCTGCTTGAAGTGCGTATGGCAGGGGTTGATCTCGCTCCACGTATTGAGGATGGCGATCACCGGTTTGCCCGCGTACTCCTCGCGGCTGTACCCCATCTGCGCGGAGCGCGAGCGATGGCCGAACGACCGCAGGTCGTTCACGCCATACCAGCGGTGGCTGCGCAGTTCTTCGGGGGTCTTTCGCTTCTTGCTCATCTTGCGTTGCTCCAGGTGTTTCCAGTAAAGCCGCCGGCTTCGCGCTAGCGTTGTTCCTTCACGCGCGACACGAGCTGTGTCGGGCTGACGAATTGCAGGGCGACCAGCACCCACGCAAGCGTGATGGCCATGTAGATCATGGCCATCGCGTCGATGGATTGCGGCGCACGCACGCCCGTCGAGAAGACGGCGTAGTACAGCGCAACCACCAGCGTTTGCGTGTCGGGTCCGGCGGTAAAGAAAGTGAGTTCGAACATGCCGATCGTGCGCACCAGCACGAGCAGCCCGGCCGCCAGCATCCCCGGCACGAGGAGCGGCAGCAATACATAGCGGAAATAGCGCAGCGTGTTCGCGCCGAAAATGCGCGCGGCAGACTCGAGGTTCGGATCGATCTGCTCGATGAACGGCGTCATCACGAGGATCACGAACGGCAGTGCGGGCACCAGGTTCGCGAGGATCACGCCAGGCAGCGTGCCCGCGAGGCCGATCTGGTACATGGCAGTGGCCATCGGAATACCGTACGTGACGGGCGGCACCATGAGCGGCAGCAGGAACACGAGCATGGCAATGCGCTTGCCTGGGAACTGCGCGCGCGCCAGCGCATAGGCGGCAGGCACGCCCAGCGCGATGGAGAGCAGCACGACCGAGCCGACCACTTCGAACGTCACCCACAGCACGCTCGACAACTGGAAGTCGCGCCACGCCTGCGCATACCAGTGCAGCGTGAAGCCTTGCGGCAGCGGCGTGCCGAACCAGCGCGTGGCGATGGAGTTCACGCCCACGGTAGCGATCAGCAGCACCACGTTGAGCAGGAAGAACGCCACGCCGCCCCAGACGAACACTTTCCAGAGCACATCGGGCAGGCGCGAAGCGGGCCTGGCCTGCTCGACGTTGGCGGCGGGTGCGGAACGTTGCTCGCTCGTCGTCGCTTCCGTGCCGAGGCCGGCCGCGTTGCGTTGATGTGCGGTCATCAACCTTTCCCTCCGCTCACCGGGCCCGAGTAGAAGAAGCGCTTGGCGCTCAACATCGCGGCCACGACGATCAACTGCACGAAGCCCATCACGATGGCGATGGTCGAGGCGAGCGAGTAGTCATAGCTCTCGAACGCCGCCTCCGCTGCCGCAATGGAGATCACGCGCGTGGGACCCGCGGGCGCGCCGAGCAGCACGGCGGAAGGGAACACCGAATACGCCTGCACGAACGACAGGCACGCGGCCATCGTGAGACCGGGCGCGAGCAGCGGCAGATAGATTTGCCGGAACTGCTGCCACGGGCCTGCACCAAGCGTGGCCGCCGCACGCGCGAGCGTCGGGTCGATGCCGGTCACGTACGAGAGCGTGAGCAGAAACGCGAACGGGAAACCCGAAACGATCAACGAGATCAGCACGCCCCAATAGTTGTGCGTGAGCCGGATCTCTTCGTTCGTATACAGATGCAGTGCGTGCAGAGCCTGCGGGAACCAGCCGTTCGGGCCGAAGTAGCTGAGCATGCCGTCGGCGATCAGCACCGTGCCGAGCGTGACGGGGATGACGAGCAGCGTGGTCACGAGCTTCTGGTACGGCGACTTGCGGCGCAGCGCGAAGGCCACCGGCAGCGAGAGCCCGACGTTGACGATGGTCGCGGGCACCGCCAGCTTGAGCGTGACGAACACCGTGGGCCACAGCGAAAGGTCGTGAACGAACTGCAGGTAATTCGCGAACACGCCGCCGCCGTTCATCGGCCTGAACGACAGCACGAGGCCGTAGGCGAACGGGTAGAGGAACATCGCGATGATGAAGCCGAGCGCGGGCGTGATGAGCCAGCCGCGCGAATCGCGCGGCGCCTTGACCAGCGACGGAATGAGCGTGCTCATGACGCACGCTCCGCGTAGGCCAGCACGTGCGAAGGCGCGACGCGCAGCGTGGCGCGCTCGCCCGCTGCGAATTCGCCTTCCACGCGCGCCCACAGCTTGCCGAACGGCGCGTTGGCGAGCAGCAGCGAATCGCGGCCGCCGTATTCGACCATTTCCACTTCGACGTCGAAGGCGTTCGCATCGCCCGCGTTGGCGCGCTCGAAATCTTCGGGGCGCATGGCTACGGAAATTTCGTTGCCGCCGTTGTTGGCAGCAATATCGCCCATCGGCACGCCAGTGAGCGTGATGCCCGACGCCGACATCGCAACATGCCCGCCCTGCTCGCCCGTAATGGCGAACGGCAGCACGTTGCGAAAGCCCATGAAGCGCGCAACGTGCAGATTCGAGGGGCGGCTATACACTTCCTTCGGCGTCGCGACCTGCTGCACGACGCCCTCTCTCATCACGACGATGCGGTCCGCCATCGAAAGCGCTTCGTCCTGATCGTGGGTCACGTAAATCGTGGCGCGTTCGAGCTGCCCGTGAATGCGGCGGATTTCCGCGCGCATTTCGATGCGCAGCTTGGTGTCGAGGTTCGAGAGCGGCTCGTCCATCAGCACGAGCGGCGGCTCGATGACGATGGCGCGGGCAATCGCCACGCGCTGCTGCTGGCCGCCCGAAAGCTGGCCCGGCAGCTTGTTTTCATGGCCGACGAGCTGCACGAGCTGCAGCGCCTCGCGCGCGCGGCGCTTCGCCTCTTCGCGCGGCACGCCCTGCATTTTCAGGCCGAAGCCGACGTTTTCCAGCACCGTCATATGCGGGAACAACGCGTAATTCTGGAACACCATGCCGAAGCCGCGCTTCTCGGGCGGCAGCACGTCGATGCGCAGGTCGTCCAGCCAGATGCTGCCGCTCGTGAGCGGTTGCAGACCGGCGATGCAATTGAGCGCGGTGGATTTCCCGCAGCCCGAAGGCCCGAGCAGCGCGATGAACTCGCCGCGGCAAATCTCGAGGTCGAGGCCGCGCAGCGCGGCGAGCTGCGTCCCCTCTGCGCTGGTGAAGCTACGGCACACCGAATCGAGACGCAGACGATCGAAAGAATGCTTCATGACACGTTCCTGACCAACATCATCAACTACGTACGAATGAAACGCGGACGGCGCTCAAACCGAATGGGGTACGCAAGCACCGTCCGTCCATTGCTGATTCTTCCTCTCGTTACTGCGACTTCTGCGAACCGACTTCGCGGTCCCATTTCTGGAACGCCGCGACCATCGCCTGGGCCGAAAGCGGCTGGACATGCGGATAGGCCGCGAGCCACTTCGCGTACTCGGGACGGCCGTACTTCGCGATCACGTCCTGGCTTTCCTTCGGCGCCATCTGCAGCGTGACATCCTTCACTGCCGGGCCCGGATAGAAGTAGCCGTCGTCATAGGTCATGGCCTGCTGCTGCGGCTCGAGCATGAAGTTCATGAGCTTGAGCAGCACCGCGAGCTTCTCTTTCGAAACGCCCTTCGGCACGACCATGTAGTGGGCGTCGTTCACCCACGTCATGTTGTTGAATGCCTGCACCTTGAAGTCGGCCGGCACGATGCCGAGCGCGCGCGGGTTGATGTCCCAGCCCGTCACGGTCACCGTCATGTCGCGCGTGCCTTCGCCCAGCTCCTTCATCACCGCCGAGGTGCCGCCCGGGTAGTACGGCACGCACGAGTTCAGCTCCTTCAGGTACGCCCAGGTCTTGTCCCAGCCGTTGATCGGGTCTTGCGGGTTCTTGTCGCCGAGCAGGTACGGCAGGCCCATCAGGAACGTGCGGCCCGGACCCGAGTTGGCCGGACGTGCATAGATCAGCTTGCCGGGATTCGCCTTGCACCACGCCAGCAGTTCCTGCGGCGTTTGCGGCGGCCTGGCGACCTTGGCCGGGTTGTATTCGATCAGCGGACCGGCCGGCATGTACGACACTTCGAGGCCGTAGCCTTGCGCCAGGTCCTGCATCTTGCGCGGACCCGGCGCGTACTTGTCGAGCACGCCCGGCAGCGCGGCCTGCTGGTCGGGCAGCAGCTTCATCCACAGATTCTGTTCGATGCCGGCGGCGAGCGCGTCGGTGCCTGTCAGCACGAGATCGATGTCGGCGCGGCCGGCGGCCTGCATGGCCTTGATCTTGCCAGGCAACTGCGGTGCGGGCGCGTTGGTGTAAGTGATGTTGGAGACGAGATTCGGGTTTTTCGCCTTGAACGCTTCGGAGGCCTTCTGCGTGAGCTGCAGGTTGCCGGCCACGTCGACTATGTTCAGGGAAACGGGATCGGCCTTTGCCGCGCTCATGCCGAGCGCCGCGGCGGCCGCCACACACACGGCCAGCACGCTGGCCTTCAAGCGTCCATCGAACATCGCATCTCCTCACATCTGTTTATGGAATTTGTTCTACGCGACCCGTTGATTCTTGAATTTTCAAAGCCGGACACAGGATGCCGAACCACGCATCAAGTTGTCAAGCAACGTCAGGCTCTTTGTGAGGCTACTGTGGGCCTCTTGTCGGAATCCGCCTGGAGAAAGCGCCTGCAAGGCTTCTGCAGGCGCTTTCCCGACCGCTTTCGCGGGATTACTGCTTCACCAGTTCCCCGTCGCGCAAACGCCACAGCGCGAGCGGATTGTCGTTCTGCAGTGTGACCGGCAAAAGTTCGGCCGGCAGGTCCTGGTAGCAGACCGGACGCAGGAAGCGCTCGATCGCCATCGCGCCCACCGAAGTCGAGCGCGCGTCCGAGGTGGCCGGGAACGGGCCGCCGTGAACCATCGCATACGAGACTTCGACGCCCGTCGGGAAGCCGTTCGCGAGAATGCGGCCGGCCTTGCGCTCGAGAATCGGCAGCAGGCGCGCGGCGATCGCGTAGTCGTCGCGGTCGATGTGCAGCGTCGCCGTGAGCTGGCCTTCGAGGTGCTCCGCCACGCGCGCGAGTTCGGCTTCGTCGCGGCACGCCACGACAACCGAAGTCGGCCCGAAGATCTCGTCCGACAACGCGTGCTGGGCGAGGAACTGCTCGGCGCTCGCCTTGAAGAGGACCGGCAGCGCGTCGCAATGCGCGTCCGTCTTCGTGCCTTCGGCCAGATTCTCGATGCCCGGCAGCTGCTTGCGCGCCGCTACCGCTTCGCCATACGTCGAGGCGATGCCGGCCGTCAGCATGCTTTGCGAGGGCTTCTGCGTGAGCGCGGCGCTCGCCGCCTTCACGAAGCGGTCGAGTTCCGGCGAGTCGATCGCGAGCACGAGGCCCGGGTTCGTGCAGAACTGGCCCACGCCCAGCGTGAGCGAATCGACAAAGCCTTGCGCGAGCGCGTCGCTGCGTGCGGCCAGCGCCGCGGGCAGCACGAACATCGGGTTGATGCTGCTCATTTCGGCGTAGACCGGAATCGGCTCGGGGCGCGCGGCCGCGATGTGCGAAAGCGCGAGACCGCCGCGGCGCGAACCCGTGAAGCCCACGGCCTTGATGGCCGGGTGCGCCACGAGCGTTTCGCCCGCTTCGTTGCCGCCGCCGAAGACGAGCGAGAACACGCCTTCGGGCAGGCCGACGTCAGCCACGGCCTGCTGGATCGCGCGGCCCACGAGTTCCGAGGTGCCCGGATGCGCCAGGTGCGCCTTCACGACGACCGGGCAGCCGGCGGCCAGCGCCGAAGCCGTATCGCCGCCCGCCACCGAAAACGCCAGCGGGAAGTTGCTCGCGCCGAACACGGCCACCGGGCCGAGCGGGACGCGATGCGCGCGCAGGTCCGAGCGCGGCAGCGGCTTGCGCTCGGGCAGCGCCGAGTCGAGCACGGCGCCGCACCAGCGGCCGTCGCGCACGAGCGATGCGAAAAGACGCAGCTGGCCGACCGTGCGGCCGCGCTCACCTTCGAGGCGCGCCTTGGGCAGCGCCGATTCGAGATGCGCGCGCTCGATCAGCGCGTCGCCGATACCGAGAATGCGTTCGGCGATCGCTTCGAGCAGGCGCGCACGCGTTTCGTGCGGCGCGGCGCGGAAGGCGTCGAACGCCTGCGCCGCGAGTTCACAGGCGCGCGCGACTTCGGCCTTGCCGCCGAGGCCGAACGACGGCTCGATCTCCTTGCCGAGCGCGGGCGCGAAGGCGCGCATCTCGCCCGCCTCGCCGCGCACCGCTTGCGCGCCGAGCAGCATGGCTCCAGTAATCTGCATGTTCGCTCCGTTCAATTGCTATCTGCAGGTTTACGCGTTAGCGGTCTGGGCCGAGGCGGCCAGCTTCTGCTCGAACGCGAGCAGCGCCTTGGCCGCGTCGCCGATCGCCGGCAGCGCCTCAGCGGGCGACTGCGAGAGCAGCGGCAGGATCGGACCCATGTCGGCAATGCCCGAGAGCGTCACGGCGTCATGCAGCACGCGGATGAGCGAGATGTTGTCGCGCAGCGTTTCGAGCGGCATGAAGGCATCGTAGAGGCGCTGGGCTTCTTCCGCACGGCCCTCCTTCGCGGCCTTCAGGAGCGCCATGATGGCGCTCGAAGCGATACAGCCCGAGCCTGTGGTCCAGGCAGCCAGACCGAAGTCGCGCACGTGGACCAGCGCCGGACGCTCGCCCATGCCCGAGACGACCTTCGAGGCCGGCACGCGTTCCAGCAGGCGGCGCAGATACGGATCGTTCGCCGGGTCCTTGCGCACGATGGCGTACTTCACCGCAATGAGCGTGCCGCGGTCGATCAGGCGCACGAGCGTGTCGACGTCGACATAGTCTTCGCTCTTGATATAGAGCGTGAGCGGAATGCCGGCGGTGTCGGCGATACGCGCGAGACCGGCTTCGACGCCTGCGGGCGTGGTGAAGCCGGAGAGCGGCAGCACCATGGCCGTCTTGTATTGCGTTTGCGCGAGGATGCGCGCCTGGTCGAGCATCTTGCCGTAGTCGGGACCGATGGCCGGGATCACGCGCGTTTCGGGCGCGGTCAGGTCGGCGAGCATGTCAAGCAACTCACGGAATTCGCTCACGGCGACGTGGTACAGGTTCGCATTGCCGCCGTACAGCAGCGTGCGGATACCGCCTGCTTCCATATGGCGGATCAGCTTGCGGTTCTGTTCGACGTCGAGGGAGAAGTCGGGGCGGCGTGCGAGCGGCGGCACTGCCATCACAGTCGAGGCGAATTCGCTCTCGACAATCGGGGACACGTTCATGAGGCCTCGTGCTTGGGATGGAGGGTTGTCAATACCGTGCACAGTAGCACCGGCCCACCGTAGTTGTCAAACAACTTGTTCCATTTGTTAGGGTTTGTTCGGAGGGTATGACAACCGCGGTCCGCCCGCCCTTGCGCGCCCGGCACCGGCCCCGTAAAGGAATATTGTAGAATCGCGCTCCAATCGTGGAACCGGTTCCATTTACCATCTCCGTTCCGTTCCGTGCCGCTGCGGCGGATGTCACGCGCAGCGCACAGGATGGCTACGCGGACACGGCCGAACCACACCGCGCCGAACTCATACAGAATCCCACAATGTCTGAATCTCCTCTCACGACACGCCGCGGGTTCCTGCGCACGGCAGCGGTGCTCGTGCCCGCCGGCGCGCTGGCGGGCTGCGAGGGCGGCAAGCAGCCGTCAAGCGAAACCACTGCGGCCGGCAGCGCCGCCTCTGCGCCCAACGCCAGGCCAGAAGCCGCGCAGGCCGTCGCCTACAAGCCGCGCTTCTTCGACGCGCGCGAGTGGGCCTTCGTCGAAGCCGCCACCGACCGTCTGATTCCCGCCGATTCCGAAGGCCCCGGCGCGCTGGAAACCGGCGTGCCCGAATTCATCGACCGGCAGATGGACACGCCCTACGCCCACGGCGCGCTCTGGTACATGCAGGGGCCGTTCCAGCAAGGCGTGCCCGAACTCGGCTATCAGTTGAAGCTCGTGCCGCGCGACATCTACCGGCTCGGCATCAAGGCCGTGAACGCGTACTGCACGAAGGCCTACGGCAAGGACTTCGACGCGCTCGACGCCAGCACGCGCGACAGCGTGCTGGCCGCGCTCGAAGCGGGCAAGGTCGAACTGGACGGCGTGCCGGCCTCCGTGTTCTTCGGCCAGTTGCTGCAGAACACGCGCGAAGGCTACTTCTGCGACCCGATCCACGGCGGCAACCGCAACATGGCCGCGTGGAAGATGATCGGCTTCCCCGGCGCCCGCGCCGACTTCATGGATTTCGTGAACCAGAACGGCAAGCCCTATCCGTACGGCCCGGTCTCGATCAACGGGGAGCGTACGTAAATGGCAATCAAGAAACCTCACGTCGATGCCGTCGTGGTCGGCTTCGGCTGGACCGGCGCGATCCTCTCGAAGGAACTGACCGAAGCGGGTCTGAAGGTGGTGGCGCTCGAGCGCGGCGAGTATCGCGACACCTACCCGGACGGCGCGTACCCCAACACCATCGACGAGCTCACGTACAACATCCGCAAGAAGCTCTTTCTCGACCTTTCGAAGACCACTGTCTCGATCCGCCACGGCGTGAACGACACGGCCCTGCCCTACCGCCAGCTCGCCGCGTTTCTGCCCGGTGAAGGCGTAGGCGGCGCGGGCCTGCACTGGTCGGGCGTGCATTTCCGCATCACGCCCGAAGAGCTGCGCCTGAAGAGCCACTACGAAGAGCGCTACGGCAAGAAGTTCATCCCCGCAGGCATGACGATCCAGGACTACGGCGTCACCTACGACGAACTGGAGCCGCACTTCGACTTCGCGGAGAAGGTGTTCGGCACCTCGGGCCAGGCGTACAAGGTGAAGGGCAACGTGGTCGGCGACGGCAATGTGTTCGAAGCCGCGCGCAGCGACAATTTCCCGTTGCCCGCGCAACTGAATACTTATTCGGCGCAGCGCTTCTTCGACGCGTCGAAGTCTCTCGGCCTGCATCCCTACCGCCTGCCTTCGGCGAACACGTCGGGGCCCTACACGAACCCCTACGGCGTGCAGATGGGCCCGTGCAACTTCTGCGGATTTTGCAGCGGTTACGCGTGCTACATGTACTCGAAGGCTTCGCCGAATCTCAACATCCTGCCCGCGCTGAAGCAGGAAAAGCACTTCGAACTGCGCTCGAAATGCCACGTGCTGCGCGTCGAACTCGACGACACCAAAAAGCGCGCCACGGGCGTGACGTATATCGATCCGGCAGGCCAGGAAGTGTTCCAGCCTGCGGACCTCGTGATCGTCTCGGCGTTCCAGTATCACAACGTGCACCTGCTGCTGCTCTCGGGCATCGGCAAGCCCTATGACCCGGTGTCGGGCGAAGGCGTGGTGGGCCGCAACTTCGCGTACCAGAACCTCTCGACCATCACGGCGTTCTTCGACAAGGACACGTGGACGAATCCGTTCATCGGCGCGGGCGGCAACGGCGTGGCCGTGGACGACTTCAACGCCGACAACTTCGACCACGGGCCGCTCGGGTTCGTGGGCGGCTCGCCGCTCTGGGTGAACCAGGCGGGGGTGAAGCCGATCAGCGGCATCGCCACGCCCGCGGGCACGCCGAACTGGGGCGCCGGGTGGAAGAAGGCCGTGAAGGACCACTACGCGCACACCATTTCGATGGACGCGCACGGCTCCAACATGTCGTACCGCGACGTGTACCTCGACCTCGATCCGACCTATCGCGATTCGTACGGCCAGCCGCTCCTGCGCATGACCTTCGACTGGAAGGACAACGACATCAAGATGGCGCAGTACGTGACGGGCCAGATGCAGAAGATCGCCGAGGCGATGGGCCCGAAGGCCATCAACGTCTACACGCGCGAATTCGGCGTGCACTTCGACTCGCGCCGCTATCAGACCACTCACCTCGTGGGCGGTGCCGTGATGGGCACCGATCCGAACACCAGTGTCATCAACCGCTATCTGCAGAGCTGGGATGTGCCCAATGTGTTCGTGATGGGCGCCTCCGCGTTCCCGCAGGGGATCGGGTACAACCCGACCGGCCTCGTCGCCGCCCTCGCCTACTGGAGTGCGAAAGCCATTCGCAACCAGTATCTGAAGAACCCCGGCCCCCTGGTGAGCGTGTGAGGAGCCGCATGAAGAAGAATATTTTTTTGATGTGCGCGAACGTTGCGCGCGCAACTTTTACGTATGCGGCTTTCATGGCATTTTCGGCGCACGCGGCTGAGCAACCGAACGCCGCGCTCGTCGCGCATGGCGAATACCTCGCCCGCGCCGGCGACTGCATTGCCTGCCACACGACACTGGGCGGCAAGCCCTTCGCGGGCGGCCTGAAGTTCGACACGCCGATCGGCGCGATCTACTCGACCAACATTACGCCCGACGCCCGGAGCGGCATCGGCAAGTGGAGCTACGACGACTTCGCCAGGGCGGTGCGCCAGGGCGTGCGACCGAATGGCGAAACGCTCTACCCCGCGATGCCCTATCCCTCGTACGCGCGGCTCTCCGATGACGACATGAAGGCGCTCTACGCGTACTTCATGCATGGCGTCGGGCCCGTGCAGGCGCAGAACCGCGCCGTTGACATTCCATGGCCGCTCTCGATGCGCTGGCCGCTCGGCGCCTGGCGCGTGCTGTTCGCGCCGAAGGTGCAGGCGTTCGACGGCTCGCATTACAACGATGCGATCGTCGCGCGCGGCGCGTATCTCGTGCAGGGCCTCGGCCACTGCGGCGCGTGCCACACGCCGCGCGCACGCACGATGCAGGAACTCGCGCTCACCGACCTCGAAGGCGACGACTTCCTCGCAGGCGGCGGCCCGATCGACGGCTGGGTCCCCTCCAGTCTGCGCGGCAACCCGCGCACGGGCCTCGGCAACTGGAGCGAGGACGACATCGTGCAGTTCCTCAAGTCGGGCCGCAATCTGCATACGGCCGCCTTCGGCGGCATGACCGACGTGGTTCAGCACAGCATGCAGCACATGAACGACGCGGACCTGCTCGCCATCGCGCGCTACCTCAAGACGCTGCCCTCCAGCGACCCGAAGGAAACCGCGTACGCCTACGATCCCGTGGCCGCGCACAAGCTGCAAAACGGCGACGCGAGCGCACGCGGCGCAGCCGTCTATCGCGACAACTGCATGGCCTGCCACCGCAGCGACGGACGCGGCTACACGCGCGTCTTCCCGGCGCTCGGCGGCAACCCGGTCGTGCAGGGCAAGGACCCCACTTCGCTGATTCACGTGCTGCTAGCAGGCAGCGCGCTCGAAGGCACGCAATCCGCGCCGTCGTCGTTCACGATGCCGCCGTTCGGCTGGCGTCTGTCCGACCAGGAAGTGGCCGACGTGTCCACCTTCGTGCGTGCGAGCTGGGGCAACACTGGCGCGCCAGTGAGCGCCGCAGACGTCGCGAAGGTCCGCAAGACCATCACCGTGAGCACGCCGGGGCTGCCGCCTGGCGCAACGCTCAAGCGCTAACGCGCCCCGCGCAGCACTTTTCCCTCCCCGCGTTTCATGCCTGCGGTCTCGTTCGCGAGACCGCAGGCGTGTGCGCGCAAAACCAGAAATCGCTCAACAGGCGATCTTTAGACGTTGATACAACAAATGATGAGAAAACACCTGCTCGCCGCACCAGTCCTGTTCTCGCTCGCCGGCATCGCATCGGCGCAAGGCTCGGTCACGCTGTATGGCATTGCCGACGCCGGCATCACGTATCGCAGCAACGAGCGCACCGGCACCACCGGCGCTTACACGGGCCATTCGAACGTGGGCCTCTCCACCGGCAACCTCTCGGGCAGCCGCTGGGGCATCAAGGGCAAGGAAGACCTGGGCAACGGGCTCGCGGCCATCTTCCTGCTCGAAGACGGCTTCGACATCACGAACGGCACCTCGGGCCAGAGCGGGCGCCTGTTCGGCCGTCAGGCCTTCGTGGGCCTCTCGGACCAGCGTTACGGCGCGCTCACCATGGGCCGCCAGTACACCTCGCTCGACGACTTCGTCGGGCCGGTCGCGCCCGTGAACTTCATCGGCGGCTTCGGCGCGCATCCGGGCGACATCGACGACCTCGACCAGACCACGCGCGTGGACAACTCGATCAAGTACACGAGCGCGAACTACGGGGGCTTCACATTCGGCGCGCTGTACGGTTTCGGCGGCCAGGCGGGCAGCATGAAGCGCAAGAACACCTGGAGCGTGGGCGCGGGCTATACGAACGGCCCGCTGCGCATGGGCGTGGGGTATGAGCGCTCGGACAACAGCAAGACCGGCCTCGACGATCCCACCTACGGCAAGTGGCAAGGCACGTACGACGGCACGTTCAACTCGTCGATCAACGAAGGCTATGCGAGCGCGCAATCGCAACAGGTGGTGGCCGCGGGCGCGACGTGGGACTTCGGTCCCGCCGTGGTCGGCGTGAACTACAGCAACGTGCAATATCGCTCGGGCGCGAATTCGCTGTTCGCTGGCAATGCGATCTTCAATATCGCGGGCATCTTCACGCAGTGGAACGTGCAGCCGCGCACGCATCTGTTCGCGGGCTACAGCTATACGCGCGGCAGCGCCGTGGAAGGCGTGGATCAAGATGCGCAGTACCACAACGTTTCAGTGGGTGCGACTTACGATCTCTCGACGCGCTCGACGGTGTACCTGCTGGCGGGCTACCAGCATGCATCGGGCATGACGCTCGACGCCGCCGGCAATCCGGTCGCGGCAACCGCTTCGGTGTCCGACAAGGGCAACGGCCACTCGTCGGCCACGCAGTCGCAAGCCATCGTGAGCGTGGGCTTGCGTCAGAAGTTCTAGGCAAGGCAAACGCCTGATTCGTTGCTTACACAACGAAATCGCGGGTGCTCACGCCATGAGCACCCGCTTGCTTTATTCAGCCGCGCCGCCGCTCAGTGCAGCACCTCGGGCCGGTCCAGCAGACCGTAAAACTCGTCGATCGTCACGGTCGGTGCGAACTGCGAGAGTGTGGCGACGATCACGTCGTCGGTAATCGCCGATCCTGCCGCCGATTCGAGCTGAACCCCGGCCGCGGCGGCCTGGCTCTCGGCCAGCTCGAGGGCGATCGACAGGATGAAGCGTGCGTCGGTTTGGGTGAGTAGGGCTTTCATGCCCGCTCTAACGGCGCGCGCACGGGGAATCTTTAGGGTTTTGTGGGGTTTCGTGAGGGTTGGTAAGCGTTGCGCGCGACCCTATGCTCAACGCGTGCGCGCCACGAACTGCCCGGGACTCGTGCCCGTCAATCGTCGGAACATTGCGATGAAAGCCGACGACGTGGCGTACCCCAGATCCAGCGCCACGGCCTCGACGCTGCGCCCCGCATGCAGCATCGGCAGCGCGTTGACGAGGCGGATGCGCTGGCGCCATTCCGTCAACGACATGCCCAGCTCGTTTTGCGCGCGGCGCATGAGCGTGCGCTCGCTCATGTGAAATGCATCGGCAAGCTCCGCAAGCGAGCGATTGTCGGCGGGATTCTGGCGCAGCACCTGGAGGATCGCATTGAGATCGGCGTCTTCGGTGTGCGGCACGAAGCTGCCCGTGGTCGCGCAGGTCGACAGCTGATCCACGAGCACGCGCAACAGACGCGCGCGCTGCGCTTCGCCCTCCTCCTGGGCCGGCGTCACGCGCAGATGCTCGAGAATCGCGCGCACGAGCGGCGACACCATCACCGCGCAGCTCGTTGCCGGCATGCGCGTGCACAGGTCGCGGCTGATGTAGACCGAGCAATGCACGGTCTCCTGCTCGTTGAAGCCCACGTGCTCGGTGCCCGGCGCGATCCAGAGCCCGAGATGCGGCGGCGTGATGTAGTGCTCGTCCCCCGCCTTCACTTCGGTCGTGCCGCTGAACGCGTAGACGAACTCGCCCCACGGGTGGCACATCTGCGGATAGGTGGCGTGCGAAGGCATGTGCTCCATGCGGAAAAACACGGGCGTGGGCAGCACGTCGGTGAAGGGCGGCAGGCGCAGATAGCGCGCCGGGCGAGCACGGACAGGTGTTTTGGGCATGGCGGTCTGGGGCTATCGATTGTCAGTTTTGCGCTATATGCGCGCATCCCGTCGCATCAATACTACGCCCACTGCCACCAAACTTCAGCCGAATCCTTCAAATCAGTGAGCCCGCAATGAGAAAGCAAGTCGACGCAACGGCCGTGGCCATCATGCTGGCGCTCTGCCTCGCATGGGGTCTGCAACAGGTCGCGATCAAGGCGGTGGCCGGGGACATCCCGCCCATGCTGCAGATCGGGCTGCGTTCGGGCGTGGCGGCGGCACTTGTGTGGCTCTTCAACCGGCTCGTTTCGCGCGAGCGCTGGCTGCCGGGCGTGGCGCGCGGCGCGGGGCTCGTCACGGGCGGCCTGTTCGCGCTCGAATTCGTGTTTGTCGCCATGGGCCTGCGCTGGACCAACGCCTCGCACATGGCCGTGTTTCTCTATACCGCGCCGATGTTCGCGGCCATCGGGCTGCATCTGCGCCTGCCCGACGAACGCCTCGCGCGGCTGCAATGGGGCGGCATTGCGATCGCCTTCACGGGCATCGCCATCACGTTCCTCGGCCCCGCGCTGCTGGGCGCCGACATACCGGGCTCGCCGTTGTGGCTGCTCGGCGACTTCATGGGCCTTTGCGCGGGCGCGGCATGGGGGCTCACCACCGTTGTCGTGCGGACGAGCCGCCTGAGCGAGGCGCCCGCCACGCAAACGCTCTTTTACCAACTGGCGGGCGCTTTCGTCGTGCTGGTGCCGTTCGCGTTCCTGACCGGCCAGGCGCACTTTCACGGCACGCCGCTCGCGCTGGCCTCCCTCGCATTCCAGACCCTGCTTGTTTCGTTCGTGAGCTATCTCGTGTGGTTCTGGTTGCTGCGCCGCTATCTGGCCGCGCGCCTCGGCATCCTGTCGTTCATGACGCCGCTGTTCGGTGTGGCGTTCGGCGTCGCGCTGCTGCGCGAGCGCGTGGAGCCCGCGTTCCTGATTGGCTCGGCGCTCGTGCTGCTCGGCCTGCTGGTGGTGAACGCGCAAAGCTGGGTCCGCCAGGCTTTCGGCCGCCGCGCCGCCAACGCGAACGGCGCTCGGGTTTCCTGATTCGATCTCCCTCCGCGTGTTTGCGGTCCTGCGCGGCTAGGCCACCGCATCACCACGTTTGCCTACCGGCAGTTCGCGCACGACCACATACTCGGGATCGCGCTGCTGGCGCGCGAAAATCGCAAGAATCTCGCACCACGCGGGCCACAATCCCGCATAAGGCTTCGGCATTTGCGAGGCCACGGCGTTATGAAAACCGGGCAGCGCATGAAACGGCACGCTCGGAAACATGTGATGCTCGATGTGATAGTTCATGTTCCAGTAGAGAAAGCGCACCACGGGATTGAGCATCACCGTACGGCTCGACACGCGGTGATCGAGCACATTCTCCTTGAGCCCCGTGTGCTGCGTGAGCGCGCAGAGTTCGTGCAGCCAGGTGCCATAGGCGCGCGAGACGAACAGGAACAGGATCGGCAGCCAGCTATGCGCGACGATCGCCCAGGCGAACACGGCCACGTAGCACGCGAGCAGCACGCGTGAATTCGCGCACATCTTGCGGTACTCGGCCTCCGGCACCACCTCCTTCGCGCCCTGCGTGACGATGCCGAAACTGTGCAGCACGATCGCGCCAAGAAACTGGATGCCATGCGAAATGCGCAAGAAGTCCGTCACGAGCTTCACGTAGCTGAGCGGCCGCTTGAACGCCAGTTCGGGATCCTTATATGGCTCGGCGGTCAGATGCGTGAAGGTGTGGTGCCGCGCATGCAGCCAGCGGCTGTACACCTGCTCGCGCCACGACATGAAGCAGATGATCCAGTAAGCGGCTTCGTTCATCCAGCGCGTCTTGAACGCGGTCCCGTGCCCGAGTTCGTGCGCCGCGGCCTCGCTGAACGCGAACACCGTGCCGTACAGCAAGAAGGCCGGAATCGCCCACGCCGTGCCGAGCGAGTGCCACGCGAGCACGCCGGTCGCCGCGACGAGCGCGAGGAAACCGCCCACCTGAAGCAGCCCGCGCGCGTCGGTGCGAGTGGAGAACGCCTTGAGGCGCTTGCGGTCGATTTCGACCCGGTACCACGCATTCATGTCGATGTTCATTGGCCGTGCTCCGCGCGAGAGGGTCTCTTCCATGCCTGCCTTCACCGGTACGAACCCGCGTACTTCTGCACGGGCGCGAGGTTGTCGCGCGTGACGAAGCTCGGGCCGGAACTCACCGTCGAACCGGTATAAACGGGCTTGAGGTCGTACTTCGCGAGACGCGCCGCGACTTTCCTCTCGTCCTTGAGCGCGGCGACGATATGGGCCGCGTCATGGGTCTTGTCGCGCACCGCGATCGCCATGGCCGCCACCGAGAGGTAGCCCTGAAGACAGGGCTGCTGATCAATGGCGAACTGGATCTGCCCGGCCTGAATCGCCTTGAGGATGTCCGGCGAAAGATCGAACGTCGCGACATAGAGCTTGCCGGCCTTGCCCGCGTCGTTCACGCCGCGCAGCACGCCCATGGCCTGATCGGGGCCGAGCGCGAGAATCGCCTGGGTGTTGGGATGCGAACGCAGAAAGGCGGCCACCTTGCTTTCGATGACGGTCGGGTCTTCGCCGCTATCCAGCGTGGACTTCTTGTAGTCGGCGCCGATGGCGTCCGCAAAGCCCTTGCAGCGGTCCCACAGCGCCTGGATGTCCGCGCCGTGATTCACGCAGAGAAAGTCGTGAATGCCGGCCGCTTTCGCACGCTCGCCCGCGGCCTTGCCGGCTTCGTATTCGGGCTGACCGATGTGCAGGATCGCGCCGAGCTTCATGCCCGCCTCCGGGCCGCCATTGATCGTGATGAGCGGAATGTGCTTGGCTTTCACGCCTGCCAGCCCCGTCTGGATCATCTCCAGATTCGGCACGGTGGTGATGACGCCCGCGTAATTGCGCGCCGAGGCCTGCTCGAGAATGCGCACCATGTCGCCGGTGTCGCCCGTGGGCGGATTGCGGTAATCGACGGGCACGCCGAAATCTTCGCTCGCATCGCGCATGCCGTTTTTCACGGTGTTCCACCACACGTTCGAATCCGAGCCATGGCTCACCATCACGAAGCGCTCTTCGGCGCGCGCCGTATGCACCACGAATCCGCTACTGAGCGCCACTGCCGCGAGCGCGGCCGCGCACACGCGGCCCACGCGAAATCTCGTCATGTTCATGGGGATGTCTCCAGTTTTGTAGTGTCGATGCCCGTGCAGGACGCTTAGAATGTAGTTGAATGAATTTCCGCTCTCAAACGGATTCTTGAGGAGAAATCCTCAAAACGAATCCTCTAATGAAAAGCACGGAAAGCACGCATGAGCACGAGACGCAAACCCACGATGGAAGACGTCGCGAAGGCCTCGGGCGTGAGCTATTCCACGGTCGAGCGTGTGTTGAACGGGCGAGGCGGCGTGGCGCGCGACAAGGAAGCGCGCGTACTCGAATGGGCGCGCAAGCTCAAGATGGATCGGGCGCTCGACGAAGTGTCCGTGCGCTGGCTGCGCATCGCCATCGTCACGCAGAAGCCCGATTCGCCCTACTACATCGCCTTGCGTCACGGCTTCGAACTGGCGCAGAAGTCATTCGAAACCTACCGCGTGATGTGTCAGCTCACGTTCTTCGACGACCTCGAACCGAAGTCGCTCGCGCGCGTAATCGAGCGCGCCGCGCAGAAAGCGGACGCCATGATCGTCGTGGCGTACGAGCATCCCGTGGTGGTGGACGCGCTCTCGCGCGTGGCGCGCAAGATGCCGCTCGTCACGATTGCGAGCGATCTGCCCGACACGGGCCGCCTCGCTTACGTCGGTATCGACAACCGCTGCGCGGGGCGCACGGCGGGCGAACTGATGGGCCGCTTTCTGGGCGATGCGGGCGGCCAGGTCATGGTCATCGCGGGCCTGCGCACCTACCTCGGCCACGAGGAGCGCGACGGCGCATTCCGCTCGGTGCTGCGCAGCCGCTTTCCGGCCTGCGAAGTCGTGGCCACGGTGGAAAGCCGCGAAGACGCCGCCTCGACCGAACGCCTCACGCGCGACGCCTTTAAAAAGTACCCGGCATTACGCGGCATCTACAACCTTTCGGTGGGCGACGAAGGCATTGTGCGCGCGCTGAAGGCGCTCAAGCGTGAGCACGCAACCGTCCTGATCGGCCACGAACTCACCGCGATCAGCCGCTCGCTGCTCGCCGAAGGCGTGATGGACGCCGTGCTGGACCAAAGCCCATTCGTCGAAGCCGTGCGCGCCGTGGAGGTGATCCTCGCCCACTACAACCGCGGCGCAGCCGCGAGCCTGCCGTTGCAAACGCCGATGTCGATTTATCTGCAGGCGAATTTGCCGCCAGCGTGATGGCGTCTCGCCGCACGCCTGCGCTTTCTGAGGTAAAGTCGCTCGGGTTCCGACCCACAGCGATTCCAGCACCCGATGCGAACCCTCTCCACTTTCACGCCCGTGGCGCTCGAACACGCGAGCCGCCTCATCAATCACGGCCCCACGGTGCTCGTCACCAGCAGCGACGGCGAGCGCCGCAACATCATGGCGGCCGCGTGGTCGATGCCCGTGGAATTCACGCCGCCGTGCATCGCCATCGTGATCGACAAGCGAACGTTCACGCGCGAACTCATCGACGCGAGCGGCACGTTCGGCGTGATCATTCCGGGCGCCGCCGCAATCGATCTGACCTACGCCGTGGGCAACGTGAGCGGCCGCGAGACCGACAAGTTCCAGCGCTTCGAGATCGCCGCCATTACGGGCCCGACGCTCGGCTTGCCCCTGCTCGAAGCAGGTTGCTCCGCGTGGATGGAATGCCGCCTGATTCCCGAACGGCACACCGAAGACGCCTACGATACGTGCTTCGCCGAAGTGATCGCCGCCGCGGCCGACCCGCGCGCCTTCCGCAATGGCCACTGGGAACTCGACAGCAGCAACGCAGATCTGCACACGATTCACCATCTGGGCGCCGGCAATTTCGTGCGCGCCAGCGACACGATCAAGGCGCGCGAACTCGCGTAAGCGCGCCGACGCGATCAGGCCGCTATGATCGCGTGTGGCGTGAAGTCGCCACGAATATTTCGCATTGCATATATTTGAAAACATCCAGCAGCGCGTTTTCAAACGGCCAGGAGCCACGCATGAGCGATCTCGATACGCCGGCCTCATTTGGCAGCCCCAAGGCGGCCGCGCAAGCCGGACGACTCGGTTACCTGCCCGTAGCGCTGTTCGGCTCGGTCATGGGGCTTGCCGGGCTCTCGTCGGCGTGGCGGCTTGCGCACCGCATGTACGGCATGCCGCTGTGGATCGCCCAGTTGATCGGCGTGCTCGCCGTGCTGGCGTTCCTGATGATCGGTTTCGGCTACGCCGTGAAATGGGTCACCGGACCCGATGCCGTGAAAGCCGAATTCAATCATCCCATCGCGGGCAATCTCTTCGGGACCCTGTTCATCAGCCTGCTTCTGCTGCCCATCCCGCTTGCCGACGTGAGCGTGCCGTTCGCGCGCGCGATGTGGATCGTCGGCACGATCGGCATGATCGTGTTTGCGTGGTTCGTCATCATGCGCTGGCTCAGTCAGCGTCAGCAGCCGTCCCACGCCACGCCCGCGTGGATCGTGCCCGTCGTCGGGCTCATCGACATCCCGCTCGCCACGCCCGCCATCCAGATCACGGGCATAGATGGCGTCCTGATGCTCGCGCTCGCCGTGGGGCTCTTTTTCGCCGTGCCGCTCTTCACGCTGATTTTTTCGCGTCTCATGTTCGAGGAGCCCATGGCCAACAATCTGCAGCCGACGCTCCTCATTCTGCTCGCGCCGTTCGCCGTGGGCTTCTCGGCCTATGTGACCGTGACGGGCGAAGTGGACCGCTTCGCCGACGCGCTCTACATGCTCACGCTGTTCCTGCTCACGGTGCTCGTCGGCCGGTTGCGCTATCTCGCGATCACCTGCCCTTTCCGGCTCTCGTGGTGGGCCGTGAGCTTTCCGCTCGCGGGCTCGGTGAGTTGCGCCGAGCGTTACGCCGATCATGCGCCGGGCCCCGTCACGCATGGCATCGCGATCTTTCTGCTCGCGACGGTCACGCCGCTGCTGCTCCTGCTGGCCGCCCGCACGTTGTGGGGCGTGCTGCGAGGAGAACTGGAAGCGCTGGCCCACTAGCAACCCGAACACAACGGCGCGCTTGAATTTTATAGACGATCGGTCTAATATCGGCGAGATGGAACCGACCATCGCCAAACCGCGCCGCGGCAGACCGCCGAAAGACCCGCGCGCGCACGCCGACACACGCGAAACACTGCTTCGCGCCGGCATGGAAATGCTGACCGAACAGAGCTTCGCGGCCACGGGGCTGGATGCCCTGCTCAAGCGGGTGAACATTCCCAAGGGCTCGTTCTATCACTACTTCGACAGCAAGGAAGCCTTCGGGCGCGAGTTGATGACCGCGTACGACGCATACTTCTGTGCGAAGCTCGACCGTTGGCTGCAGGACGACACGCGCCCTGCCCTGGAGCGGCTCGGCGCCTTCGTCGACGACGCCAGCAAAGGCATGGCCCGCCACCGCTATACACGCGGCTGCCTCGTAGGCAACCTCGGCGTAGAAGTGGACATCCTGCCCGACGACTTCCGCGACACGCTCGAACGCATTCTGCAGGGCTGGCAAGCGCGCATCGTGGCCTGCCTGCACGAGGCCCAGCGCGAAGGCGTACTCGCAAAGCGGATCGACCTTGCGTCGCTGGCCGCTTTCTTCTGGATAGGCTGGGAAGGCGCCGTGCTGCGCGCCAGACTCGTGCGCAGCGCGGCTCCACTCGATACATTTTTTAGAGGTTTCATCGCGGGGTTGCCGCGCGCGTGAGCCCGTGGCAACGCCAGCCGTTTACTGTTTCAGGAGCAAGATCCATCATGTTCAAGGCCATTCTCGTTGATAAGGAATCCGGATCGTATGAAGCACGCATTACCGAACTCGACGACGCGCGCCTGCCGGAAGGCGACGTGCTCGTCGACGTCGGCTACAGCACGCTGAACTACAAGGACGGCCTCGCAATCACGGGCAAAGGCCCGGTCGTGCGCAGCTTTCCAATGGTTCCCGGTATCGATTTCGCGGGGACGGTCGCGCAAAGCGCGAACCCTGCCTACGCGGCGGGCGACGCGGTCGTGCTCAACGGCTGGGGCGTTGGCGAACAACATTGGGGTGGCCTGGCGCAGAAGGCGCGCGTCAAGGGCGACTGGCTCATTCCGCTGCCGGCGGGCTTCACGCCGCGGCAAACGATGGCCGTCGGCACGGCCGGATACACGGCCATGCTCTGTATTCTCGCGCTGGAACGGCACGGCATCACGCCCGCGCACGGCGACGTGCTCGTCACGGGCGCGAGCGGCGGCGTGGGCAGCTTTGCCATCGCACTGCTCACGCGCCGAGGCTATCGCGTCGTGGCGTCGACCGGCAGGCTGCAAGAGGCCGGGTATCTGAAGCAGCTCGGCGCCGTCGAAGTCATCGACCGCGCCTCGCTATCGGAGCCGGGCCGCCCGCTGCAAAAAGAACGCTGGGCAGCCGCGATCGATTCGGTTGGCGGTCACACGTTGGCCAATGTCTGCGCGAGCCTGCGTGCGGATGGAGCGGTGGCTGCCTGTGGCCTCGCACAAGGCATGGATCTTCCCGCGACGGTCGCGCCATTCATTCTGCGCGGCGTGAGCCTCCTCGGCATCAATAGCGTCACGCGTCCATTCGCGCATCGGCAGCAGGCCTGGCACGCGTTGGGAGAGACGCTCGATCTGAAGCAGCTCGACACGATTACGCGAGAGATCGGCCTGGCCGAGGCCATTGCGGCCGCGAGCGATCTGCTCGCCGGGCATGTGCGCGGACGGCTCGTGGTGGACGTCAACCGGTAACGTGCGCAGCCGCGGCGATTCAACGCTTCACGATTTCGCCGCGTTCACGAACCCTTCGCGAACGCGCGCGGCGTGACGCCGAGAAGCCGCGTCATCCAGTGCGCCATATGGCTTTGATGCGCGAACCCCGCTTCGAGCGCCACCTGGCTCAGGCTGAGCTTGCCTTCGATGAGCAGCGCCCGCGCGCGTTCGACACGCCGCCGCACGACATATTGATGCACCGGCATGCCCAGCGTTTCGCGAAACAGGGCCTTGAAATGCGGCACGCTCAGGTCGGCGAGCGCGGCGAGTTCGCCGAGCGTGAGGCGTTGATCGAGATGGCTCTCGATGTAGTCGGTCACGCGTGCCGCCTTGGGTGCCGCAAGCACGGCTGCGCCCCGGCCTTCTGATGCGCCCGTGCCGCCGAGCAGCCGTACGACCATTGCCGTGGAAATGCTCTCGGCGAATAGCGGGTCGCAAGCCGTTCCCGCATCGATCTCGGCCAGCAGCGCGCCCGCCAGCGAATTGATGCGCGGGTCGCGCAACTGGAGAGACGGCCGGATCTCGCGCTTGCCCTGCGGGTTCTCCATCTGTTCCGCAATCGATCGCACGAAGCGGTCGTCGAACCACACGCGCAGAATCGTGCAGTCCGCGTCATCGGTCCATTCGCCTTCGACCCCGGCGGGCACCACATCCGCATCGCCGTGCGCCTGAAGCCGCGCTTGACGGCGGCCGTCGCACGCGCATCGCGCACGCACCGGCGTGCCGACATGAATGCCGATGCGGTGATACCCCATCGCGGGAAAGCGATGCTGCCCCGCGCTCACACGCAGCAGTTCGGCGCCACCGCCCTGCCAGCCCAATCCGGCGCTCGAACGCAGGATGACGCTCGTTCCAGCGTGCCGGTTCGAATCTGCAGTCAGTGCGCTCATGGCAATCCTTTTCGACGCTCAAGCCGTGCGGGAATTCGTGCGATGTTTGCGGCCAGTTTACTGGATTACGGCGACGCTCGCGCACCGCGCAATGGTGGACGTATTCAATCATCCGTTTCTGCGCAACGCCATCCGTTCCTGCGCGCCATGCGGCGTGCGTCTGCCTACGATGACGCAGACCACGCACACCAGGAGAAAGCGATCATGTTCGTGATTTTTGGAGCATCGGGAAAAGCCGGGCGTGTCACCGCCGCCGCGTTGCGCCGTGCGGGCAAGCCCGTGCGCGCCGTGGTGCGCCACGCCCGCCTGGGCGAGAGTCTCGCGGCGCTGGGCTGCGAAATCGCGCTCGCCGATCTGACCGACGCGCAATCGGTTTCGGCCGCGATCAAGGGCGCTCACGCCGTCCATCTGCTATGCCCCGTTCCATCCGGTGATACGGATCCCGAAACGACCATGCGTACGATGATCGACATCGCGACCGATGCCCTGCGCGAAAACCCGCCCGCCACGCTGCTCGCCATTTCCGATTATGGCGCGGAGCTGCCGTTGAATACGGGCATCACGCGGCTCTATCACTACCTGGAAAAGCAGCTGAAACCCATTGCTACGCAATTGGTGTTGCTGCGCTCGGCGGAACATATGCAGAACTGGGCGGCGTTCATTCCCGGCGCGCTCGCAACAGGTACGCTGCCGAGCCTCCATCTGCCTTTGGAGCGCCGCTTTCCCACGGTCGCTGCGCAGGACGTCGGCGCAGCGAGCGCCGGGCTGCTGCTCGAATCGCATCAGTCCGGCGCGCCGAGAATCGTGAGCATCGAAGGACCGCAGAGGGTCAGCGTGAACGACATCGCGGCGGCACTGAGCGTTGCGAGCGGCCGCACGATCACGCCTCATGCGCTGCCGCGCGAAGCGTGGGCGCCCATGCTTCTCAAAGCCGGACTCAGCGAGAAACACGGCCGGCTCATCACCGATCTGTACGACGTTTACAACACCGGCCGCATCGACGTCGAAGCGAGCCGCAGCGAGCGGCGCTTCGGCACGACCGCGTTGAGCGACGTGTTCGGCCCACTCGTTGCGAAACTCAACAGCCAGTAGCGCGCACGCCGCGATGAGAAAAAAACGGCCGGGCGCTACGCACGCCCGGCCGTTCCCGGAAGACTATGCAGCAATCAGAACCACTTGCCGAACTGGCTGCCCGGCGCAAGCGACACCCCACGCAGCACTTCGCCGAAGCCCGCGTTGCGCAGCGTCACGAAGCGCTCGTTCGCAGCACCCGAAACCGTGGTGTTGCGCAGCACGTCGCGCACAGCGACGAGGCGATTCGGGTCCGCGCCCTGATCGCCGTTGCCGCTCACCGTCGAGGTGATCGCCCAGATCGTGACCGTGCCGTCCTGCCCGACGTGGCCCGTGATGTTACGCAGGCCGTCGGTGGCGGGCGACCACGGCAAGCTGGTCGCGCTGTTCGTGCCCATCGGATAACCGGCCACGGTGTACGAAGTCCCCAGATTCAGGCCGTTCTGGAGCGTGTAGGCGAGCTTCCATGACTTCGTTCCGGCGTTGTACACCCACTTCTGCAGGCCCGCGCCAGTCTGCTGCGCGGCGTGCGTGTACAGATCCGTACCGCCCGAATAACCATCGCCCTCGTCGGCCACATAGAGCGTATTCGCGTCGGCGAACCACAGGCCGAACGGGTACGAAAGCGTCGTCGCCGTCTTGTTCGGCGTAGCCGGGAAGCCCGCGAGCACGCATACGTTGCTCGGCAAGCCGCTGGTCGTCAACGTGGAGGCGTCGTACGCAAGCGGGTTGGACGGCAGTTTCGCGCCCGCCACCGGCACGCCTACGCCGCCCGAGGGGCACGCCTTGCCCGTGGTGTCGACGAAATACACCGTGTTCACGCCGTTGCTGCCGCTGCCCTTCGTGAAGTACACCACGTTGTTGAAGACGGTGAGCCCGCGGTAGTTGTCGTCCTTGCCCACCTTGTCGGCCTTCGCACCAAGTTGCGTGACCGAGAAGCTCGCGAGCGGCGTGGGCGTGCCCGGCGTTTGCTGCGCCTCATGCTGGTGCGTCGCCGCGATGAATTGCGCACCCGCCCCGAGAATCACGCCTGCCGGCTGCGGGTTCGATCCGTTGCCTGCGTTGCCCACCGTGTAGTAAAAGCCGTTGCCTTCGCCGTTGTCCTTGCCGTTGTTGAGCAATGCGGCGCGGCCGTTATTGCCGCTGTATGCATTCGTCTCCGTAAAGGAGAAGTGCCCTTCGGCATCGAGCCGCGCCACCGCGCGATAGAACGCCTGACCGTCCGGATTCGTCGGATCGATCGCGCCCGGCGTATTCGAGTTCGATACGTCGATCGTGTTGACCGGCGCAACGTAGCCCATGAACGTCAGGTAGCGGCCGTCGCTCGAGAGGTTGAGCGCGAGTTCGGACTTGGAGCTGAAGCTCGTCACGAGCTGGTCGTGGCCATGGCCCGGATGCAGACTGTTGGGCACTTCCAGCGTGTGCACGACCTGGCCGCCCGGCGTAATGGTGTCGAGGAAAATGCGCGCCGTGATGCCGAAGCTCGGATCGTAGAGCACGTTGTTCCAGACAGCCGGATAGGTGCCGTCCGTGGGCGCGCCGCCCGTGGGGCAGCTCGCCTGCGCGCTATTGCAATTGGGCGGCAGCGTCATGCCGGGGGTAACGTTGCCCGACACATTGTCGTAGACACTGCGGCTCACGACGAGCAGGTCCGAACCGCCGAAAAATGCGTTGGTGTCTTGCGAGGCAGCGGCTGCGCCTGCACTGGCGCAAACCAGAGCAGCGGCAATGGCAAGACGGGAAGGACGCGCGGCAAAACAGGCGCCGCAAAATGCCGGGCGAAGGGTATTGATGGCCATCTGTAGCGTCTCCGAAAGGAATTACAAGCGTTTTGTCAAGACGAACTTGGGGTCAATCCCGCTTACCGTAGCGAAAGTTTGTGAAAGATTCGTTGCAGACAATGCGGCTTCGTTCGCGCGTTTTCCTCTGCGGAAATCGATCGGCTCAGCCTGTTTTTCGATGCGGTGGATTTCGTTTGTTATCCTCATCATCTATTCGCGCATAAAGACGCAACGCTTCGTCATAAAACCGCCGCACGATAGCAGGATTCAATTTGAATCCGGCCTGTCACCATCCTGTAATTGACAGTACGCGGACCAGACAGACTCCGCGACTTCCCAGAGAACATGAATAACGGGAGAGGCTCGTGAGACCATTACGCCCCCTGATTGCCGCGCTCGTTTGCGGCGTTTTCACGTTGTCGGCCCGCGCCGACGGCGTGACCGGATGCGGCAGCACACTCGCCGCGCCCCTCTACACCCACTGGGCCACCGCCTACCAGAAGTCCGGCGGCGGCAAGGTGATCTACCGCAGCACCGGCTCCACCGACGGCATCAAGCAGATCGTCGCGCACACGGTCGACTTCGCCGGCTCCGACGCTCCGCTCACGAGCGAGCAATTGAGCAAGGACGGCTTGCGGCAGTTTCCCACCGCGATCGGCGGCGTGGTTCCGGTCGTGAATCTTCCGGGCATCAAGGCCGGGCAGTTGATGCTGAACGGCGAGGTGCTGGGCCAGATCTTTCTCGGCAAGATCCTGTACTGGGACGACCCGGCCATCGTACGGCTCAATCCGAAGATCAAGATGCCCAACACGCCGATCGCTGTCGTGCGGCGTCTCGATGGTTCGGGCACGACGCTGATCTGGACGCATTATCTCTCGCAGGTGAGCCCCGAATGGAAACGCAAGGTCGGCGAAGGCACCAGCGTTCACTGGCCGCTAGGGATAGGCGGCAACGGGAATGAAGGTGTCGCCACGTTCGTCGGCTACCTGCCCGGGGCGATTGGCTATGTCGCCTGGGACTTCACGAAACAGAATCATCTGACCTACACGGCGATGACCAACGCGGCGGGCGCGGTCGTGGAGCCGGGCATCCAGACATTCAGCGCAGCGGCCGCGAATGCGGACTGGTCAAGCTCGCTCTTTCAGGTGCTCACCAATCAGCCGGGCAAGGACGCATGGCCCGTGATGGGCGCGACCTACGTGTTGTTGCAGGCGACACCGGACGACTCGGTGCGCAACGCTGAAACGCTGAAGTTCTTCGACTGGGCGCTCATGCATGGCGAGCCGACGATCCAGGCACTGGACTATATTCCGCTGCCTGCCGTGGTCGTGACGAAAATCCGCGCGCAATGGCACGACGATAAAAGCAACGACGTCGCGCCCAAAACCGTTAGCACACAGTAGCGTCCACATACGCCGCTGGAAATCGTGGCGTCATGTCGATGCCACGCGCATGAATCAACGCTTGCCTGCTTTGCGCCGGCGGGAATCGGATTTACGGCAAAGGTCCGTCAACACCCAGCGCGCGATGATCTCCGGACGATTCGTTCCATACTGCGCGAACTTGATTTCGTTTTCGAAGTAGACGATGACGCTTCCGGCCATGACGCGGTAAGCACCCGCGTAGTTCACGCCATCCAGTTCGACGCTCAGGGGATGAGTGGTTTCGTATTCTGCAAGAGCCAAGGTAAACGCGGAAATGTCTAAATTATGACAATATCGTTTCGCGGCCCCATTGGTCAATTAAATATGCGTTTTGTTTCATATCGACGATCGCCGTCCCGATTTCAGTACATTACGGGAACCTGTCGCGCCTTTTAACGGGGCACGCATTAACGCCGCCTGACTCAGCCTGCCATACGGGCTTGCCGCGAACCACCGCTCGCCGACGGAAGCGCTCCAGGCGTTCACCCAGCGCGTCGCCATCATCTTTTCGGGTTCTGCTTCGGCATTCATCAGCCGCTTCATTGCCAGGCCAAGGCGGTGCATTGCATACCGCTTGCGGCGCGCTTCAGCATCCACTCGCGCGTTCATCGTCTCGCCTCTTCCGGTTGGGCATTGCATAGACAAAACCTGGAGACCCACCTGCACCGATACCTTGCGAAGCCGGAGCATGACTCCCGCCGAACCACGCGAGAACGCTCATTAAGGCACGGAAAAAAAGGCGGAAACATCAGGGAGAGTATTGAGGTAGTCGCCATGAAAGCGCTTTCGCCGGCCGGCGGGAAAAAGGGCACGCCACCCACGACGATCTGGCTCTCTGCTCACCACCCTACGCCGGCCATATGACACTCGTTAGTAAGCCACGAATTCCGGCCTTTTTGTCGAAATACAACCGGTGAATGGCGGCGACCTGGCGACGCACCGCGCGATCATGACGGATCGGCAACCCCTTTCCAGAAGGTTCACAGCGCATCGATCCATGCGAACAACGACACACGGCGGCCCCCGATTTGCGCTCGGACGCGCACTGAAGCAACCGTTGCTGAATGTGGTGGCCCGGTTGCCCGACGGCGTGCAGCGCGCGATGTTCATCCCGCCGATACGGCGCATCTGCATTCGCGTTCCGGTATTGCGCGCGGTGTATTCCGGCTGCCTGCGGCGCCACCCCATCGATCTCCTGTACGGCACGAACACGAGCGGACTGGTCGACTCCAACGCGCTGCAGCGCGACGCCGATCTCGCCGTCCAGCTCAGGCCATACATGGGCTCGCAGCCGACCATCATCCGCCGCGCGCTCGACACCCTCGGCGATATCACCGGCTATACGTTCATGGACATCGGTTGCGGTAAAGGCCGGCCGATGATCGTCGCCTCCGAGTATCCGTTCTCTTTGGCGCTGGGCTACGACATCAGCGCGGACCTCGTGCGAACGGCAAACGCGAACGCGGCCGTCATGGCGCGGCGCTTTCCGCAACGGCCGCCCATTCGCGCGTTGCACGCCAATGTCGCCGATCTGAAAGTGCCGGCGGGCAAGGTAGTCGTCTTCCTGTTCAATCCATTCGGGCCGGAACTGATGGCGTCGCTGCTCGAGAAACTCGAAGCGGGCCTCGCGAGCGGCACCATCGAACATCTTTTCGTCGTCTACGACAATCCCGTGTGCGGCGAAGTCTTCGACGGCTCCCGCCAGTTGCAGCGCTGGTTCGCCGGCGTATTTCCGTACGATCACGACGAAGTCGGCTTCGGACCCGAGGACCACGAGAACGTCGTCGTCTGGCAAAGCGTGCGCGGCGCGCGCCCTGACACGTTCGCGGACCGCAATCGCCGCATTACGACGAAAGACCGCCTCAGCACTTCCATTGAAGGCTGAATCACAAGCACCACGAATTCATTCAGGAGACGCAAGTGCCGACCTCCGTCGTGGCGATATACGAGTCGTCGCCGGCTGCTTCCTTCCGGTACGCGTTGCGCACGTGCGAGACCGTCGATGCGTTTCGTGCCTTCGAACCCCAATGGCGTGCGCTTTTATCCGGAGCCGAAGCGTATTCGCCTTTCATCAGTTTTGCCTACTGCGAGGCAGCCGTCGCGGCGGCGCTGACAAGCGGCGCGAAGGTCGAAGTCGCGACGGTGCACGACGCCCGTGACCTTCTGGCGCTATGGCCCGTCGTCATCACGCGCAAAGGCGCGTGGCGAACGGCCCAGGCGCTGGGCTGCGGATGCGGCGAGGAGTACGGCGGCCCGCTGATCGCCGACACCCGGCGCCCGGAACTTTACGATGCGGCGGTCCAGGCCGTCTTGCGGATTCGCGCCGACGTGCTCCACATTCCGATGCTCGAAAACGGCAGCGCGCTGCAACGTGCGCTCGACGCCGCCCCGCAGTCCTGGGTTCAGCGCGCGCTACCGCAGCGCTGGCGCGTGATGCCCGGCTATTCGATCAACCTGCGCGCCGCGCCCACATGGAACGATTTCCTCGCAACGCGGCACTCGACGCTGCGCGCCGCGCTGCGTTCGAGCGCGAAGCGGTTGCGGCGCGAAGGCGAAGTCAGTTTTGGATGGTGCAACAGCGCCGCCGACACCGAGCGCGTATTGAGGTGGCTATTCGCCAACAAACGCCAATGGGCGCTCAAGCGCGGCATCGAATCGCCCTATTTGATGGACGACCGCGTCCGCGACTTCTTCATCGAGCTTGCAAAGCGAACCGACCTGACCACCCTGCCGCTCGTCGCCTATGTGCAGGTCAACGGGCAGCCGGTGGCGGCATCGGTCAATCTCGTCGGCGCGCGCAGCGTCGAGTATTTGATCACCACCTATGACGAGGCGTTCAGCGTGTTCTCGGTGGGGAACCTGCTGATCGAATTCATCGCGCAATGGGCCCAGGCCCATGGCCGCGATTTCGATTTTCGACCGCTGCATGGCGACTACAAGGTGCGTTGGGCGGATCGCGAAACCAGGCACGAATCGCGCATCGTCGTGCTCAATGCACGCGGGCGGCTCATCGAGCTGGCGTTGTCGTGGGCCCAGGCCAGGCGCGTCTATCGAAAAGTCACGACGCTCGTGATGGCGCGCCTGAAATGAGCCAATTGCGTCCATAGACGCCGCTCACTGCCTCACCACACCGCCCTCGCCGTGCGTTTCGGTTCGTGGTGCATCGTCGAGCGTTTCCAGCGCCGGATTGTGATGGAGGACGAGCGCCGCGCCCGCGCCCACGAGCCCGGCTCCCGCCAGACATAGCAGGCCCGCGCCGAAGCCACCGGTGCTGTCCTTGATCCAGCCCATCGCGTAGGGGCCGAAAAAGCCCGCCAGATTGCCGAGCGAATTGACAGCCGCAATGCCGCCGGCCGCAGCCGCGCCCGACAGGAACGCGGCCGGCAGCGTCCAGATCACCGGCAGGCAACCGAAAATACCGAAGCCCGCGATGGAAAGCGCCAGCATCTTGAGCACGGGGTTGTCGAGTCCCGCGGCAGCCGCAATCCCGGCGGCCGCGACGGCGAGCGCAAGTGCGACGTGACGCTTGCGTTCCAGCCGGCGGTCGGAATGCCGGCCCCACAGCACCATCGAAACGACGCCCACCGCGTAGGGCAGCGCAGTCACGAAGCCCGTCTGCACATTCGTGAGTCCGAACGCCTTGACGATCTGCGGCAGGAAGAAGCTCAGGCCGTAATTGGTTGCGTTCGCACCGAAATAGATCAGCGCGACCGCCAGCACACGCGGATTGATGAGCGCCTCCAGCACGCTGAACGTGCGCACCTTCTCGCGATGACGGCGCTCCTGCGCCTGGCGATCGATGAGCCAGCGGCGCTCGTCGTCGGCGAGCCAGCGGGCGTCGGCGGGTTTGTCGGTCAGATAGAACAGCACGCAAACAGAGAGCACGAGCGCGGGTATCGCCTCGATCAGGTAGACCCACTGCCAGCCCGCCAGCCCCCCTCTGCCGTCGAGCGACAGCAGCGAGCCGGAAACCGGGCCGCCGATCACCGTCGACAAGGGAATGGCCGCCATGAAATAGCCCACCACGCGCGCGCGGTATTTGGCGGGAAACCACAGCGTCAGCAGAAAGATGATGCCGGGGAAGAAACCCGCCTCGGCGATGCCGAGCAAGATACGCAGTCCATAGAATACGTGCGCGTTCGACATGCCGGTGATGCGGGCGAGGTCCGGAATGAACGCCATCGCGCCCGCGATAATGCCCCACGTGAACATGATGCGCGCGATCCAGCGCCTTGCGCCGAAACGCTCGAGCAGGAGGTTCGACGGTACTTCGAAGAAGAAATAGGCAATGAAGAAGATCCCTGCGCCAAAGCCGAACGCGCTCGCGGAAAGATCGAGTGCCTTGTTCATCTGCAGTGCAGCAAAGCCGACGTTGACCCGATCGAGATACGCCACGAAATAGCAAACGATCAGGAACGGCACGAGCCTGGCCATCACGCGCGCCATGGTGCGGGTTTCGAGCTCCATCTCTGTCTCCTTCGGGGCCGGCTGCGCGGTGCGGTGCACCAGTCACGGGCCGGACCGTTCGTCCGTTTGGAATCGTTAAAGACTAGTCGCAAGCGGCGTGATACGAAAGGACGGTTCACATGGTGGGATATGGACCGGAAACGGCATGACAGCGTAGTTAAAGCTTCGGACAGGACAGCACTTGCAATGGCTGCGTGGCGACGCCGGGCTGGGCGCCAGGGGTCGGTGTGCCCTGCGGAGGCGTCGAAACGAGGCGCACGCTGTCTGGACCGGCGTTGGCGAGTGCGTACTTCTCTTCGCTGCCTTCGGGTTGCCAGTACGCGCGGAAAACGGGTCCATCGCTGAAAACGAGCAGCGTGCCGTGCGTGGCCTGCCCCGCGGAAACGAAATCGACCGGTTCGCCGCTGCGTAGCGCGAAGCCGCCGGCGGCGTGGCTCCCCACGAGCTTGCCGCACGGCGGCGCGGCGTCGGGTGTGGGAGTGGGGGTGGGATCTGCGCCATGTGCTGGCTGCGTCGTGAGCAACGCCACGCCGAGACAGGACGACAACGCGAGCGTAAGAGTCGTTTTCACGCGCAACCTCGTGAACTCGTCATCGGTCGTTTCGGGGCGCGCAAACCGCATTCCCGCGCGTGCAGGGGACGAATGGCGACCCAGCGCCGGGCGGCCGGACGGCAAGCCTTAGAAGTCGCCGGCGTCCTTGCCGAGCGTGTTGATATCGATCTCGAGGGCGCGGCAGACGTCGCGCACGAACTCATCCATGGCAGCCGTGCACTCGGGGCTTCCCGCCGGGAAGTCCTCGGGGTTCTTCTTGCCTTGGGCGCGGCGGATGGCGCGAATGCTCGCCTCGAGCGCGCGCGCCTCTGCCCAGATGGGAGGTTTGTCGGGATAGTCGGGATGTTTGCGCGCCATGGCTGGTATTTCGGCAATGGCTACGCGAACTTTAGGCCGCGGCAGCGAGCGAACGGTAGCACGCCCATATAGCTGAGGATGCCAAACGTTTGCGCCGTCCGCATTGCGTTGCGACGGGCCGCGCTGCTGCCATCAAGGCCGCCGTTATCCAATGCGCATCGTGAGTAACAGCGGCAGGATCGTTTCGTACGCAACGCGCGGCTCGTCAAACGCGCCGCTGAAATCCGGCAATCGCCCGCCACATTGCAACCGGGTTCGAATACATGGGAAAGTGCCCGCAATCCGCAATTTCGGCCAACACCACGCCCTGATCGCGAATGTGATCGAGGTACGACAGCGCAGCGTTCTGCTGCCCGTACATGAACATGCGCGGAAACGGCAAACCGAGGAATTTGCGCATCAAGTCGCCATTATCGGAGAGATCGACCATCGAGCGGAAAATTGGCCCCACTGCCGCGGCCCTGACCTTGTAGCGCACACTCGCGGCATAGAGGGCACTCGCATAGGCCGGCGCATGGCGCGTGCGCTCGATGAAATCGCTGAAGAAGCGCTCGGCGTCCGCGTGCGGATACTCCTCGATCTGTCTGCTGAGAAAGCAGTCCTCGGGCGCGATATTGCCTTCGATATCGACGAAGCTGAGCACGCGCTCCGGGTGCCGGTGGGCCAGCATGAGCGCCGTCAGGCCGCCCATGGAGTGACCGACCAGATGGAAGCGGTCGAAGCCGACCCGTTCGAGCACGGCGAGCGCGGTCTCGACGAGAAACGGTATGCCGACTTTCGAAAGATGGGCACACTGCGTTTCGCCGCAGCCCGGGGCGTCGTACGCGACGAACGGGTGCCCTTCGAACGCCGCGTATCGCACGATATCCGCGTAGTCTTCTTTCGTGGACCCGAACCCGTGAAGGAACACGATGGGCGCCTTGTCGCCGTCGCGATGGATAGCGGAAAGCTCGAGCGCCGTGCCATCCACATCGAACGAGAACACCGAACGGGAAAATTCCTGAGGCATCGGATCACTCCGCGAGCGTGTGGAAAAAATTCTGGATGGCGGCGCAAGCGTGCCGCAACGACACGTCGTCCAGCGCATAGGCAATACGAATATACGGACCCAGTCCGAACGCGCTGCCGTGCACCGTTGCCACACCGGTTTCGTCGAGCAGTGCGCTGGCCACTGCTTCGTCATCCTTGAGATATGCCCCGCCTCGCGTCGTCTTGCCGATCAGGCCGGCGCACGAGGCAAAGGCGTAGAACGCGCCTTGCGGCGCTTCGCAACGCATGCCCGGCGCCCGGTTCAGTTGCTCGACCACGAGATCGCGCCGTTGCTGAAAGGCCCTGCGCGAGCGCTCGACGAAATCCTGCGGCCCGCTTAGCGCCGCCAGCGCGGCATGCTGCGAAATGGTCGATGCGCCGGACGTCTGCTGGCCCTGCAGTTTTTCCATCGCGTCGATGAGCCAGCGCGGACCGGTACAAAAGCCGATGCGCCAGCCCGTCATCGCATACGCCTTCGAAACGCCGTTCATCGTCAGCACGCGCTCGCGCAACCGCGGTTCGACCTGGGCAAGCGTGAAAAATTCGAGCCCATCGAAAATCAGATGCTCGTAGATATCGTCGGAAAGCACGAGCACCTGCGGATGGGCGAGCAGCACTTGCGCAAGCTGCTGCAGCTCGGCACGGCTGTACACCGCACCGGTTGGATTGGATGGCGAATTCAGAATCAGCCAGCGTGTGCGCGGCGTAATGGCGGCGTGCAGCGCATCGGCGGTCAGCTTGAAGCCACTCTGCGCACCGCATGGCAGGATCACGGCGCGGGCGCCGCACAACTGCACGATCTCGGGGTAGCTCACCCAATACGGCGCGGGGACGATGACTTCGTCATCCTCATTGAGTGTCGCGGCGAGCGCGTTGAAGATCACCTGCTTTCCGCCGCTGCATACGAGTGTGTCGCGCCAGTCAACGTCGAGGCGGTTTTCGCGCTGGAACTTGCCGGCGATGGCTTCACGCAAAGCCCGCAGCCCTGCGACCTGCGTATAGCGCGTATGACCCGCTCGAATGGCGGCGACGCCGGCTTCGCATACGTGCTGGGGCGTGTCGAAATCCGGCTCGCCGGCGCTGAGCGAAATCACGGCTGCGCCGCTCGCGCGCCGTGCGGCCACACGGTCCATGACCCTGTAAGTGGCCGAAGGCTTCGCCGCCGCGAGGAAGCGGTTCAATGCGGGGAGGTTGGCGTCGCTCATCGAACTGCAATCGCCTCGAATTGCTTGTCGTGCATGACGTCCGCAACCGGGCGTCCGGCGCGCACCGCCGCCACCATGCCGTCCTGGCGGCGCGCGATCCGCTCGCCCAGCGCCAGCACCGCTTCGATATGGCCTTCGGGAACGAACACCGTGCCGCATCGATCGGCGATCACATAGTCGTTTTCGTGCACGGTGACACCCGCCATTTGCACCGGCTTGCCCGAGTCGATCTGGACCACGCGATTGCGCGCGCTGATCATCGTGACGCCGCGGCCATAGACCGGGTAGCCGATCGCCTCGCTGCCGTCGATATCGCGGCTCATGCCGTCGATGACCGAGCCGCGCACCTGCTTCGCCGTGGCGGCATTGGCGAGGATGTCGCCCCAGCAGGAAATGCCCTCCACGCCGCCCGCGATCACCAGCACGCGATCGCTCGTCGTAACCGCGTCGACGACGGGAGAGATCAAGTGCACGCCGGGTTCGGCGTCCTGCTTCGGCCCGAGCAGGACGGTGCTGGCGCGGCCGACGATCTTCGGACAGTCCCAAAGCGGACGCAGGCCGCAAGTCGCGCCGGGCAGGCCGAGAAAGTCGAGCGCATCGGAAACCGTGTTGGTGTCCAGTGACGCAAGTCGATCGAGGAAGGAAGGCGTGGTCATCACACTCGGCTCCGTTGAATAGTCCGGCAATCCTCGCGTGGATCGGCTGATATGTAAATTTCGCATTTCGTATCTCGGTGATACGATTTCTGGAACAGCAACCGGCCACCGGAAAATGCGCTCACCATGAACAATACGATCGACTTCAGGCTGATACGGCAGCTATGGATGTTCCTCGCCGTTGCAGAGGAACAGCATTTTGGGCGTGCCGCCCAGCGGCTGAACATGTCGCAGCCGCCGCTCACGGAGCAGATCAAGGTGCTCGAGCAATCGCTCAAGCTGGAGCTGTTTTACCGGTCCCGCCAGGGCACGCAGCTGAGTCCGGCCGGCGCCGCGATACTGCCGGCCGTGCGCCAGTTCGCCGGGCAGGTCGAGCGGCTGGAGCGGGTCGTGCGCGAAGTCGCCGCCGGTCAGTCGGGTGTGTTGCATGTCGGGGCCATCACCTCCGCGATGCTCGAAACGGTGCCGCCCGTGCTGGACGCGCTCAAACGCGCTCACCCGCACCTGACCGTGCTCGTCAAGGAAATCGATAGCGTCGACGCCATTCCCATGCTCGAAGCCGGCGAACTCGATCTCGCGTTCGTGCGCATCGACGGCGAGGTGCGGAGCGGCATCGCCACCTTGCCGCTAGCCGAGGACCGGCTGGCCGTGGCGCTGCCGAAGGGCCATCCGCTGGCCGCCCTGCCCCGCGTGCGGCTGCAGGCGCTAGCCGGCGAGCAACTGGTGATGTCGTCGCGACAGGTCAGCCCGGTGTATTTCGACTTCCTGACTTCGGTTTGCCGCTCGCATGGCCTGACGCCACACGTCACGCACGAGGTGCGCTCCGTCACTTCGCAAGTTGCCTATGTCGGCTGCGGCCAGGGCGTGGCGCTCGTGCCGTCGTCGATGCGCAAGCTTGCGCCCGGCAATGTGGTCGTGCGGCCGCTGAAAGAAAAGATTGCGGTGGTCACGGCCGCGCTGCTGTGGAACACGCATCGTCATCACCCCATGGTCGACGAGGTCGTCGCGTCGTTGAAGAAACGTAAGGCGCGAACCCTGGCCGTCGTGTTGAAAGCCTGATGAAAAATGGGGCGCGCGTCGACCATGAAAAGCACGCGCGTTGCCTCCAGAAATAACGCGAGCGGTCGTAAACGGGGGTATTACATTTCATTCCCGGCAGTTGCAGCGGGACCGCACCGACTCGCAAGACAATGTTCAACGTACTGGCCCAGTATTGGGGAACGATTCGGCGCACTTTCCTCGCCGGAAACAGCGCGGCCCTGAAGCTGGCGCAGTTGCGCGTGATGATCTATCAGCTGCCCATGATGTATGGGCTGCTGGTCGTCAACACGTGGGGCATGGTGCTGCCCCACGAGAACGAGATTCCCGCCTGGCAGGGCGTGATCTGTCCGCTCGTACTCACGGCATTTTGCTTCGTACGCGCCGTCTCCTGGCTGCGGCTCTCCAGGATGCGTGTCAGTGCGGAAGATGCGGCAACGATCCTGCGCAATTCCGGCAGGCTCGCCTGGGTCTTCTCCATTTCGTTCACAGCATGGTCGCTGTCCCTGCTGCCTCATGGCGGCGCGGCATTCAAGCTTCATGTCGCCTTCTACATGGCCATCACGGTCGTCGGCGTCATCTTCTGCCTGATGAACGTCATCAAGGCAGCGTTCACCGTCTCCGCCATTGTCAACGGCGCCCTCGTCATCACGTTCCTGAGTTCGGGAAACGGTGTATTCCAGGCGATCGCCATCGATACGTCGCTGGTTTCGCTGGCGATGCTGGTCGTTGCGTTCACGCAATACAAGAACTTCGCGGATCTCGTGGCCACGCAACGCGAAAACAAGCGCCTCGCGAATATCGACAGTCTCACGAATCTCCCGAACCGGCGGGCCTTTTTCACCTCGCTCGACAGGCATTTCGATGCCGCCATGGCATCGGGCGGACGGCTCGCGGTGGGCCTCGTCGATCTCGACGGCTTCAAGTCCGTCAACGACATTCACGGCCACTCGCTGGGCGACCACGTGCTGGCCGAAGTCGCGTCGCGGCTCGCCAAAGCGGCGTGCGGCACGATCACGCTGGCGAGGCTGGGCGGCGACGAATTCGGCATCATCGTCACGGACGACTGCACGGACGCCGGCCTCTCGCAACTCGGCCGCACCATCTGCGATGTTTTTCAATATCCCATACTGGTCGGCGAGATTTCCGTTCGTCTTGGGGCGACGATCGGCTTTTCCACCTATCCGCACATTTCACGCAACAAGGCGGATTTGTTCGAAACCGCAGACTACGCGCTTTACGAGGGCAAGCGCCGCTCGCGCGGCTCGGTGACGATCTTTTCGGAGACGCACCGCAACGCCATCATTCGCGAGTCGCAGATTGCCCAGGCGCTACGCTCCCCCGATCTCGCCAGCGAACTCGATCTCGCGTTCCAGCCGATCTACTCGCTCGAGCGCCAGCGCACCGTCGGTTTCGAAGCCCTGGCGCGCTGGCGCAGCGCGTCGCTCGGCACGGTCCCGCCCGGCGAATTCATTCCCGCCGCGGAGCGCAACGGTGTCATCAACGGCTTGACCCTCGCTCTGTTTACCAAGGCCCTGGCCTGCGCGAAGCAATGGCCAGCGCATATCCGCTTGTCCTTCAATCTGTCCGCGCATGATTTCGCCAGTGAGTCCGCGGTGAAAGAGTTGGCCCGGTGCATCGTCAGCAGCGGCATCGACCCGGCCCGGCTCGACTTCGAGATCACCGAAACCGCGATGGCCAAGGACTTCGACCAGGTCCAGAAGGCGGCCAAGGTGCTGCGCGCGCTGGGCTGCGGTTTGTCGGTCGACGATTTCGGCACTGGCTATTCGAGCCTCTCGTACCTGTGCAAACTTCCGCTCACGCGCCTGAAGATCGACAGGATGTTCGTGAGCGGTCTCAAGGAGCGCACGACGGCGTTCACCGTGGTTCGCACGCTGCTCAATCTCAGCCGTCAGATGTCGCTCGACTGCATCGTCGAAGGGGTGGAAACGGCGGCCGAACTGCAGACGGTCGCGGCGCTCGGGGCAACACTTATTCAGGGCTACTATTGTTCTCGCCCGATGGAGGCTTCGGCAGTGGCCGGTTTTCTGGAGCGTGAAAGCGAGGGCGAAGCGGTGGCTCGCCTCGCGGGAGAATGACGAGTAGTCCGCATACCAGAATGGCTGCTTAACTGTTTGTCGGCCAGTACGCGATGTGGCGTACCGATCTCCTCAACTTTTCGATCAATGAGCAGCCGGCGCAAGCGGGAATGTTGCGCCACGTTGGATTCGAGGACGACGCGGCAACCGGCTATTCGAGAAGCTTCGACGTGAACGGTCTCGAATGGGAGTTGTTTTCGGCAGCCGAGCAGGACGCGCGCATCGTCAGCGCTTACGGGGTTCCGGTCAAGTCGTGACGAGTGCGCATCGCTTAGCCGGTTAAAGCGCCGAGGCAGCGGCCGCACGAACGCGCCTGGCCCAGTCGCAGGCGCCCGGCGCTCACGGTCACCTCATTGCCGCAATCGCACCGGCAAACCCACTTGCCATCGCCGGCATAGCGATCCGTCGTCAACTGGCCGAACACCTCGCCCCCCTTCAGCGCAGGCGAGCCCGGCCGCGACCGCCACACGCGGCGCTGCTCGCCGCAGCCGCAATCGCGCGTCTGGCCGCTCTCCACCGCATCCAGCGCGGCCGTGACGTGGGCGCCGCAGCGGCACCGCCAGAGCCACACGCCGGCGCCGCGATATTGAAGCGCGACAAGATCGCCGAACGCGCGACCGGAAACGTCGCGATACGGCGGAAATGGCCATTCAGGCGGCAAGGGGGGACGGATACGCGGGTTCACGACAGATAGATGGGATTCGGCGTCCTGGTCTCAAGGGTGTCCGTTCGTCTTCGATGTGCGGGCACGCGGCCCGGCAAAGAGGGGCGGATCATCCTGCACGGCCGGCGGGTCACCGCCTCGTTACGGGTTATCTGAGTATTTTGGCATCTCACGTCACGAATGATAAATCGTGAACGTCCTGGCAGCATGGGCGGACGCGGTTGGAGCCGGCCAGGTCGGCCCGGCCAGGTTGGCCCGGTCAGGCCTGGGGTATGCGCATCATCGTGCGCACCGTAGACAGACAGATATCCGGTCTGATCTGATCAGCCAGGAGCAACATGATGTTGACCTTACCGATCTTTCTAATTGCTTTCTTCGCGATCATCGTGGCCATGCACCGCGGCGTGACGCGCAAGGCAGACTCGAAGCTCCGCGAGCAATTCGACGCGCAAGGCGTGGGCGGTGAGGTGTCGCGTCAGTTGATGCGCGCTTCGGGCTACAGCGTCTGAGTTTCCGACTACGCGCAAGCGAACTGAACTGCATCGGTACTGAACACGGCCCGAACGAGTTTGGTCGACTCGGGCGACTCGAACCACGCACAGGAAAGCTGCGGACCGAATGCCGTCGGCACGACCTGGTTCACCGTCATTAACGGCCCGCCTGAGCACAGGCGCACCGTCCTGCCTTTAAATCGCGCAGCAACCGAACTCAGCGTCTCGGAACGCAAATCCCTGTGGATCGCACAAACTGCGGACATGTTACCTCCCGGATGCTCGCGACTCGCTGACCGGCGCCCACCGCTCTCGTCAACGACTGGAACCCGTATATTCGCCCTTGTCCGCATGGGCTGAATATAAGGTTTTCGCCTTCGTATCGGAACAAATTCGACATCGAAAGTCATTCGCGAACTTCCTGTTCGCACGATGCACTGCGCGCCAGCAAACGGACGCCCACCGACTCGCTGCGCAGCCTGCGGCGCTCGAGCGCGTTGCGCAGCTGGCCCAGGATCAGCGTGCCGGCAATCAGCGCGAGATAGAGCGTGACGAGCGTGTGACGTGCGCCGTTGAGGGCTGCCTGATGGACGACCAGCGCGGCATCGACAGGCGGAAGCAGGTGGCTCGCCCCCTCGACGGCTCGCATCATGTGGATGAAGCCCCCTGCGGAAAGCAGCGGCAGCAGGATGAAGACGATCAGCAGCGCGAGCCGCATGCGACGCGCCCATGCATGGTGGCGCAAGCGGAACCACAGCCCAAGACATCCGTGTATCCAGCCGGGCGCTAGCAGCGCGAGTTGCAGACCCTGCGTGCCGCTCGTCAGCAGCACGACGATGACGCGCTCGTAGTTGGGTTCGAAACCATAGAGCGAAGACGCGAGCCGGGTCGTCACCGCGTGGCGGATCAGCAGCAGCGGCAGGCTGAGCCCTGCCAACAGGCGGATCCATTCCGCGGGCGGCAGCGCCCAGTGGCGACGCCCGTATATCGTGTGCAGCGCCAGCACGAAATGCACCGATGCGGCGCCATACAGTGCGATCGTGCCGGGCGTGCTGCGCCAAAGCCGCAGCGCGAGGACGAGACCGTGTCCGGCAAGCTCGAGCGACCAGATGCCGAGCGCGTGATTGACCAGATGCAGAAAAAGATACGTCAGCATCACGAGGCCCGACGTGAGTTGAAGCCGGCGCAGAAGATATTGAACGTTGATGCTCGCTGCGCTGGCGCGGCGACGGGTCATGCCGACGATGTCCATATTGGTTTCCGCCATTTCGTGTGCCACGCCTGCCATACCGCGAACCCACGCCGGTTATTCCCGCGCTCGACTCGCGAAAAAAATCCGGGAATAAAACAGCGGCACTCGCGGTATTGCACGTGAAGCCCGCCCTGGAGGCACTCCGAATTGCACCGGCGGTCGACTTCCTGAACCCAGCCGAGAGGACATCATGTCGTCAGATCTTCCTTCCCAACCGTCACGCCGCAACGCCCTGAAATGCCTCGCCTTCGGTGGCGCCGGCACTGTGTTCGTTCTGGCCGGAGGCGTCCTCACGCCCGTGGAGCTGGCTTTGGCGGCGAGCAGCAAAGAAAACGCCGGCGTTCCGCTCTTTCTGCAGATCAGCGACTCGCATATTGGCTTCAACAAGGAAGCCAACCCCGATGTCGCGGGCACGCTCAAACAGACCATCGACTACGTGAACGCCATGCCCGTCAAACCCGCCCTGGCGATTCACACGGGCGATATCACCCATCTCTCCAAACCTGAGGAATTCGATCTGGCGGCGCAATTGCTGTCCGGCCTCAGCATTACGGAGTTGCACACCACGCCCGGCGAACACGATGTGACAGATGGACCGCAAGGCGAATACTTCAAGCGCTTCGGCAAGGCGTCGGACAACCGGGGCTATTACAGCTTCGACCACAATGGCGTGCATTTCATCGCGCTCGTCAACGTGATGCATTTCAAGCCGAACGGTCTGGGCAACCTGGGCGAGGACCAGCTCGCCTGGCTGGAAAACGATCTGAAGGGCCGCACGTCGAGCACGCCGATCGTCGTGTTTACGCACATGCCGATGTGGACGATCTATGAACCATGGGGCTGGGGCACCGGCGATGCGGGCCAGGCCATGGATTATTTAAAGCGCTTCGGCTCGGTGACCGTGCTCAATGGCCACATTCATCAGATCGTTTCCAAGGTGGAAGGCAACATCACGTTCCACACGGCACGCTCGACGGCCTATCCGCAACCGACGGCCGGCGACGGGCCCGGACCCGGGCCGCTCAAGGTCGCGAGCGATCAGCTGCCGAAGATGCTTGGCGTGACCAGCATCCGGATCACGCGCCATCCTCTCGCGGCGACGCTTTCCGACACGTCCCTCGCCTGACCTTGCGTTTCGCTCATTCAACGAGGATCCGAGCCATGCTCTCCATTCACTATCGTCGCGCCTTCGCCCTCTTCTACGGGATCGGGATGCTCATGGCGGGGGCGTCCCTTGGTGTGCCTGCCGCGCAGGCGCAGGAGCCCAATGAGATCGACATCAAGAATTTCATGTTTTCGCCGATGGCGCTCACCGTGAAGGCGGGCACCACGGTGACCTGGAAGAATATGGACGGCGAACCGCATACGGTCGTCAACGATGCGGGCGTCTTTCACTCCGCCGCGCTCGACCAGAACGATACGTATCAGTTCAAGTTCGACAAGCCGGGGGTATACAAGGTGTTCTGCGGCATTCACCCTTATATGAAGGCGACCATTACGGTGCAGTAGAGACCCAGACGACGGTACAGAGCGTCGTCGCGCGTATTGCAACTCGCTTGCGTGACGCGACGACGCCTGGTCGCGGTTCAAGGATTCGGTAATAAGGTCGGAGAAATCTGTGCTGCGTTGCTGATGAAGACGTTCGTCGCATCGTCCTGCAGCAAGTAGCCTTGCTTGACAAGTGCGCTCGCCGCCGTCGCAACCGCCGCCTGGTAGCGCGATCGGCTGCCGCCATAGAGCGCGTTCAGCGTGGCTCGGCTATCGACGCCGCCTGACTGCGCGGACGCGTTCACCGCGAACGGAATCGCCGCGCCGTTGGAGATGCAGCCTTCGCCGATCGCGTGGCCCGCACCGCGATAGTTCCACCCGGTGTACGTCGCGAGCGGCACGCTCACATCCGGCACGAGTACGCCCGTGGTTTCGTTGCCGTTGGCGTCGACCTTGGGCACGAGAATCGTGTAGGGCTGCGCAGTGCTAACGACCGGCACGGCCTTGCTGTAGTCGGTCACGAAGACCTGATTGTATTCGCCGTTGAACGTAAGACTGAGCGCTGTCGGCGTCGCGGCGGGTCCGCTCGGCACGGTCACGCTCTCGAGATCAGGGAAGCCCGTCGCGGCTTGCGTCGGCGCGACCAGATTGCCCGATGCAACGGTCGGATATTGCGAGGCGGGCGGCTCCGTGCCCTTGCCGGCCCACGCGACCAGCGCGGGAATCAACGCGCGCTCGACGGGCGTTTCTTCCACGGGCGAGCCCGGCAACTGACACAGACTGCCTGTCGCTGGCACCGTGAAGTTGCCCGTGGTCACGCCGCTGCCGCCGCCGTGCTGCGTGCCCGGCACGAGGTAGTAACGCACATTCGGCGGCAAATGGACGTCGTTACCCCGTCCATCGGTGACGACCAGCGACGCGGCCCCGCCCCACCATTCGAATGCGCCGTCGAGTTGCATGATCTTCGGACACGTACCGGAGGCCTCGCAACGCTTTAGCAGGCCATCGGTCGCGCCGCTGACCGGATCGGTCGTGACCGCGTACGTGAAGGGGAACTGGAAACCCGGCATGAAGTGGTCTTCATGCTGTTTCGACCACCGTCCCGGCTGTGCGAACGCAGCGTTGGTCCACGTGCGGCGTGCAGCGGAAATGATCGGAAATAGTCCGTCGAAAACGATCCTTCCGTGCTTGTCCTCGTTGAACCCTTGATAGAGAAAGTCCTTGATGAAGCGGCCCGACTGCGAAATGCCCTCCCCGATCGCGACGTCGAAGTTCGTATCCCGGGAGCACTTCGACGCTGCGCACGCCGCATCCTTCAGATCGTTGAGCGGATTCTTGACGCCTCGCGCATCGGCCCTGTCGTAGCGCAGCCATGAAACGAGATCGCGCAGCGCCGCAAAGCCGATGCCGTCGATCGTCGGCGCCGCGGCCTTGTAGACGAAGCTGTATATCGTCCCGGCATCGGGCGGGACAGTCCTGCCGTGGGGACCCGGCACCGACGCGGGCGGCGTGAACTTGACCGAGTAATTCCCTTCATAGACATTGTTCGGCGTGCTGATATAGCTCCACGTACTCACTTTCGCCGAAGGCGCCATGTAGGTTTGCACGCCGCCCGGAATGCTGCCGTAGGCCGATAGCCACGATTGCCGCGCGGTGAAGGTGACACTGCCCGTGTCGTTGAGATCGGCGGGCGGGTAAGTGAGCGGAATCGTCGTCGGATCGCCTCCCGCATAGTCGGGAATGAACTCTTCGCGCGATAGCGCAGTCATCGGCGAACCGTCCTTGTTGGTAGCCACGGGAAATCTCGTGCCGACCAGACCCGTGCCGGCCAGCGTACTCGTCCCGTTGAGCGGAATGTCGCCTTGCCAGCCGCTCCAGAGAATCGTATAGCCATGGCGCAGCAGGGACGGGAAGGTAGACGGCGGGGGTGCGCCGGTATCGAGCGCGCCTCCACCAATGAAGGACCCGTCGGCGAGCTTGTTGCCGCGATTCACGACGTCGTAGAAGAGCACGCGAGTGGCACTCGCCGCGCTTTGCGGACGCAGGATCACGACATCGGTCCAATAGTCGACGTAACCATCGACGCCGACCGGCGCGTTCCTGATGTTGACAATGCCCGCGTTGAGCGGAGAGCGCGGATCTAGGGCGCCGTGCACGACGGCGGTGATGACCTCGTACGGCCCAGCCGCGCCGGCAGGCGTCGCACCGCCAAACGCCGGTTCAGCAGCAATAATCTGAAAGCTCTTGATGAAGCCCGCGCCCCGCTGGCTAGGTTGCGGGCCGTGCGGATCGCTGTGGGCGATTCCGCCGACGAACATACCACTCGCACCGACAATCAGTAGCATTCCTATATTTTGAGTCTTCATCGTAGAATCTCCTAACCGTGGCGAACATGGCGGAAGCGGAGTCTCGCGCCGTGTCCCTTGAAGAACGGCGAACCCGAGAGAGGCAAGGCTTTCACGCGAATGGTCCAGCATTGCGCATGCATGCTGGACCGACACGCGTGATCAGGCGTGGCGGAAGTCGAATGCTTACGATTGACCGAAATCGTTTGATATATCTTGCGCGGCCTTGTGTATTTATAATTCGCGCAAAGACGATTCCAACTGTCGTTTACGCGTACGCTGGAGGTGCCCGCGCGGGCCCCACAGGTCAGCGTTTCGCGATATCGTCGCCGTGGGAGTCCTTGTACACGACCTCGACGTCGACGGTCCGGCCGTCGTCGCCGAACTCGCGCGCCTGCCGGCGCAGCGCGCGGATCTTCCACCACAGATAGCCGACGACAATCACGCCCACGCCGAACAGCACGGCAAGCAGCACCAGCGACAGCATCGCTGCCACCACCAGCACGATTGTGCTCACGACGACGGCCGCAAGCCGGCCGAACCATCCGTATTCGCCGATCCGGATCCCTTTCTCGAATGTCGCGCGCCGCGGCGACGGTTTGTCGTTGTCCATTCCACTTCTCCTGGCCGCCGTCCGGCTGAACTGCCCGCGCGAGCGTGGACTTTGCCGGGACGGCGAACCATCAATGATGCCGACGAATCCTGCGATACGCGTGGCGCATAGTCCGGATCCCCCATCTTGCAGATGCACATGAAGCGTTCCGAAACATCTCTGCCCACGCAAGCCGGTCGTCGTTGTTCGGTTAACTGAAAACTTACCCTTCCCACTCGCGCCTGTGTCTATTCTAAAGAAGTAAGGCAAGGCGAATCGAGTCGTTTCCACTCACAGTTGAATGGGACAACCTATCATGGCTGACACGAGCTACACGGCGCGCAAGTCCATCGCCGACATAGCAGGAAGCGCCGATGCCGAAAGCGGCGGTGGGCTGTCAAAGACCCTGGGGGCGCCCAGCATCACGGCGATGGGAATCGGCGCCATTATCGGCGCGGGTATTTTCGTCCTCACCGGCACGGCGGCGGCACAATTTGCCGGGCCGGGCATCATCCTGTCCTTCGTGCTGGGCGGCATTGCGTGTGCGTTTGTCGGCCTCTGCTACTCCGAACTGGCCGCCATGCTCCCCGTATGCGGCAGCACTTACACGTATACCTATGCGACGCTTGGCGAAGTGTTTGCGTGGATCATCGGCTGGGACCTGATTCTCGAGTACGCCATGGGTGCCGCGACGGTCGCAGTCGGCTGGTCGGGGTATATCGTCAGCCTGTTGCACAACGCCGGAATCAACATCCCGCCTACGCTTGCTGCCGCGCCCGGCACGACAATCCAGCTGCCTGACGGCTCGACTGTCGCCGGCATCATCAATCTCCCCGCCGTGCTGATCATCGCGATTCTCACGACGATGCTGGTGCTCGGCACGCGCGAGTCGGCACGCGTCAACAACGTTATGGTCGTCATCAAGCTGACGGTCGTGGTGGCCTTCATCGCCATCGGCGGGTTCTTTGTGCATCCCGCCAACTGGCATCCCTTCGTTCCGCCCAACACCGGTGCGTTTGGCAGCTTCGGAGCAAGCGGTATTCTGCGCGGCTCCGCAGTCGTGTTCTTTGCCTTCATCGGCTTCGATGCGGTATCGACCGCCGCACAGGAGGCGAAACGGCCACAGCGCGACATGCCGATCGGGATCCTCGGCTCGCTCGTCATCTGCACCTTGCTCTATATCCTGGTGGCCGCCGTGCTAACCGGACTCGTTCCATACGCACAACTGAACGTACCCGATCCGATCGCCAAGGGCGTCGACGCCATCGGTTTCACCTGGTTTTCCGTACTGGTCAAGATCGGCGCGCTAACCGGGCTGACCACCGTGATACTCGTGCTGCTCTATGGGCAGAGCCGTATTTTCTTCACGATGTCCGAGGACAGGCTGCTTCCCCATCTGTTCTCCACTGTCCATCCACGCCTGCACACACCGCATCGAAGCCAGATCATGATCGGCACGGTCGTCGCCATCGTGGCGGCCCTCACGCCGATCGGCGTACTAGGCGAGATGGTCAGCATCGGTACGCTGTTTGCGTTCGTGCTCGTGTGCGGCGCCGTCATGTACCTGCGGCGCAGCGACTCCGACGCGAGCCGTCCATTCCGTGCGCCCGGCGTGCCGATCGTCCCCATTCTCGGCATCGCGTTTTGCGTGCTGCTGATGGTGGGACTGCCGCTCATCACCTGGGTACGGCTGGTCGTCTGGCTGCTGATCGGCATGCTGATCTACATGTCGTATGGCCGGCATCATTCGCGCCTGCGTCATCCGGAGCGTGAATGAGGGAACCGGTGGGCAACCATGAACGCTCAGCACGCGTGTTTCGTTCGCCCGGCGCGGGCTGCCGTGTGCGCGGCTTCACTCGCAATGCTGGCCGATTGCGGCGGAAGCGCATGCATTGGCCTCAACGGCTGCGGCGGCACAACCGTGACGCCGAACGTCACTATCTCCGGCACGGCCGCGACCGGCACAGCGATCGCCAGCGCGACGGTCAACCTCAGTTGCACGCAGGGCTCGGGATCCACCCTGTCCGACGGCGGTGGACACTACGCGATCACGTTCGATGCCACGCCTTCCTGCATCCTCAGCGTAAGCTCCGGCGGTGTGAGCCTGCATTCGGTGGCGTACGCCGGGGGCACCTTCAATACGACGCCGGAGACCGAGCTGATGCTCGTCTACCTCGCTGCACAACTCGGCACGAGCGAGAGTGGTTTGATTGCGGGCTTCCCGACCAACTCGCAGTACCAGCAGGTACTGGGTAACCCGTCCGACGTGCAGGCAGCGCAATCCGCAGTCGTCACGAATCTGCAGCAGCACTATGCGGTCACGCTGACGGTGCCGGCGTTTTTAACGACACCCTTTACGGTTGGCCAGCCAGGTGTCGATAGTGATTCAGGCACGCTGGCGGCGGCAGGAGCGATCGACGCGAATGGCATGCCCGATCCCGCTGCCGTCTCGCTGCTGACCGCGGCGGGCGCCGCGCATCCGCTTAGCGCGACGTCCGCCCCCTCTTCCGGCGCTGGCGGCACTGGCAGCGGCAGCGGAACGATGTGACGTGGACCTGCCAATGTCCGAACGGCGTCGGACCGCAGCGCCCAAAGGCAGGTTAGAGCCGCGTGCGAAAGCCCACCGTTGCCACGACCTGATTCCCCGTTGACGATGCGCCGCCGGCGGTGTTGATGAAGGCGACGTACTGGTGACCCGCGACGTGCTGGTACATCGTTTCGGCGTAGACGTCCGTGCGCCTGGAGAACATGTACACCTGTTCACATGACTGAACTAGCAGCTACGAGTCGGCGAGCGCACGCGCGATTTTCCGTTCTGGTTTGCGCCATTGACTGACGAGAAGCCCACTGACCACGAGAGCGACTGCAGCGACCAGGGTTGAAGATGGCCACTGGCGTGTCACGACGACTTCCATCACAGCGGCAGTGACAGGGCCCAGTGCCTGAAAAGCGACGACGCGGCTTGCATCGAGCCTGCTCAATGCCCACAACCAGCAGAAGTACCCGACACCGCTCGACAGTCCTATAAAGCCGACATTCCCCCATTGCGTCATGGACAGGTTGGGCACCAACGGTTGGGCCGTTACCCAGCAAAGGCCGACGAGAAACACCACGGCGGCGCTCATGGCAAGCGCGCTCGTCGGCAATGCAGGATAGCGCCTCAGAAGCGGCCGATATAGAAGGCTGCACACGGCGCCGATCAACGTGGCACCGATCAGCGCGCATAACGCACCGATGTCCACGGATCCAGCGTGGGCAGGCGGTACACGCAACAAGACCGACACACCGGCGAGCGCGATCACGAGACCCAATAGTTTGTGCAGGCTGAATGCTTCGCTCCGACTTGCTACAGCCAACGTCATTGTGAAGAGCGGCATGGTCGAAAAGACGAGCGCGCACGTAGCGGCAGGAAGGATCGCTAACGCATGATTGAGCAGCACGATGAGCACGGCAAACTGGAATATCCCGAGCAGGCCGATAGCAAACGCATCTCGCCGTGCGAAGCGAGGGCGCGTGCCGAGCCAGACGGGTGCTACCAGCACGCCCATGCCGATGGAATAGCGGAGAAACGCCAGCGTGGCGGGCGAAGCCTCTTCAGACACTGCCCGGGTAGATACCATCGCCGCACCGACCAGGATTCCGGTGGTTGCCGCGGCAAGCGTGGCCGACGCCTTCGCGCTCACAGATCACGGGCCCAGATCTGACCAGTCAGATCCTTGCCGAAGCTGTGGTGCGGCTCCTCTTCCACAAGCTGAAAGCCTGCTTTCTCGTAGATTCGCCGCGCGTCCGTCAAGACGCTGTTGGTCCACAGGATCATGCGCTTATAACCAACGGAGCGCGCAAATCGCAGACATTCGTCGACCAGCCGATGGCCGATTCCCAACCCGCGGGCGCTCGCATCGACATACAGCAGCCGGAGCTTCGCAGTTTCCGCGTCATGACGAACCACGAAGACCGAGCCCACTGGCTTGCCGTCCCTCTCGGCGATCCAGCAACGCTCCGAGGTGGCATCGTAATCGCGGATGTATTGGGCAACGATTTCCGCAACCAAAGCTTCGAACTCGGCGTTCCAGCCGTACTCTTGCGCGTAGAGCACGGCCTGCTTATGAACAATCCATCCCATATCGCCCGGCTGGGGATCTCTCAAGACATAGCTTGCGGTCGATTCCCCTAACAAGCCGTGGACCTGCGCCATGGCATCGACGAGTTGCTGCTGTTCGGCGTCCGTCAGGCGCTCGAGCATCGCCATGACCTCGTTCCGGGACGCGACGTTCAGCGGTTCGAACGTGTCGCGGCCAGCCGCGGTGAGCGCCAGTTCGCTGACCCGCGCATCCGTCTCCGATCGCTGCTTGACGACCAGCCCCTTTTTTTCAAAGCCGGCGATGACACGGCTCATGTACCCGGCGTTCAGCCCGAGTTCCCGGCAAAGGTCCGAGGTCGTGAGCCCGTCCCTGTGGGCGAGTTCATACAGGATGCGGACTTCGGTCAGCGAAAATTCACTTTCCAGCAGGTGCTCGTGAAGCACGCCGATCTGGCGTGTGTAGAAGCGATTGAATCGCCGGACGAATTCGGCGCGGGCGATAAGTTGCTCTCGGCTGGGCATGCGACACCTCATAGTTGCCTGAGGCAAATTATTGCTTGCCTCAGGCAACTATGCAAGTTGTTTGTGTTGAATGCGGATTACGCCTGCGGCACTGGCAGCCGCGATTCAGCTACGTCACTTCAACGTACGTTGCCCAACTCGCGCTCCTCGCCCACGCTTTCCGCGTCGCTCGCTTGCGTGACTTCAGCGAGGTCGCGGCCACGCGTTTCGGGCAGCAGCAACGCAGCGGTCACGACCAGCAGATACGACACGCACGCGCAAATCCCCATTGCCGCGCCGAGGCCGAGTTTCGCGCTGAACAAGCCGACCATGGTCGGCATGATCGCGCCGATTGCGCGGCCCGCGTTACCGCACAGCCCCTGCGCCGAGGCGCGGATGCGGGTGGGGAACAGCTCCGCGAGATAGGCGCCCGTCCCCGCTGCCGTGCCCGACTGCAAGGTGCCCAGCACGAAGCCCAGGACGAGCGTTACCGGCAGCGTGATCGACGCTAGCGTATAGGTCGCCACAGCGACCGCCTGAAGGCACGCGATCACGATGAACGTGCGGCGGCGGCCGAATCGGTCCGCCATCCAGCCGTTGAGGAACGCGCCCGAAAACGAGCCGAGAATGTTGATGGCCAGATAGCCGCCCACATTCGCGATCGAGAGATGCAGCGCAAGCTTCAGATACGCGGGCAGCCACGTGATCATCACGTAGTTGCCGCCGTAAATGCCGAACGTCAACAGAATGGCCTTGAGCGTCGTTACGCGCGTCGGCGCTTCGAACACGGCCCAGATGCTCGGGCGATCTGCGGCATTCGCGCGGCGCGTCTGCTCGAAAACCGGCGCTTCCTTGATATGGCGGCGAATCCACAGCACGAGCAAGGTCGGCACGAGACCGATGGCAAACAACACGCGCCATGCGAGCGAGGGTTCGAGCGTGCTGAAAAGCAGTGTCGAGAGCAGCACTGCCATACCGTAACCGACCGCCCAGCCCGCCTGCAGCGAGCCGACGGCGCGGCCGCGTACCTGCGGGCGGATCGTTTCGCTGATGAGCGCGGCGCCCACGGCCCATTCACCGCCGAAACCCAGGCCTTGCAGCCCGCGCGTAATCATCAGCTGCCAGAACGAATTCGTGAACGCGGAAAGCAACGTGAACGCGGAGAACCACAGGATCGTGATCTGCAGCACCCGCACGCGTCCGTAGCGGTCCGCGAGAATGCCGGCGATCCAGCCGCCGAGCGAAGCCATGATCAGCACGGTCGTACCGAGAATGCCGGCCTGGCCACGCGTCATGCCCCAGACCGCGAGCAGCGTGGGAATGGCGAGCGCGTACATCTGGGTATCCATCGCATCGAGCCCCCAGCCACTGAAGCACGCCCAATAAGTGCGCTTCTCGCCCTTGGTCAACTCGGTGTACCACTTCAGCATGACTGTCTCTCCTGCAGCTATGACGGCCGTCTGGCGGCCGACTGTTGCGGGCACGTCGATGCGCGGTCCCATCCATGGGGTCGGCACATTCGCGTGCGTTTGTAGGTTGGGGTTTCGTGGGCGGGCGAACCTGCCGTTGGCCGGAGCGCTCCGTGTGAGGTCCGTGACACAAGCGTCGCCCGGTTAGGGGGAATGAGATACCTGCGCCGCCTCGTACTGATGGGACCGAAGCCGATCAGCGTCGTTATGCTATTACGCATCGCCTGCCGGGGATATGCGAAGAGGCGAATTAGCCATCTATTTTAGTTATTGCGATACGAAGCTGGGTGCATCGAAGAAAACAAAATTCGATGGACGCGAACCCAGCCTGCAAGGACCATCGAGCAATAGAACGAGCGTACTGTTCGATCCGCTAGCGTCGCTTCCCGCCAGCGCAAAGGCGTCTCATCTGCACAACGTTTTGGTTATCGCCGCTAAAGCCATCGCGGCATCCGTCGTTAATGCGTACTGCACTAGCTGGCTTCGCGCCCCGCAGCCATTCCCGGACGAACGCAATACCAAGGTATTCATTTTCCATGTCTATGGTCTCAACTCGCGAGCGCGCATCGCTCACGCTCAACCAGAAGCTCACATCGACGATCGTCGTGCTCTGGATCGGTCTGCTACTCATCGCGGCAATCGGTATCTGGCAGACGCGCACTGCCATCCTCGCCGAAAGACGGCTGCAACTCACGACGCTCACCGACGAGGCGACGAGCGCAGTCACCCGTTTTCATGACGAAGCCGCGCGTCAGGTGATCAGCGAGGACGAAGCGAAAAAGCAGGCGATCGCCGTGATTGCGTCTCTGCGCTACGGAAAGGACGGGTACATCACGGTCTGCGACCCGCAGGCCGTGATCGTCGTGAATCCGCTCAAGCCGGAAATTACCGGCAAGAGCATGGCGGCAATGGCCGATACCAACGGCAAGCGCTTCTACACTGACCTCATCGCGGCCGCCAGCGATCCGCAAGGCGGCTTCGTCTCCTACTACTGGCCCAAGCCCGGCGGCTCCACGCCCATCGAGAAACTCGCCTACTCGCGGCGGATCGGCGACTGGAACTGGATCTTGTTCACCGGCGCCTACATGGACGACATCCGCGAGACGGTGGTGGCTTGCGCTATTCGCTGGCTGGCCGGCATCGCGGTGCTCGGCGGTCTCGCGACGCTCGTCATGTCGCTGGCGCTGCGCAGCGCGCGCCGTGCTATCGGCGGCGAGATCGAGTCCGCCGTGCAGACCGCGCATCGGGTGGCCGACGGCAACCTCGGCGTGCGCGTGGCCGTCGCGCCTGGCGACACCGGCAGCCTGATGTACGCGCTCGAGAAAATGCGGGTTGGCCTCGAGACTGCGATGACAGGTGTACGCGCGAGTGCCGAAAGCATCGCACTCGGCTCGGCCGAGATCGCGGCCGGCAACATCGATCTATCGCAGCGCACAGAGCAGCAAGCTGCGGCGCTGCTCGAGACGGCATCGAGCATGAATCAAATGACGGAGAATGTCCGCAGCAACGCCGAAAGCGCGACGGTCGCGGCCAGGCTCGCCGAAGACGCCGCCGATATCGCTTCGCGCGGCACCAGCGTTGTTAAGCAGGTCGAACAAACCATGGAAGCGATCTCGGCGAGTTCGAGCAAGATCAACGAAATCATCACCGTCATCGACAGCATTGCGTTCCAGACCAACATCCTCGCCCTCAATGCGGCCGTCGAGGCCGCCCGCGCCGGCGAGCAGGGCCGCGGCTTCGCCGTCGTGGCCGCCGAGGTGCGCAACCTCGCACAGCGCTCGGCGACGGCAGCGCGGGAAATCAAGCAACTGATCGAGTCGTCGGCGAATACGGTCCAGCAAGGCGCCGTGCAGGTGGCTACAGCAGGCACCACCATGGGCGAAATCGATCAGGCGGTGCGGCAGGTCAACGACATCCTGCGCGAGATCAGCCATGCATCGCGGGAGCAAAGCGAAGGCATCAACCAGGTCAATACGGCGGTGAGCCAGATCGACAAGGTCACGCAGCAGAACGCCGCGCTCGTCGAAGAGGCGGCAGCGGCGGCTCAGTCGCTGAACGACCAGGCGAGCGCGCTACGCGAAGTGATTGGGCGGTTCTCGCTCGCGGGGAGTGGGGACTGAGGTGAATCCTGTGCGGCATCGGGTGGGGAGATTGCTATCGTGCGTTGGGGATGAGTCGGCGGTTTGAACAACAACTGTAGAGTTCACCAATTCATGTCGCGCCATGACAACCAATTCTTGTCGCTTTGAAGGGTGAAATCCCCCTAATGAGGGGGAATAGGTTCAGCCACATCCAGGCTGCTCGTCGTCACATCAACTTCCCCCAGCAATTCAGCGCGGACGAACGTGAGTTGCGTACCCGTCAGGTAAAGGGGGGCGGCCAGTCATCACATCCCAGTGACCTGCCCAGCACCTGCATTTCGCACGCGCAGCCGAAGAGTTGGGAATCGCCCCGCCTTCGCTCACCAAGCAGATACAGGATGCAGAACGCCTGCTCCAGTTCCGGCTGTTCCATCGGACCCGCCGTTCCGTGTCGCCTCGTCGGCCGGCAACTCGACGTTGCCTACGTCAGGCCTCCGATGTCCTGGTCCGAAGAACTGCAAGCCAGCCGCGTGTATCAGGACGAATTCGTCGTCGCACTACCGGAAGACTCCCCGCTGGCTGCACAGAAAGGTATTGCGCCGCAGCAGTTGCGTAATGCACGGTTCGCGGTGCCCGAGCAGGAATTCGGCACGCTCGAAGTGGCTCGGCGCGGACGCTTTTCGCCTCAGATCGAATTGCGGCCGGGCCCACTGGTCGCGGTAGTCGCGAGCGTGTCGCTCGGCAATACGGTGGCCATTGTTCCCGGCTCACTGTGTGCATGCGTCACGCTGCCCGGCGTGGTCTACCGGCCACTGACCGGCAAGCCCGTTCTTTCGGAAATCGCCCTGCTTTACCGCCAGCACGAGCGCTCGCGTGTGGTGAGTGCATTTCTGCAGTATGCCCACAATGAATCTGCCTCCATGCCTCATCGCCCTTGACATGGGCCAGTTCCTCAAATCGTGCTGCAATCTGCTGCTCGCGCAGGAAAGTCGCCGCTCCTAAGCGCGACGCGCGGAGGCGAGCCACTGTACAAAGGTGCGGACTGCACTGGACGTCGCATGCTCCGCGAGATGGGCGACATAGAAGCCGTAGCCAGCTAACGCAAAGGGCAGCACTTTCACGAGCGCGCCGCTCAGCAATGCCTGCTCCAGTACGATGTCGCTGCACAGAGCGATTCCCTGACCGGCAAGCACAGCGTCAATCGCATGGAGCTCTTCCCGAAAGCTCAAATCACGCTTGCTGCGAAGAGGCGTGAATGCGGATACCGGAACACCGTAAGCCGAAAACCAGCGCGGCCAGCAAGGTGCCTCGGGATCTCCGTTCGTCCACTCGTAATGGATCAGAGGAAATCGAAGCAGGTCCATCGCCGCAATTGGGCGTGTATTTTCTGCCCCGAGGAGGCCCGGGCTAGCGACAGGGTAGAACGCATCTCGCGCGATCTCCTTACAAATCAGACCTATTGGCGCCGCGCGTGCGTAGCGTATCGCGACGTCTGCTTCGCCCGCGTCCAGGTCGAGGACCGCATCGGTACCGATAATCTGCAGCGGAATATCGGAGTGAGATTCGTGCCATTGCGACAGCCGCGGAACCAGCCAGCGACTCGCGAAGGCGTTCGGACTGGTGATCCGTAGCGCGGTCGTGCCACCCATTTCCGCGACCGTGGAGAGTGCATCCGCGAATGAATCGAATCCCCTGCGCAGCGGCGGATACAAAAGTTGCCCGGCAGCAGTGAGTCGAATGGGTCGCGGCCGACGCGCAAAGAGTTGCCGGCCACACGCTTCCTCCAGCGTGCGGATCTGGTGACTCAGGGCCGTCGGCGTCACGTTGAGCTCTTCCGCGGCATCCTTGAAACTGCGATGCCGCGCAACCGCCTCGAACGCCTGCAGCGAACGCAGAGGAGGCAACTTTCGCATCTGTTCAGTCTAGATGAAGTTTTCTCATCTGAAAGCTGAATTCTTTCATTTTGCTTCGACGCGTGGGAAGTGCAACCATCAAGCGACCGAACTTGAATTTCGGCTTCAGCGCTAGCGAGCATGAAGGAGGCAAGATGAGCACCGAAACAGCGTCGTCAGATATCTTCAGGGGCGAAAGCCACGCTGCCTCGCGTGAGCTCGAGCAATTGCGTGGCACGCTCCACGGCACGCTGGTCATGCCTCGCGATCCTAACTACGACGAGGCGCGCCGGGTGTGGAACGGGTCAGTCGACAAGCGGCCGGCGATGATCATCTATTGTGCTGACGCCGACGACGTGGTCGCAGCCGTGCGCTTTGCCAGGTCGATCGATGCGCGGGTTGCGGTGCGTAGCGGCGGTCACAACGTGGCGGGCCTTTCGGTCTGCGATGCCGGTATTGTTATCGACCTCTCCCGGATGAAGCAGATCGACCTCGACGCCGATCGGCGGGTGGTGCGCGCAGAGGCCGGCCTCAACCTCGGTGAGTTCGATCGGGCCACGATGGCCCACGGCCTCGCGACGACAACGGGCGTTATCAGCGACACGGGCCTTGCCGGCCTGACGTTGGGCGGCGGGTTCGGCAAGCTCGGCCGCAAATACGGACTCACTTGCGACAACCTCGTCGCCGTCGAAATGGTCACTGCGGACGGGCAGCAACGGCTCGCGAACGACTGCGAACATTCCGACCTGTTTTGGGCCGTCCGGGGCGGCGGAGGCAACTTCGGCATAGCGACGGCTTTTCACTTGCGGCTGCACCCGCTGGATCCCGAGTTGCTCGTCGGCTCTTTGCTATACCCGTTCGAGCAGGCACGCGCCGCATTGCGCGCTTACGACCGGTTTGCGCGCAATGCGCCGGATGAGGTGAGCGCAGATGCTGCACTCGTTACCAATCCTTCCGGCGAGCGATTCCTCAGCATATCGGCTTGCTATGTCGGCGCGCCCGAGTCCGGTCGACAGGTTCTCGAGGCACTGATGGAGTCCGGCTCACCCGTCGACCGCCGCCTCGAGCGTCTGCCCTACCTCCAGATTCAATCGAACGGCGACAGTGTGTTTCCGCGGGGCCGGAGGTACTACTGGAAGGCGCAGTTCCTGAGAGAGATCGACGATGGCGCGATCGACGCGGTATTGGGCGCCTATGAACGTTCGCCTTCGTTGTCATCGTTGCTGGTGTTTCAGCATGTTGGGGGAGCCATTGCCCGCGTCGCCGGGTCCGCGACCGCCTACCCGCATCGCGACGCCAGCTTTGACTGCTTTCCCGTCGCGATCTGGGACGATGCAGCCGAAGATGCGGCGAACGTCCAATGGGCGCGCAGCATATGGGACGCGCTAAGGCCGTATTCATCCGGAGGCGTCTATGCAAACAACCTCGGCGATGAAGGCAACGAACGCGTGAAGGAAGCTTATGGCGGCAACTATGCGCGGCTGGCTTCCATCAAACGCCAGTACGATCCAGACAACGTCTTCCGCCTGAATCAGAACATTGCTCCCGCCTGAGTCTCTTCACCGGGCGTGCAATACCCGGCACACGGAACTTCGTGCAGCCGTTCGCTCGAAACCGAAAGGTGCATTTCTCGACGATCCATGCCCTATGCCGTTTGCTTGAGAAAACGACGATGCCAGTTCATGACGCGATGAACGTCAACCGCGAACGACCGGTCGTCAACATGAGGCACTACGAGCGGATTTAGAAAAGATAGTTTAGATAAGATAGTCATGAAATTGGCAACCGCGTCCACATTGATCACCGCCACCCGCTTGCTCGACGTTTCTGAAAAATATCTTCACCGACTGGAACCCATTATCGCCGCGATGCTGGTTACCAAGGTGAAAGAAGGCCTTCACGAGCCTGTTCGCACCATGCTTAAAAGGGCTTTTAAGAGGATCATTGCCCGGGTGATTCTGGGTTTCGAGTGACTCGCCGTCTTCGTAGCTCCGATTTCCTTCAGACACCGGTGAGGGAATTCAACGAAGTGGGAATTCGAGCATCGACGGTTTTCTAGCAGATCGAAGGCGCAGCATGTATGCCCACGTGCCCGCGCACACGCGTACACGCAAATTCGTGCGCCGCACATTCCTAAAATGGGGCAGACCTGCGCCTGCCCCGTGTACTTACTTTAGTGAATGGCCATCTGCACGACCTTCACGATCACGAGACCCACTGCGACGACGAGGTAGGTGCGCAGCACGCCCATCCACACGCGTGTCGACAGCGTCAGGTGCTGCGGCGCCGGCAGGTCTTCGAGCGGCGACATGCGCCACGTGTCGCGCAACTCCTTGAGCGCTGGCTTGTTGAGCGGCAATGCATCCTGGGTGACATCCGCGCCGCGCGATTTGCGCGTGAGTTCCACCGCGGCGTACACGGCCACGGCAATTCCACAACCGCCCACGAGAATCTTGACGATCGCCGCGCCGCTGATGTCCGGAAACACGGTGGCCGCCGTCAGGATGATCGACAGCACGACGAGCACGGCAATCACTGCACCCGTGAACACGTTCAGCTTCTTCGAATTCACCCACGGGCCAAGCACCGCTTTGTCATTGCAGAGCAACAACAGGAACACCGTTGCGCTCGGCAGCAGCACGCCAGCCAGCGTTTGCACAGCCTCGGTCAGGAGGCCAAGCGGGCTGCCGGGTATCAGCACGAGGGCGGCCGCGAGCGCGATGATGCCGAAGTAGACGAGATAGAAGCCCTTCGCGTCGAGCACGCTGCGGTGCAGCGAGTGCTTGACCTTGAAGACGTCGCCAACCGCATAGGCCGTCGATAGCGAGACCGCGGCAGCGCCGATGATCGACGCGTCGAGCAGCGCGACGGCGAAGATCGTGGCCGACGTCTGTCCGACGTATTTGTGCAAACCTGCAATCACGCCACCCGCGTCGGTGAAGTTGCCGAACTCGGGCTTGCCGTCAAAGAGCGCGGCGGTGAAGGCCATCATCGCCACAGCGCCGACGATCACGAACGCGATACCGATCCAGAGGTCCGCCTTTTCGTACTTCATGAAGCGCGGCGTGATGCGCTTGTCGATCACGTAGCTCTGCTGAAAGAATAGCTGCCACGGCGCGACAGTCGTGCCGACGATGCCGATCACGAGCAGCATCACATCGGAGAGCTTCGAATTCGCCGGCCAGGTCGGCACGAAGAAGTCACGCGCGATGACGCCCACAGGCGGGTGGATCGAAACGAGCACCGGGATCAGCAGGAGGCTCAACAGGCACAGGACGATCGCGAAGCGTTCGAAGCGCCGGAAGTCGCCCGTACTGACCGCCGCCATCGTCAGAACCGCGGCGATGCAAACGCCGAGTACCTTCGAGACGCCGAGAAAGTCGAGCGCAAACGTAATGCCGATGAACTCGGTGACGATCGTGAGCGCATTGAGCAGAAAAAGATCGATGACGCTGAAGGCGCCCCAAAACTTGCCGAAGCGTTCGAAGATGAGGCGTGCGTGACCGACGCCGGTCACGGCGCCGAGGCGCAGGACCATTTCCTGGTTCACGTAGAGAACCGGGATCAGCAGCGCGAGCGTCCAGAGCAGCGAAGTGCCGTAGTTTTGCCCGGCCTGCGTATAGGTGCCGAAGGCGCCGGCGTCGTTATCGCCGACCATGACAATGAGGCCGGGGCCGAGAATGGCCAGCAGCGTGCGCAGGCGCGCCATCCAGTTGCTACGAGGGGCGGTGTCGTGGCGGGCGATCGTGCCGAGAGCGCCTTTGATATCGCCCACGTGCGCGTCGTCGAGCACGGCACTCCGACGTTGCGTGAGGTTTGCGGGAGTGGTAGACATTTTTTAGTTATTCCTTGGCAGTACTGCTTGAAATCGATGATTGAGGCGTGGCACTGCCCTGCCGCCTGCCGGTATTGATGCAGTGGGCAGACAGTCGGCCACGCCCGGCCGTGTCAGCGAGCGAGCTGTTTGAGCGCCGTCCAGATGGCAGCGACTACGCCGGTCGATGCGTGCGAACGGGCGTCGAGCGCGAGCATGCCGTTGTAGTGCGAGCGAGCTTCTTCGACGTGCGGAAGTTGCGAAACGAGGAGTGCGAAGTGCATGGTGATTCCTCCAGTAACTTGAAACGTGGCGCCTTTGACCAGGCCTGCTCTCGTTTCAGTCCACGCGCGCCGATGCGCTCGGGCGTGATGGAGGAACGTGTGCGGCCAGATGTCAGGCGAAGTGAGCGGCGTTCGGCGAGAACGCGTGCTGTGTCGTACAGGAACAAGGCTCAGGGTCGGGCATCGTGAGCTCCACTTTCATTTGGGTCCGGTTCATGTTTGACGGACGTGTTTAACCGCACGCCGGTTCCGGCACGCAATTGCTTGCGCGAAAACGGCGTGAACGAGCGGCGTCGCGAGCCAATGGCCCGACGCGCGGAGTCGCGTTGACGAACGTGCGTGACAGCACGCGCGTCAACGACGGCGGCCAATCGAAGAGATGCGCGGGAAAAACTGCGAAAACTACTGCGGCGCGCACCGTCTGCCTGCTGGCAGGACGGCGGCTAAGGAAGAATCCAGGCGGGCGTCGTGCCGGTCAGGCAGAAAAACGATTCGAAGGTCGACTACTACAACTGTCCAAGGCAAATGCCCCTTTCGTGGAAACAGGCGAATTCTAGTGACGACGCGCAAGCCGAGTCAACGACTATTTCAAAGATTTTTCTTTCGAATCTGTTACTGCGGTGGATGCAAATCATTTGCATAACTCTTCGTTTCGCATTCGTGCAGTGCAGACCGTTGCCCGAGGGTGGTGTGCGTTCGGCATCCCTGTTGAAGCTACTAAGCACTGCGTGACAATTTCTGCTTGCACGTTCACAGAGGGCGCGCATAGAATCCGCCCTGTCTTAGAAACAGGAGAGTCCTTCGTGGACGCAAGCTCTAGTAGTCGATCTTGTACGCCGGCCTGTGCCGGCACCCAGACTGCAATCGCGCGTTAGCGACGCCGGACTTTCCTTCCTGCCGCTGACTCCGATTGTCGGGTCAGCGCGCTTCTTCTGGACCGCCTCTTCGGTCTAACTGTAGCTCGCTCCCTTTTTTGCTTAAGAACACCGACAGCGCTTGACTGCGCTGACGGCGTGTCGCTTATCGAACGTTGCCCGGTCTCGCCGGGCTCGACGGGAGTTGAACCATGCATATCGAACGCTTTCTTCGCGTCTCACGCACTTACTTGCGTGCGACGCTGGCCATCGCACCGCGCCACGAACTTGACGGACCAGGCCAGCTCTGGGGGCACCCAGGCGCCCGCCCAGTTCACGCAGTGCGACGCGACGCCTCGGTCGCGGCCCTCTGGACAACGTCAAAACGTAACACCGGCAGTACCTCGTGGCCCGCCTGAGCGGGCCGTCGCGAGTACGACTCCACAAACCTGCCGCCTTGTGGCGAGTTGACGCCGAACACGTTCCTGCCTCGGCGTCGCTCATTCATCAGTTCGTTTCCCAGAAGAAAGCAAAAATGATCTCCTTTGGCATGCCCACACAAAACGACAATGGCATTAGCACGCGACGCCTCCTCCACCCGTCCTCGCGCATTAAACCGGTTTGCGCCACCGCGGTGCTGTTAATTGCGCTGGCCGCCGGCACAACCGATCCGGCTTACGCACAGTCGCAGTCACCCGCTCCCACATCCGCGGACCAGGACCCTGCGGCAGCCACGAACGCAGATGCAAACGCCGCACCGGCCGACGCCGCCCCCGCGCCCACCGGACTCTGGGAGCGCTCGAACCTGCTCGGTGACATGGGCGGACTGCGCACGTTCCTGGGCGACCACGGCGTCACGCTTAACGCGCAGGAAACAAGCGAGCTTTACGGTAACTTCTCCGGCGGTCTGTCGAAGGGCGCTTCATACAACGGCGCCACGCAGTTTGGCCTTAACGTGGATACCGACAAGGCGTTCGGCCTCAAGGGCGGCACCTTCTTCGTCGATGCCTTGCAGATTCACGGGCACGGCATCACGGCGGCACGCCTGAATGCGCTGCAGGCCGTGAGCGGCGTCGAGGCCGAAGCGTCGACGCGTTTGTGGGAACTCTGGTACCAGCAGGCGTTCGGCGACAGGTTCGACGTCAAGATCGGCCAACAAAGCCTTGATCAGGAATTCATCATCAGCCAGTACGGCAGCACGTTTGCGAACGCGACATTCGGCTGGCCCGTGCTGGCTGCCACCGACCTCCCTGCGGGCGGCCCCGCGTACCCGCTATCGTCGCTTGGCGTGCGCCTGCGGTTCAAGCCGAGTGATTCGATGACGATTCTCGGCGGCATCTTCGACGGCAACCCCGCGCCGGGCAACGGCGACCCGCAGCAGCTCAACGCCAGCGGCACCCAGTTCAACCTGCACAACGGCGTCATGATGATCGGCGAGGTCCAGTACGCGATCAATCAGCCACCGGCAGGAGGTTCCGGCGCAACACAGCCGGGCGGCCTGCCCGGCACCTACAAGCTGGGCTTCTGGTACAACAACAATCACTTCGCGGATCAGCACCTCGATACAAACGGCATCTCGCTCGCGAGCTCCGCGTCGAATGGCGTGCCGGCGACGCATCGCGGCAACTTCAGCATTTATGCCATTGCAGACCAGATGGTGTGGCGCCCGAGTGCCGACAGCCCGCAATCGGTCGGCGTCTTCACGCGTGTGATGGGCGCGCCGGGCGACCGTAACCTGCTCGACTTCAATCTCAACGCGGGCGTCGTGCTGAAAGCGCCGTTCAAGGGCCGGGACAGCGACTCGGTCGGGCTCGCTGTGAGCTACGCGAACGTCAGCTCGAGCGCGAGCGCGCTCGACCGTGACATCGCAACGCTCCAGACGCCAGGCTACCCCGTGCGCTCGGCGGAAACGGTGATCGAGGCGACGTACCAGTATCAGGTTGCGCCGTGGTGGCTGTTGCAGGGCGAACTCCAGTACATCTTCCATCCGGGTGGCGGCATCCCCAATCCGAACAACAGCGGTGCACGCATCGGCAACGAGGCCGTGGCCGGACTGCGGACGGTCGTGACCTTCTGATGGTGTGACGCTCTGCGACGCCCCGGCCTGCCAGCATTCCGCGAGCAGGCCGGGATATACGGTCACTAAATCGACGCGCCCGCTCGGTAAATGATCGCTTGATTGATTGAGGACGACTGTGCACGACCGATGATCATCGGTGGGATTTCATACAACCATCGGCGCGAACGCTGCCCATGGCTCACCATCAGCCTGCCTACATTCGCCAGCAGGCTGACTTCGTCAGCCGGCCATTGGAGACGTATGTCCGGGCACGGCCGCGCTCGCGAGAATGCCCTGCATAACGAGCGCTTCGACCGTCAGCCGCTCCTCTTCTCCAGCACGGCGCACGCAAGCGAGCCGGCTGCAGTCGCGAACAGGACGTCCTGCACGGCGGCGAGGGCGATCTGCGCGACGACGAGCGGCTCCATCATCACTTCACCTTGAACGTGTAGTGCCCCTGCGTGCGATGCCCGTCCGCAGCGACAGCGACCCACGAGACCGTGTAGACACCCGGAGTCAGCGGATTCAGCGACACCGACATGTGCTTGATGTTCGACTGGTCAACCACGGCCTTGCCACTGGTGACGGTGCCGCCATGGGCGTCCGTGACGCTGATCGAACTGAAGGCCGGCTCCAGGCCATCGTCGAAATCGATTGCGACGTCCTTCCGCGAGACGGGGACGGTCGAGCCGGCCGCTGGCGCCTGATGGGTCGGGTACGCGTGCGCGTGTGCGAGTTGCGCGAGGGTCAACGCCAGCGCGGCGGCGGCGCCGCGCATCGAAAGGGGGACCAGAGCGGTTTTCATTGTCCGAAGAGCGGTTTGCCCAGAGTGTCAGGGAAGATATCGTCGAAATACACGTGAGCCTGCAACAGTATTCCCGTATGCGTACCGCTCGCGCGATTGACGGGAATCTGCGCCTCGATGCCGAACTGGCCGTAGCGGTTGATCCAGATTACGCCGGGGTTAATCGTCCCCGTCGTGTGACCTGAGCATGCGCCCGCCGTGCAGGTGCTCATCGGGAATTCGACGACCGGCACCAGATTGCCGATCGGCTGGGGCAGCCCGAGGTCCTTCACCTGCGTTTGCAAGTAGAGAATGCTGTACTGGAGCGTGACGCCCCAGCCCAGCGAGTTCGGACCGTTATCGGACGACGCCGTCGTCAGGTTGGGACCAATCGTGCCGGTAATCGCGAGCGGTCGCAGGTAACCGAGTGATGCCGGCAGGTCGCCGAAGCCCTTGCCGAAATAAGCGGTCGGGGTGAACGTCGAAAACGAGTTCGCAATTGATCTGGCGCCGGTACCGCCGAGTGTGGCGAGCAGGCCGACCGACGCCATGAATTCGTGCGGCGCGTTCGTGTAAACAAGATATTTGACGCCGAGCGTGAAATTGTCCCAGCCCTTCGCGCTGCCATCTGGTGAATTCAGGCTTGTGTAATTGCTCGCGATGCTGAACGCGAGATTCTTCGTGATCAGTTTGTCCCATTCGTACGACACGGTATTCACGTTCATGTCGTCGCCGTTGCTATCCGGCGTCTTGATGTGGCTGAACTCCAGGTTGAATTCGTCGCCGACGCCTGGGTCATCGACAGCCATCGTGGCGGGAAAGACCCGGTCCCCGACGACGGCGTGAGCCGACGCGTCAACGGAAAGCAGGCACGACGCGAGCGCGCATAGCGCGGCGGCGGCACGTTTGGGCGTGGTTCGCATTTTCAGATCCTGATCAGATTGTCGTGACGCGCCCTGCAGGCTGCCTGCAGGCAGACCAGGAAGTCCTTGCAGGCCGCGCCCCGAAGATGCGCGACAACGCAGCGACGCCGGTCATCGGCATTGCTGGAATGGTTGAGAAACGTTGACGAAGATCAGGACCAGGTAGGGGGAGCGCGCGGCTGGGCTGGCGTCAGCACCGTATATGGACGGAACGCAGGGCCGATGAGGGGGGACGGAAAGGAGGGACGCAGCGGCACGACGCTCGATGCGACGGTCACGCCAGGCAGGGCTGGAGAGTGTGCGAACAGTCCGCAATATGGGCACGCGTCGCACTGAAAGGACGAATCGGAACCATGGTGATGCATGGCATGTCCGGCATGCGCGACTTCGACGGCCGCTTGATGGTGATGCGCATGATGGGCGTGATGCTCGACCTCTCCATACACGCCGCGCAGCACCTGGGACACCGTCGGCGCGAACACGCTCAGCAGGATGGCAAGCATCCCGAGCCAGGCACCAAGCTTCTGACGGTGGCGGTTGAGCATCGCGAATCTGCCAGACGGCAAAATAAGCTGGAGGGGAAGGAATGCTAACAGCCTGCCTGGCATTCCCGATAAGCGGAAACCCATGACCGGCATTGGCATGTAGCGGCAGCAAAACGGCCGCCACAATGCGCAAGCGACGCAGTTTCCAAAAAACTGCCGCCATCGGACCGAGTATGTCGCACCGCCATTATTGACGCACCCGAGCCAGACCCGAGATAGTCGTGGGGACATTCCCCCTAATTGCCACGTTCGCCAGCGCGGGGAGCAAATGGCGCCGCGTTGGAGGGGGCGCGGCCAACTCCCGTCTCTGCTTCAACGCTCCAGAAAGTCCCCTTTCCGCGCTCACCGCACAGTCCCGGCGCGACGTTGATCTTTTCGAAAGGTGATTAGTTATGCGAATGTAATTTGCAAAATGCGGCGTGCCTAAGCGTCAATTTGAATGATACGAACGCCCATTTCAAAAAAAAACGCGGCCCGAAAGCCGCGTAAAAACAGATGAAAAAAGACCGCTCCCTTAGTCAAAGGGGCGAGGCAAATTGTATCGCTGCGCCGAGCGGGATTTCAGGTCACAATCTGGAATATTGCCTTTCGCAAAATGACGGAAACTATGCGTTTGCGGTCGACCGGGACAACTGATTCGTCTATCCGAGAGCATTGACGTATTCCTGCAGTGCAAGCCGTCCGCTAGGGACTGTGTACCGCCGAGCAGTGAAAGTCGCTCGCGACGTCCTTGCCTGGACTGCAGGCCACCGGGCGCCACGACCCACCGCTGCTTCGCCTTTACTCGCGCCCGGCGCCGTGCGCCAGTTTCAGAGCGATATCGAGCCGCGCGATCCACTGCGCGTCGTCGAGCGAAGCGCCGAGCATCTTTTCGATGCGCTCCAGCCGGTAGTTGAGCGTGTTCAGATGAATGCCGAGCGCGTCCGCCGTCGGGCGGCGGCGTCTGCCATTGGCATAGAACGCGGTCAGCGTCGCCAGCAGATCCGAGTCGGTTCTGATCTGCTCGACGAGCGAGACGAGATAGCGCGTCACATCGCCGGCCGTGCGCACCGTTTCTTCGAGTGCGATGGCGGAATATCGCGCGACCCGCGCCCCGTCTGCGCTGCGCAGCGAAACCTCCGCCGCACGAATGGCCTCGTTGGCGGAGGCCGCCCATCCCGCGGCTCCTTCATTCAATAAACCGACGCCGACCGCACGAAGGCGCTCTTCCGCGCTCACAAGGTTTTGCGCGCATTGACTCGCTGCGAGATCACTTTGCGCAGCCAGATCTCCGCGCTGGCCCGGAAGCCAGAAGATTGCACGTCCACGATGCCACACGTGAACGATCGTCTCTCGCTCAATCCGGAAGTGACGCGACACGGCAAGCGCGTAGCGCTCGGATTCGCGGTGACGGATTTCTGACGTGAGCGCTTCGAACCCGGCATCGAGCGCGATCGCGATTCGCGGCACCGAAGCGTCGAGCCCCAGCGCGCTCATCGCCGTTGTGAAGCTCGCGTGATCGTCAGGAGAATGGAAGATCGCAGCATGCAGCTGGTAAAGATTCGCCTCACGCCAATTCGCGCGGTGGCGTTGCTCCTCGACATATGCTTGCGCGAGGGTCTGCGCGATACCTTCGAAGAACTCGAAAAGGAACGGCGCCACCGTCAGCGCCAGCTCGCGCGCGAGGTGTACTTCCTCACCGGCCACTTCCACGCTGGCTTGCCAGACTTCGCGCGCGCCAATCTGGGTGGCGCGTAGCAACGCCTGCAGTGGCACGCTTTGGTGAACGCGTCGACGGGCTGATTCCTCGATGTCCGCGTTCACAGGTTCCGCGGGCTGGCTCCCCGTCAGCAGGAGCCGGAACCACAGCCTCGCCAGTTGCTCGACGGACTGGAATATGTCGTCGCGGATAGCGGGTGGAAGCGCCTCATAGCCCTCCAGTTTCATGAGCGAAGCGTACACACGCTCGATGGGCACATGCGGGTCGTTAGCAAGGGCTGTCAACCCTTGGCGCAGTCGCGGGCTGATCTGGGGAGCGGTAATGAGCAAAGGGGGTCCTGCCATGAGTCGTCAGTGCATGCGTACCACAGGGGACAGAATGAGGCGGTAGGCCGTTTCGTGAAATGACACACCGGGCCTGTGCCGTTTGCCAATTTACCATGCACCTTCGTCCGCCTAGGATAAGCGCTCGGGACAAGAGGCTTCCCGCCGATGTCGCTTTTGCTGAGTATCAGCCTGCCGGCCCCCCGCGCCCGCAGCGCAACCAGCACGCGGGGTTGCTTGCGCGCCGGCTCGCCCTTCAACGCGTTTGCATCGTCAGCGATGCCTGTGATTCATTCATGACCCTTTCCACTGCAAAACGGCTTGCCTGGTCGGCGTGCGCATCGCTGTCATTGGGCGGATGCGCGATTTCGCCATCCTTACCGCTCTTTGGCGCTGCCTTTCCCGACTGGCTTTTCTGCATCGTGGGCGGCGTCGCGGCAACGATCATCGTGCATCGTGAGCTTGGCCGCCGCGACTTGCGCGGGGCGCTGTCGCCCGTAGCCGTCAGCTATCCGGCCCTGACCGCCATCTTCGCGACGGCAGCCTGGCTCATTTTCTTTTCCCGCTGAGGGTGCGCTCGCCCATGACACCTGACGCCCGCGCCTTTCGCAACACCACGCGCACCGCAGCCGCAATCGTCCTCGCCGGCGCTGCAGCATCGCTGTTAGTGCTTTGGCGGCTTGACTGCGTCCTGGGGACCGCCTTTTCGTCGCTCGCATCGACGGTTTTTTCTTTTCTATGACTGCGCGTATCGCATATGACTGACAACGCTCGCGCACCGCTGCGCACGAAACGGCTGCCCGCGGCGATTATCGCCCTTATCGCCATCGCACTGCTTTGCATCGTCGTCTGGCGCAAAGATCACGCCCCCAGCACCGACGACGCGTATGTGTATGCCGACACTATCGACGTGGTTCCGGAAGTCAGCGGACGGATCGTGGACCTTCCCGTACACGACAATCAGGCCGTCAGGAAAGGCGATCTGCTCTTGCGCGTCGATCCTCGTCCTTATCAAGACGCACTCGCTCAAGCAAGCGCGCGCCTTGTCGCGCTCGACAAGCAGATCGAGCTGACACAGCGCTCGGTAAACGCGCAGCAATACAACGCCGATTCGGTGAAGGCTGCGGTCGAGCGCGCGCGCGCCGTGGCAGCCCAGGCCGCCGACACGCTGCGCCGGACCGAGCCTCTGCTCGGACAGGGTTATGTTTCTGCGGAAGAAGTCGATCGCGCACGCACGGCTCAACGTTCCGCGCAGGCGGAACTCGACGCCGCGGCGCTGCAGGCCCGGCAAGCCAACGCCGCGGTGAGCGGCGTCGATGCGCTGGTCGCGCAGCGCGCCGAGGTCCAGGCGCAGATTGCGATTGCCGAGTTGAACGTCGCGTTCACCGAAGTTCGCGCGCCGTTCGACGGCCGCATCGTGTCGCTGCACACGACGGTCGGCCAGTACGCCTCGCCGTTGAAGCCTGTCTTTACGCTGATCGACACGGAACAGTGGTACGTGGTCGCCAACTTCCGCGAAACGGAGCTCAAAGACGTGCGCGCAGGAACGGCAGCCACCCTCTACCTGATGACCGATACCAGCAAGCGCTTCTCGGGTGTCGTGGATTCGGTCGGCTACGGTGTGCTGCCCGACGACGGCGGCCTCGTGCTCGAAGGGCTCCCGCGTGTCCAGCGCAGCATCAACTGGGTCCACGTTTCCCAGCGCTTCCCGGTGAAGATCGCCGTGCGCAATCCCGACCCGGTGCTGTTCCGCCTTGGCACGTCGGCCGTTGCCACGCTCGAGCGCACCCGTGCGGTAGGCGGTCCGGCGCAATGAACGTCGCCATGGATGCCGCCGCCCGGTCCCCGACAGGTTTCGCGCGACTCGCCCGCTTCCTGGCGGAGGAGGTTCGCGCCTACCCGGGAAGGGCGAACTTGATGCTGCGTTGCATGCTGGCCAGCGCAATCGTGATCACCGTGTCCATGGCGTTGCAGGTGCCGTTTCTCGCGCTCTCTCTCATCGCGGTGTTTTTCGTGACGCAGTCGAATGTGGTGATGACGCGCCTGATCGGCATCCTGTTTATTCTCGGCACGACGCTCGGCATCGGCTGCATCATTGTCGTGCTCGAGCTGACGTACGACTTCCCGCTGCTGCGCATCGTGATTTCGGCGGCCCTGTTCTTCGCAAGCGCTTACCTGATGCGCGTGGCGAAGGTCGGCGCCGCGTTCATGCTGGTCGGCATCGTCGTCATCTACGTACAGTCGTTCGTCGATTTGACCGACCAGGCCGAGGCGCTGGTTCGCGTCTCACTATGGGTGTGGGTCGCCAACACCTACGCCATTGCCGTCACGCTCGTGATCAATACCCTGTTCCTGCCCGCGGAGCCCGCGCGCCAGCTCGAAGACGCGATGCTAGGTCAAATTGAGGCGGTCGACGGGCTCCTCGCAGCGCTCGAACGCGGCGACACTTCGGTGGCCCGCCCCAACGCGGGCCGCGTCCAGAACGCCGCGCTCACGCTGCAGAAACTGCTGCGCTTTTCGACGATGCGCGATCCGGAGTTCAGGCGCCGACAGGCCTTTCACCTGGCCCGTGTGGCGACCGTCTCGCGACTGTTCACAGCGGCGGCGCATCTGGACGGCAGCGCCGGGAATGCCGGAGCCGGAATCGTCCCCGCGCTGCGCGACGGTTGCGCGCGTCTCGCGGAGTCCATCCGCACGGGCGAGCGCTTCGTATTCGCCGGCGCGGCGCCCGTTTCCCGCGCCGCGCCCCTGCCCGGCGCGCTGTTCGAAATCGGCAATGCCCTGCGGGCCTTCGCCGACCGCAGCGCAGCGCCGGAGCCGGCCGAGTCGCCCGCGGAGAAAGAGCGGATGCTCGTGCAAGACGCCTTTTCCAATCCCGTGTATGCGCAATTCGCACTGAAGACGTTGTTTGCGGCGTTGCTGGGCTACCTCTTTTACCGCGCCACGGACTGGCAGGGCATTCACACCGTCATGCTGACGGCGCTGATCGTGGCGCAGCCGAGCCTTGGCGCGACGGGCCGGCGCGCGATATTGCGTATCGCTGGAGCCGCCGCGGGCAGCCTGCTCGCGCTCGCCATGGTGATCTGGGTGGTACCGAACATCGACGGGCTGACCGGCTTGCTGCTCATGTCACTGCCCGTGATCGCGCTCGGCGCGTGGCTGGCTGCCGGATCGGAGCACATCAGCTATGCGGGCACCCAACTCATGTTCACGTTTGCACTCGCCCTGCTCGAGCAGTTCGGGCCGACCACCGATCTCACAGAAATCCGCGACCGCATGCTCGGCATTCTGCTGGGTGTGGCCATCTCCGCAGTCATCCACGCGTCGCTGTGGCCCGAGGCGGAAGGCGAGGCGCTGCGCCAGCGTGTCGCGCGCCTGCTGCGCCGCATCGCGGCGCGCCTGCGGCAACCGCAAAGCGCGATTCCCGCCCTGCTGTGGGCCGAACACGCCGATTGCGAGGCAATGGCGGCCCGTGTCGCGCTGGAACCCGGCTGGCAGCCGGGCGAAGCGCAACACGAGATGTTCCAGCTACACATGCAGGCAGTGCTCGCGCAGACCCGCGAGATCCTGCTGGCAAGCGACGCATTCGAAGCCGAGCTGCGGGCGCTGCCCATACAGACACCGGGCGGCCTGGGTACCCCGACGCAGTTCGGCGAAACGAGTGCCGCCTCGCTGGAAGGCTACGCAGACGACCTGACTGCCCGGCCTGGATCGGTACGCGCGCCCGCGCTCGTCGTTCCCGCGCCGATCGCCGAACCGCACAGCGCCGATGAGCGCATCGTCGCAGGCGCCGCAAAACTGGCCGCGCAGATTTCGACGCTGCCCCACTGGGGCGTGGCTTCGTCAGACCGCGACTTCACTACCCACGCATCGCAAGCATGACCGTATCCTCTGTTTCCGTTGTGTCCCGCTGTCTGCGCTGGGGCGCAAGCGCCGCCGTGGCCTGCGCCTTGTCCGCTTGCGCATTGGTCCACGAAGCCAGCAAAGCCCCGGCGCCTGTCGCCGCGGAGCAGATCCGTCTCGCCAGCGACATCCAGCTCGCGCACGGGGACTGGCCCGCCGGTCCATGGTGGAGAGCGTACGCGGACCCGCAGCTGGACGCTCTCATCGAGCGCGCGTTGGCTTCCTCGCCGTCGATCCTGATCGCGCGCACGCGCGTCGCTCAGGCGAAGTCGGACATCGATCTGGTACGGGCGGGCACCAATCTCCAGATCGCGGCGCTAGGAGCCATAGATCGCCAGCACGTGTCGTCCAACGGGTTCCTCGGCGCGTACTCGGGCGACCAGCCGCTAATTGGCGCCACGGGGCCGTGGTACACGGAAGGCATTGTCGGCCTCGGCGCCAGCCTGAGCGTCGACATCTGGGGCAAGCAGCGCGCCCAGGTGCAAGCCGCGATGGGCGTGAGCAACGCGCGGCGCGCCGAACTGGTGGCCGTGGAACTCGAACTGTCCACCGATGTGGCGCAGCTTTATTACGGTATCCAGACGACATCCCAGCTGGTCGACCTGCTCGACCAGCTACACGACGAGGCGGCGTTTTCTGTCGACGCTCACGCCGCCCGCGCAGCGCGCGGCCTCGAGCCCAAAACGCAGACTGAACTCGCACGTGCGCATCTGCTGGCGACGCAGCGTCAGATCGTGGCGGCTCAGGCCCGGATCATGCAGTTGCGCGAATCGCTGCGCGCGCTGCTCGGCGCGGGGCCAGACGATCTCCCGCAGATTCGGCCCATGCCGTTGCCCCTGCCGCAGGCCAGCTTGCCGCCTACCCTGTCGTACGAGCTGCTGGCTCGCCGCCCGGATCTCCAGGCCATGCGCTGGTACGTGCAGTCCTCGTTCGACCGCATCGACGCCGCCAGGGCAGCGTTCTACCCGAGCTTCGACATCAAGGCTTTCTTTGGCGTGAATGCGCTGCATCTCTCCGACCTGTTCACGCATGCGAGCCAGCAGATCAACCTGATCCCGGGGCTGTATCTGCCGATCTTCGAGGGCGGCCGCCTCAATGCAAACCTTGATGCCGCGCGCAATGCGCGCAATGCGCTGATCGAGCAGTACAACCAGTCCGTGCTCGATGCGGTACGCGACGTGGCTGTGACGGGCAACAGGCTGCAGGACCTCGAAGAGGAGACGAACCTGCAGACGCAGAAGATCGAGGCGGTATCGTTCGCCGAAGCGAGCGCGCAGGCGCAGTACCAAAGCGGCGTTGCGAGCCGCCTCGCGGTCACAGACGCGCGCCAGGCGGTCGTGCTTGAGCGCATCGCCCTGCTCGATATCGACGCGCAGCGGCTGAGCCAGAACATCGCGCTCACGAAGTCGCTGGGCGGTGGCTACAACGCCAAGGCGGATGCGCTTCTGACTGATCACCCATGACGACGATCCTGCGGACTGCTTTCGGTACGCCCCTGACCGGGGCGATGCCGCAAACCCTGGCTGCCGCACAAGTGCACCCGGATTGCGGCGATGCCCTCATGCTGGTCTTCCGGGTACACAGGAGCCTCAGTCGTGCGCTCACCGATGACCTCCAGCACGCACTTGGCGTTTCATTTTCGCATGCGCGCGCCATGCTCTGTCTAGCCGGCTCTCGCCCTGTCACCTGCACGGAACTGGCCCGGCGCCTCAACTGGGACGGCAGCCATATCTCCCGCCTGGTTCCCGTGCTGGAAAGGAAGAATCTGATCACGAGCCATCGGTGCGCAGACGACCGCCGTACGGTGCGGCTTTCGCTGACCAGCGCGGGCGCCGCGCTCGCGGATCGTGTGCCTGCCGTCTTGCGCGACAGTGAGGAAAGATTCCTCAGGGGAATCGACGAGCGTGAACGCGAACTGTTACGCAGCCTGCTGCTTCGAGTTGCTTGCCACGGCGAAAACGCGGTATGCGATCGGGCAGATGGCGCGTCCAATGCTCTGGATAACTGAGTGACACCATTTTGGCTTCGGCAGCGGGCACCAGGCCGACGGGCAGAACGCAAATGGAGTGCCCCGGGGACATGACTCTGTTTGATTCCGGAATAATGTTATCTGCAGTTGACGGTTAACCAAAGCTCACTCTTCAGCTTAGACTTTTATGGAGCGCCGACGCATTGCTTGGCCGTCCACAAAAACCAATGGGATTGAGTTAACCATGAAATCGCTGATCCAGACCGTTGCCGTCGCACTTGCCCTCGTCGCACCGCTTACCTCGTTCGCCCAGTCGAATGGCCAGATCACCCGTGCGCAAGTTCGCGCCGAGTTGGTCCAGCTTGAAAAAGCCGGCTACAACCCAGCCCGTGGCGAAGACCCCAACTATCCGGCTGATATTCAGGCCGCAGAAGCCAAGGTTGCCGCAACGAACGGTAATTCGAGCGGTTACGGCGGAGCCACGAACGCTTCGTCGGATGCGGGTTCGCCGCACGACGTTCGGCTTTCGTCGTACTCTGCTCAGATTTACGAATACCACTAAGTTCAAGCCAAGCGCTGCACTGTGCGGGTGCGCGGACGGCTACCGTTATCCCATGCCGTTCAACGTCGACTTGAAGTCGTTATAGTGAGGAAAGCGAGTAGACGCCCTTTGCGGTGCCTACGTGGTGTGTGGCCCGGGGCAGCCAACTTTCCGCCAACTGCGTTAAGCGTCCCCCCGGGGGGAATATCGTGATTTTCGGCCTGCTTCTTTCGAAACCCATACTCGAAAGTCACTGCGTCAATGCCTCATGACGGCCGTCTGCGTTCCTTCGGGCTGCCGGGCAATGCGCATGAAAAAACGGCGAGCACTTCCTGTATTACTGCCTCGCTCATTTCCTGGGGCGCGTTCATTATCGAGAACTGCACGCCGTCGCACAGGCTTACCAAGGCGAGCGCGAGGGCGTCCACCTGCAGGGGAAATGGGCTGCCGTCGCACCGCGAAACAGCGCCGGATGGACGTGCTGACCTGATCCCGCTTTCCATGCCTGCAGGCGTTAATGTGTTTTTGAAATGTGGCGTCTCTGCGCGCGAGTAGCCTGGTCTCGATCCAAACTGCGAAGCAGTCGTGATCTCGGAGATCTTGGCTGTAGTGAGCGATAGCGCGCGCCCTCAACTACCCGCGTGCCACCCTCTTCTTCGACGAATCTCTCGGGCGGCCGAAAGCAGGCGCTCCCGCGTCTACTCTTTCCTCTGTGCTTGCGTCAGGCGTTCGCGATTCACGGCATAACGTATTGGTTCGATCGCCATCTGCGGTGTCACCGCTTGGGGGGCGCGTGTCAGATGACGGGCTCGCACCGACTCTTTCGACATGGATTCAAAAATCTCGCACCCGCCTCGACGGTTCGCGCAAACTATTTCCCACTCTGGATTACTTCGACCACGGCACATTGAGTTTGCCGACGCAAACACAATGTGCCCACTAACGATAGGCCACCAGATCTTTGGTGGCCGTTACTCAGCATCCCAAACAAGATGATCGGCTCAAGACCGCCGGGAATGTACGAGGTCCGTAAAGGGAGTATACGTCCACGCAATTGCGCCGGCCAGTCTCGCTGACGCGGGGAACGCCCGGAGGCGTACATGAAATTCTAGAACATCTTGCGAAGCCCCATTGCGACGCCCAGTTGGTTCGTGCGGCCAATCGTGTTGGTCGGAATGCTGGCTGAATCGACCGCGCCCGGATAGTCGGCAGCAAAGGCACCGGTGCCGCGCGCCCAGTCGGTAATCGCATAGATTTCCGTTTGCTTCGAGAATGAGTACTCGGCGAGAATACTGGCTGACTGGTTCACACCCCTTCCGAGGTTACCATCGAGCAGAAGCGCATTGCGTGTCTTGCCGTAGTAGTACGCAAACGTGAACAGCAGCGGAGCGGTAGCTTGCCAGTTGGCACCGACATAATAGGTGTCGTCGATCCGGTTAGGGCTGTAACCATGCAATGTCGGCGCGCCACCTTGCTGCATGTTGTAGTCGGTCAATCCAGTCTGGTCCTGCCCATGCAGCCATCCTGCGAGCAGGCGGACATCGTGGTTGACTTGATACGCGCCACTGATGTGGAAGAAATTCGTCTTACCGCCATTGATTACGCTGCCGGTATTGTTGCCAACCGATGAGCCGGTTGCGGACGTCGGCACGGAGACCTGCTGGAAGCCGGCATTCAGCATGGCGGGGCCATACGTGTACGTTAATTCCACGGCATAGGTCGCGCCGAGACCCACTGCGCCTGGCTGGTTTCCGAAGCCGTAAATGGCATCGATCGCCAGGTTGTTGAAGGTGCCCCTATACTTGACCGAGTTGTTGACTTCCAGATAACTGCCGATACCGTTGTACATCCAGCTGTTTTGCCAGTAGTTGCCAACCGTCAACGGGTCGAAGACATCGCCCAGGGTATCGTAAGCGGGCGCGTATTGCTTACCAAAGGTCAGCGCGCCCCACCTGTTGCTGGACAGCCCCACGTAGGCCTGCCGGCTGAACAGCGTGTTAGCCTCGTGGAGCTGTCCATTAAATGCTTCGAATCCGTTTTCGAGGCGGAAGACGGCGGAGAGGCCATCCCCCAAGTCTTCGGAGCCCCTCAAGCCCCAACGGCTGTGAGTTTCCGGGCCCGAGGTCATGGAGACCTGATCACCACCGCCCGGGGCCGCATTCGTTTGATACCGAATAGCGTTGTCGACCAACCCGTAGAGCGTGACTGAACTCTGTGCGAATACCGATGACGCTGCAACAGTGAAAAGTGCGCCTACAGCACCGGAAATTGCGACTTTCTTCATTTTCGTCCTGACCATGATTAATTACTTTTCGACTCGATCAACGCTTCACCGAGACAGAACGGGTAAACCGTCATCGGGAGAATAGTTCGCCGTAATTTTTCCGGGCAACTTTCTTTAAGCGCTGTTGTATGTTTTCCATGCATCGCGTATGGTGCGTTGCCGCTCAATCCTCGGCCCGACAAGGCTGTTTTCAATTAATAGCGTTTCTGGAAATGTCTGATCCAATTAGACGCTTGATCCCCGAAGGACTCGAATTGCCCTGTCAGTCGGATATATCGAGAGTCCAAAAGCTTTCCAGACTAGCGGGGCGCCCTCCTGTAAAGCGAGGATGGCGGATTGAGGTCGCCATGACAGGCCCGAAATCCGTCCGCGGACTCCGCAGCCATGAGAGCGATATTCCCGCGATGCACCAGTGAACGAGGCGGCAGCGAACGAGAGCACCTTGTTTCAGGATGCTGCTCTCCTTCGCTTACCAATACCGCCACTGCAACAGCTTTTCTCTTTAACTGATCTCCTGGCGACGCTTAACCAGACACGCGATCCGCAATGTTTGCGGAAGCGTCCACGTCGCCATGGTGTTCGCGCTCGTCGAGGTATTCGGTACGATAACCCGCACTCACACCCCAGTAGTAGAAGACTAGCGCACAGGCAATCACGACCAGCATGTCCCATCCGTAGGGCAGTACGCCGAGACCGCCGAAATCCTTGCTGCCGATCAGCGACAGAACCGCCATTGCCGGCAAATAGGCTATCAGCCACCACGCCGCTTTCAGATCGCGGCCCCAGCCACTAAAGCCCGACTTGGCCTGAAAATAGAAGTACACGGGCAGTGCGACGACCATTAGCAGGATGATTTCCCCAGTCAGCGGCCACTTCGCCCAATAGAGAACGAGCGATGCACAGACGAATGCGAACGGTGCGATCACATTCATGAACGGTAAGCGCAGCGGACGAGCCAGATCCCTGGCCGCACGGCGCAGCGCCATCAGGCTGATCGGGCCCGTGAGAAAGGAGACGACTGTCGCGACGGAGATCACCGCGGACAGGGTCCCCCAGCCGCGGAAAAAGAACAGGAAAATGAACGAGACGAACAAATTGAACCACATGGCCTGCCGCGGCACGCCGTAGAACGGGTGCACGTTGCCGAACATCTTTGGCATCGTGTGATTGCGCTCCATTGCGTATATCATGCGCGTCGTTGTCGCCATGTAGGTCGTACCGGTGCCGCTCGGGCTGACGAATGCATCGACGTACAGCAGGACTGCCAACCAGTTCAGATTCAGCGCGATCGCCAGTTCCGCGAACGGCGACGCGAAGTCGAAGTGATTCCAGCCTTTCGCGACATCGGAGGGGTTGACGGCGCCGATATAGGCGACTTGCAGCAACACGTAGATGACCAGTGCGAGCAGGATCGAGCCGATCACGGCGAATGGCACGCTCTTCGCCGGATTGCGCGCTTCACCCGCCAGGTTGATCGGGCTCTGGAAACCATTGAAGCTGAATACAATGCCGCTCGTAGCGACCGCCGTGAACACCGCTGGCCATCCGAACGGTGCGAAACTGCCAATCGTGCCGAAGTTTGCCTTGTGAAAGCCCGTCAGCATCAAGCCGAGGATCGTTGCACCCGGCACGAGAAATTTGAAGATCGTGATCGCTGAATTGGCTCGCGCGAACACCCTTACGCCCCAATAGTTCAGCATGAAGTAGATGACGACGAGCAGCGCCGAGAGAAAGATACCGGTTGACGTCAGCGATCCGTCTACGAGTAATCGGTGCGCCCACTCGTAGGGCCAGGTGCTCATATACTGGATCGAAGCTTCGGCCTCGACCGGAATCACCGACACCATTGCGATCCAGTTGGCCCACGCGCTGACGAAGCCGACGAGCGCGCCATGCGAATAGCGGGCGTAGCGCACCGTGCCGCCGGACTCGGGGAACATCGCGCCAAGTTCCGCGTACGTCAACGCAATGGCCAGGATTACCACGGCGCCGATGAGCCAGGCACAGATAGCCGCCGGACCCGCGATTTTCGCGGCCTTCCATGCACCAAACAGCCAGCCCGAACCGATGATCGAGCCTAAACCAGTGAGCATCAGTGCGATTGGCCCGATGTTCCGTCGAATAGAACTTTTCACTTCTTTTCCTAGTATCACAGATCCCCGACAGGAGAATCCACACAAAAGCGGTGAGACTAAGCAGCCAAAAAACTGGCATTAACCCCACGTTCCGAATAAGTTCCTTTCGGATCAGGCTATATACCGATTCCATTACATGCGAGACCGTTTCAATTGAAATTGATCCAGCCGGAAACTGAAACCCTCGAGTAATCGCCGCTTGCTGAAATACACCCATCGACTGCAGTCGAGACGCAACGAATCCGCGACACGCCCACGCACGGCATGCATGGGCTGATTGATCGCCGTTGCGGCGCCGCCTTCGACGGTCGGCACGCCCAATGCCGACATTCCTTTTAGTCTTACGGCGGTATATGTCAAAGGCGCAGGCAGGCATCCGGATCGAGGGGGCGCGGCAGAGACAAGCTCGCAATCCAGGAACGTGGGCGCGCGAAGCAGCGCAAAACGCAGCTTCACGATCATGCTCCCGGTGTAATTCTCGACCGTCATTTCGGGGCCCGCGGCGCGCGGTCAGTCACGTCTGGCACGCGGCAGGGTACCGATTCCGTTTGCAAGGTACCGTTGCGGCGACCGGTTCAACGGACGCCTGGCGGCACTCCCATCGCTATAGAAATTCGTCGGGAAATGCTGAGTCGCTTGATTAACTGGAATATGTTGTTGCGCGCAGCCGCGTTGCTCGCGCCGATCTTCATCGTCGAACGGGTGACGGGCGACGCCGAATGGTTGAGCGTACCGGTCATCACCGTGTCTGCGTTTGTGGCGGTAGAGCGCGGACGTCTCGCGCCGCTTGGTGCCGTGCTCTACGCGCTCGCGATTGGCGTGGCCTTCGTCGCAGTGACCGCCTCTTATGGCACGCCCGCCGCGTATATCGGCGTCTCGATGGTGCTTGCGGCCGCATGCGCGAGCTTGCTCGCCGGCGGCAGCGAGATGCGTTGGACCGGTTTTTTTGCCTTTATTCCAGTCATGTACTTCGGCTGCCAAACGGCCCGCGAGGCGCATGGCCATGCGTATCTGAACGCCGGCATAGAGGCCATGCCCTATGCGCTGGCCGCAACGCTGCCCGTCATTGTTGCCTCGATCGTCAGCTACGCCATGCAGCGTGAACCCCGCTCAGAGCACGGCTGGCTGGCGCTACGGCTGATCAGCGAGCCGCCTTCACCGGGGCGGCGTGAGGCGATCGTTGCCGGGGTGCTCGGGGTGGGATTGGCGTCGGCCTTGGTGGCATGGCATCCGATGCCCTATCAGGAGTGGTTCGTCTGGTCGGCCTTCAGCGTTGTGACAGGCGATTGGAAATCGGCGCGCTCAAAGTGGCGCGACCGATTGGCGGGCACTATTGTCGGTGTGCCGGCGGGCGTGCTGGTGGCGATGCTTTTGCCGCATAGCCACCCGCTTGCCAATGCGGTGGAGATTGCGATCGCGCTGGAACTCGTTGCTTTCCATCGGTACGTGGTGGCGTTCGGCGTGCGGTGTGCGATGCATGCGGCCGCGATCGTCATTTCAGGCCACGCCTGGTTCTGCGCGGATGCACGCCTCATTGACGTAGTGCTCGGCAGCACCATCGGGATCGCGTTCGTGTTCGTCGCGCGTCAGGGGGCGCGTTCTCTGCGGCGCAACACCCCAGGGGTGTGACGTCCCCGCGCGTTGGCCAACAGTGAAATTACTTCTCGATATACGTCGCTGCTAGCCGTTTGTTGAACGGCGTCGCGCTGAAGAACTTCGATCGCTGGCTGTCGCTCACATATGTCGCGACGCTCGCGACGAACCCGGCGTTGTCACTGCCTTGTCGTCTTGCAACGCTTCCTCTTCCGCCGTTTGAAGCGAACGTGATCAATTCCATTGACGGCAAGCGCCATCGTATCTCGTCGTGCTTAACTGCACCGTCGTCGATAGCGCTTGCTACACGTTTCACCTTGCGCGCGAGTATTCGCGTCCGGTTCGAACGCTTGCGCTGGCGGACCCCGGCGGACGGAAGGCGCCTCCCCCCGGGGATGAACTTAACGAGGCGTCGGAGTTTGAGAGGCCTCGCCCGCCGACGAACGCAGCGCGAGCGGCGAAAACGGGACGGTCTCCTGCGGCGTCGGCAGCGCCGCCGCCGTCCAGCCGCCCCCCAACGCGCCGACCAGCTCGACCGCCGCCTGCAGCCGCCTTGCATGCACCTTCGCCGCCGACAACTCCGCGTTGAGCGCCGCGACCTGCGCCACGGTCACGTTCAGATAGTTGTCGAGGCCGCTCGTGTATAGCTCCATCGCGATCGTCTGGACCTTCAACGCCGCGGTGACCGCGTCGCGTTGTTGTCCGTACTCCGTCGCGAGCTTGTCAGTGAGCGCGAGCTCATCTTCGACCTGCCGGAATGCATCCAGCACGGTCGCACGATAGTTGTCGGCCGCCTGGTGCACGGTGGACCAGCTTTGCTGAAGTTCTGCCCGGCGCAAGCCGCCCTCGAACAGCGGCAACATCGCCGAAGCGCCTACCGACCACAGACTTTCCGGCAGCGCCGCGAGTGCAACCCCGTTGTCCTCGAAGCCGAAGCTGGCGGCCAGATCGATATTGGGGTAGAACGCGGCACGCGCCACGCCCACCGCTGCATTGGCCGCAGACATCCTGCGCTCCGCCGCCGCGATGTCCGGGCGCCGTTGCAGCAGTGCAGAGGGCACGCCAACCGGAACGACCGGCGTGCTCAGATGCGCAAGCCCATCGGGCGCCAAGGTGAACGTCGACGGATTGGCGCCCGCCAGCACCGCGATCGCATGCTCGAGCACGGCGCGCTGCGCCTCGATCTCCGTATCGGCGGCCTGCGCGGCGGCCAGCTGGTTGCGCGCCCGCTCAACGTCGAGGCCCGGACTGATCTGCCGGTTGTAGCGCAGCGAAGTGAGCTTGACGGCCTCGTTGTACGACCGGACCGTGTTCGTATAGATCACGTGCTGCTCGTCCAGACCTCGCAGCTTCACGTAGTCGTCCGCCAGTTCCATCTCGAGGCTAAGCCGCGCCGAGGAGACCATGGCCGCGGCAGCCTGGGCGTTGGCCGTCGCATAGTTCGTCCGGTTACGGATCTCGCCCCACAGGTCAGGCTCCCAGGTCGCGGCCGCGCCATATCCCAGCGAAGACTCTTCGAGCGGCGATCCGGAACTGGCACTGTGAAAGAGCGCGTGCTTCGACAAGCCGTTGTCCGTGGCGAATGCCTGCGCGCTCAACTGGGGGAACAGTTGCGAACGGGCCTCGGCCACGACGTCGCGCGCCTGCGTATACGTTTCCTGCTCGGCGCGCAGTGTCGGATTCGAAGCATCCAGCTCGCGTTCCAGGGTGTCGAGTTGCGGGTCCTTGAAAACTTCCCACCAGGGTCCCCGCGAAAGCTGATCGCCGGGCCGCGCGAGCACGAACGGTCCGGTCCCCTGGTAGCTGTCGGGCAGCACCGTTTTGGGCGGGCTGTAGGTCGGCGCGAGACTGCATGCGGCGAGCGGTGCGACGAGCGCCAGCAGTACGCCAGCCCGGCGCAGTGCGATCTTGATTGGAGATTTCATTTTGAATTGTTCCCCGCATTGTCGGCATGCGCTTGCACTGGCGCCTGCGGTTGCCCCTGGGGGGTTCCAGCCGCGTTGCCCGGCCCGATGCCCGGCACGCCGCTCACGATGCGCACCTGCTGAGCTTCGAGTATCCCGGCGGACGGACTGACGATCACGCGATCGTCGGGCTTGAGGCCCGACACGACCTGCACGTCCTGACCGAGGTTGAGCCCGAGCTTCACGTTCTGGAGGTGGACCCTGTCATGCGAATCGACGAGCGCGACCTGCATGCCCTGATCGCGGAACAGCAACGCCTGCTCGGGTATGACGAGGACGTTCTTGTCCGAGGGAACCTCGAAGTGCACCGTTGCATAGGTGCCGGGCCACAGCAGATGCTCGGGATTCTGTGCGACCAGTTCGGCCACCACGGTTCTCGTCTGTGGATCGAATGCGTTGGCCGTGGTCACGAGCTGTGCATCGAATACGCGCCCCGGATACTGCGGCACCGTAAACGTGGCGTGGAGCCCCGCGTTCAGCATCGCTGCATAATCCTGTGGTACCGAAACGAAGATGCGCATGGCGTGCACGTCGGCCACCGAATACAGTTCGGCCGCCGCGCCGTGCGAACTGACATCGCCCCCCGCGGGACTCACGTAGTTGCCGATGTCGGTATTGCGCGCGGTCACGATGCCGTCGAAGGGCGCTACGATGCGCTCGAACTTCATCAGTGCGAGGTCGCGCTGCACCTCGTCCTGGGCGGCTTGTACCTGCGCCTTCTTCGCGGCGGCATCGGCCACCTTGATGTCGACATCCTCCTGCGACACGGCTTCGGTACCCGAAAGCGCCTTCCAGCGCGTGGCGGTGACGTCGGCGAGCACGCTGTTCGTCTTCGCGACTGCCAGCTTCGCGAGCGCGGCCTGGTATTGCGCATCGACGGTCGGCGCATCGATCGCGGCAAGCAACGTGCCGGCCTTCACGAACGCCCCGTAATCCACGTACCACTTGTGCACATAGCCCGATACCTGCGCATAGATCGGCGCTGTGTACCACGCCTTGACGTTGCCCGGCAGCGTAACCGAACGCGTCGCCGGCCCCACGGCTGGGGAAGTCACCTGAACGGGGGCAATGGCGTCCTGGTCAGCGACGTTCTGCAGATCTGCCACGTTGTCGTGGCGTTCGACGATCCCGTGGATCACCAGCCCTCCGAGTATCAAGGCGGCGACCGCCGCGATCAGCTTGGGTCGGGTACGGCTCGGAGCCTGGGCCTCCAGCTCTATCTCGCGATGTACGTTCATTGATGAGACTCCGTGGCTTTCTTGTCGTTGCGATGCATGATGGCAAAGACGCAGGGAACAAATAGCAAAGTGGCAAACGTGGCGACCAGCAAGCCGCCGATCACGGCCCTGCCGAGCGGGGCGTTCTGCGAATTGCTGAAGGACATGGGCAGCATGCCGATGATCATTGCGAGCGCCGTCATGATGACCGGACGGATCCGTGCGTAGCCCGCTTCGATCGCGGCCGCGACGGCGTTGCCGTGCGCAGCCAGACGCTCGCGGGCGAACGAGACGACGAGGATCGAGTTGGCGGTAGCGGTGCCCATGCACATGATGGCCCCGGTGAGCGCTGGAACCGAAAGGCGCGTGTGCGTGAGGAACAGACTCCAGACGATGCCGGCAAGCGCGCCGGGCAACGCCGTGATGATGATGAACGGATCGAGCCACGACTGGAAATTGACGACAATCACCAGATACACGAGCAGCACCGAGACGGCCAGGCCGCCAATCAGCTCGAGGTAGGCGCTCATCATCGTCGTTGCCTGGCCGCGCACATGGATGCTCGCGCCATGCGGCAGTTGCGGCGCCAGCTCGTGAATGGCCTGCTGAACGTCGTCGTACACGGCGCCCTGGTCGCGTCGCTGATTGCTGACGTAGATATCCACCACGGGAAGGATGTTGTAATGCGACACCAGCAGCGGCGTGCCCGTCTGGCTGATGTGGCCAAGCGCCCCCAGCAGTTCCATGCGGTTGCCGCTCGGTGCGCCCTTGCCCTGGTCGATCGGGATCGTCTCGAGATCGTTCATCGAGGTGAGCTGGTCCTGGGGCGTCTGCATGTTGACGAGGTGCGAAACGCCGCTCGCCGTGTCGAGCCAGTAAGTCGGCGCGGTCTGGCCGCTGCCCGAGAGCGTCGCGAGCGCATTGTTGGCGACATCGGACTCCGAAAGATTCATGCCCGAAGCAAAGGAGCGGTCGGCGGCAACGAGCAGCGTCGGTTCATTGAAGGCCTGCTGGATGCGCACGTCGGCGGTCCCGGGGATCTTCCTGAAACGGGCTGCGAGCTGTTGTGCATACGCCATGTTGGCCGCTTGCCCCCGGCCCGAAATCTGCACGTCGATGGGCGCGGGCAATCCGAAGTTGAGGATCTTCGCCGTGATATCTCCCGGCAGGAACGAGAATTCGGTGCCAGGGAAGAGCTTTGGCAGTTCGCGACGCAGCTTGAACCGGTAATCGTCCACGGGCGACGCGTCATTCTTTAAGCCGATGTCGATGTCGCAGTCCTGCGGCCCGATGGTGCCGTCTGCGCTGTAGGCTTCATTGATCCCGCTCGCCGGCAGCCCGCAGTTGTCGACCAGGTTGGTCACCTGGCCCGGCAGCATCTGCCGGATCGCATGGTTCACGAGCACCGCATTGCGGCTTGCGTCTTCAAGGCGCGTGCCGACCGGCGCGCGCATGTGCATCGCGATCTCACCGGACTTGATGCCCGGAAAGAAGTCACGGCCGAGGAATGCGATCAGGCACATCGAGGCGACGGTGCACGCGACGAACACCGGCACAAAGCGCCGCCGATGGTGCACCACGCCCGTGAGGACCACCCGGTATCGCTCTCGGAACCTCGTAAAGCGTCGCTCGAAGCCGCGCTGGAAACGCTTGAAGAAGCCGGGATCGCCGTGGTCGCCGCCGTGACCATGTGCCTGGCCGCGAAGCAGCCACGCAGCCATGGTGGGCACGAGCGTACGCGAGAGGATGAACGAAGCGATCATCGCGTAGATGATGGCTTCCGCAAGCGGCCGGAACAGGTAGCCGGAGATGCCGCCAAGCTGGAACATCGGCAGCCAGACAATGCAGATGCAGAGTGTCGCCACCAGCGTGGGCATCACGATCTGGTTCGCGGCAGCAATGATCCCGGGTTCGAGTTCCGCGCCGGACTCGAGGTGCGAGTCGATGTTCTCGATCATGACGGTGGCATCGTCGACGAGAATCCCCACCGCGAGCGCCAGGCCGCCTAGTGTCATCACGTTGATCGTCTGCCCGGTCAGGTGCAGCATGATCACCGAGCAGAGGATCGCAAGCGGAATGGAAGTCGCCACGATGATCGTGGCACGCCAGTTTCCGAGAAACAGAAGCACGGTCATGCCCGTGAGGACTGCGGCCGTCAACATTTCCTGCACGACCTCACGAATCGAGTCGCTCACGAAGCCCGATGCGTCGTTCAGCGGCGTGATCTTCACGCCGGGCGGCAGCGTCCGCTCGATGGCGGGCAGCGCCTTCTTGACGCCGGCCACCACCGCGAGCGTCGAAGCATTGCCGCTCTTCAGGATTTCGATGAGCACCGACTGCTTGCCCTTGACGAGCACGGCGTTCATCTGCGGCGAGGGACCGCGGTGGACATAGGCGACATCATGCAGGTAGACCGTGGCGCCATTGACGGTCTTGATCGGCAGGTTGTTGAACGTCGATACCGCAACCGGCGTGGAGTTGGTCTCCACCATGAAATCGAGCGCGCCGATCTTCTGGTCACCCGCCGGCAGCACGACGTTCTCGTGGCTCAGCGCCGCGGCTACGTCCGCGGCGGAAAGGCCATGCGCGAGCAGCTCCGCCTGATTGAGATCGACCTCCACGTACAGCGGCGCACCGCCATACGGGCTCGGGATCGACGTGCCGGGCACCGACACCAGCGCGGGCCGGATCAGGTTCGATGCCATGTCGTAGACCTGGGCGGCAGTCATGTTCGACGCCGACACCTGCAGATCGAGCACCGGCACGGATGAGGCACTGTACGACAGGACCTGCGGCGGCGTAATGCCCGCGGGCATCTGCTTGAGCACGGTTTGTGAGATCGAGGCCACCTGCGCCTGCGCCGCGTCGATGTCGGTGCCGGGCTGGAAGAAGATCTTCACGACGGCGCGCCCATAGAGCGACTGGCTCTCAATGTGTTCGATATTGTCGACTGTGGCGGTCAGCGCGCGTTCGTAGTAGTACGCCACGCGCCCGGACATGTCTTGCGGCATCAGCCCGGTATAGGTCCACACGACCGCGACAACGGGAATGCGGATGGCAGGAAAGATATCTGTGGGTGTCTTGCTGATTGCCGATAGCCCCCCGAGGATGATGAGTATGCTCATCACCACGAAGGTCAATGGACGGCGCAGCGCAACGAGGACAATGGCGTTCATGAATGGGTGTCCGCAATGTCTGGTTCAGTCGGTTCGAATGTCGAGTGCGATACGGCGAGGCGTTGACCGACGCCGCCGTTCCCAGTTCCGCCGAGAAAGAAAATGAAATTTCACGAGCATTGGGCCTTCCTTGACGATGGGGTGAACGCAGAGTTTTTTCTCCGACGGTTAGCAAATCATTTCAACGCGGCACGTGAGCGGTTTCAGTCGTAACGATTGCGAAAATGTCTCCTGTTTTTGCCACCCGGCTCAGGCGAAGCACAATCCCATCAAATTACTTCGCAATCCTTTGTAACGTCAAAACCGCTTGCCGGACGCGTTTGTTAATCGGTGACTTCAAGCAGATTTCATTTGTAAATCGGGAGATATGGACAACCTGCCTCAGGGGAACAAGAATGAGTCCCGAAAGCAGGCAACCACCAACCGGACAGTGCCTGGGGCGTAACAACCGCGCGCTTGCGGGCGGCTGCCGCCGATGTCATGTGAAAAACTGTGGAGCATGTTATGAGCACGAGTAACACACGGACCGCACGTCAAATCCTTCGAGATCCCCGCAGCAACCGGGGCACGTCCTTTAGCGAAGAGGAGCGCCGCCGCTTTGGGCTCGAGGGGCTGTTGCCCCCCGCGGTGCTGCCGCTGGACCGGCAAGTCGCGCGAGTCAAGGCCGAAGTCGCAGCACTGGACAACGACCTTCAGAAGTACCTCTTGCTGTCCGATCTGCAGGCCCGCAACGAAACGTTGTTCTATGCGACGGTCATGTCCGATCCCGCACAGTTCATGCCGATCGTCTACACCCCGACCGTGGGCGAGGCGTGTCAGAAGTTCGACCATATCTTTCGTGCGACGCGAGGCGTATACCTCCCCATCACGGCACGCGGCCGTGTCGACGAACTACTCGCCAACTGGACGGTCGAAGACGTTCGCTTCATCGTGGTGACGGATGGCGAGCGCATCCTGGGACTGGGCGACCTGGGCGTCGGCGGCATGGGCATTCCGATCGGGAAGCTCGCGCTCTATACCGCCTGCGCGGGTGTCCCACCGGAAGCCTGCCTGCCGGTCATGCTCGACGTCGGGACGAACAACCAGGCCCTGCTGGACGACCCGCTGTATCTCGGCCTGCGCCGTGAGCGCGTACGCGGCGAAGCATACGACGCCTTCCTGGCGGAATTCGTCGAAGCGGTCCAGGCGCGCTTTCCGAAGTGCTGTATTCAGTGGGAAGATTTTGCGAACTTCAACGCGGTCTCGCTGCTCGCCCGTTACCGGGACCGCATCTGCACATACAACGACGACATTCAAGGCACAGCCGCGATCGCCCTCGCCGGCATCTACGGCGGCCTGCGCATCACCGGCCAGAAGCTCTCGGAACAGCGCTTCCTCTTCCTCGGCGCAGGCGCCGCGGCAACCGGCATCGCGGGGCTGATCACGCAGGCCATGATGCAGGAGGGGCTGTCGCGCGAAGAAGCGCTGCAACGCACGGCGCTGTTCGATGCGAACGGCCTGCTGGTGCGTTCGCGCGACGATCTGGCCGACTTCCAGCGCCCCTTCGCGCTCGACCACTCACCGGTCGACCGCTTCGTCGACGCGATCCGGGCATTGCGCCCGACAGGCATCATCGGCGTGAGCACCGTGCCGCACCTGTTCGACAAGGACGTGATCGAAGCCATGAGCGCGCTCAACGAGCGGCCCATCATCTTCCCCTACTCGAACCCGACCTCGCGTTCCGAATGCACGGCCGAGGAGGCTTATCGCTGGTCCGATGGCCGTGCGATTTTCGCGAGCGGCAGTCCGTTCGCGCCCGTGACGTTCAACGGCCGCACCTTCGTCCCGGGGCAAGGCAACAATGTGTATATCTTCCCCGCACTGGGCATGGCGATCTACGCGACCGAGGCCACCCGCGTGACCGATGAAATGTTCATCGTTGCCGCGCAGGCAGTAGCCGAACAGGTATCCGCCTCCGACCTGGAGAAGGGATTGATCTATCCGCCGCAGCAATCGATTCTCGAAGCTTCGCTGCATGTCGCCACCCGCGTGGCGAACTTCATCCATGACCATGGCTTTGCCCGTGCGCCGCGCCCCGCCGACATGGGCGCTCACATTCGCGCATGCGCATATCGTGCGGATTATCGGAGCATCGCGGACTTCAGCGCCGCCGCATGACCGCGTCTCGAACTGCGCCGCCCGGCGCAGTTCGGCGCACCGAAATCGAACCCACGGAAAGGCAGGTGCCTGAATGCATCGAATCGTAATCGTAGGCGGCGGGGCCGGAGGCCTCGAGCTGGCGACCCGTCTGAGCAACCGCTTCGGCCTGCGCAAGCGTCAAGGCGAGCGCAATGTTTGCGTCACGCTGGTCGACCGCCACCCCGCCCATGTCTGGAAGCCCCTGCTGCACAAGGTGGCAGCGGGCAGCATGAGCCCGGCCTCCCACGAGCTTTCCTATGCCGCCCAGGCTCGCTGGCACGGATTCGATTTCCATCAGGGCGAACTGATCGGGCTCTCGCGTTCGTCAAAGCAGGTGATGCTCGGCGCCGTGCATGACGATCAGGGTGTCGAGTTGTTGCCGCAGCGCGCACTCGACTACGACACGCTGGTCGTCGCGATCGGCAGCACGACTCAGTACTTCGGTGTGGAGGGCGCGGCCAGTCATGCGATCGCGCTCGACTCGGTCGCCCAGGCCGAGCGCTTTCGCAGGCGCTTCATCGAAGCGTGCAGGCGGGCCGGCGGGGCGCGCGGCAGTGAGAACGGCGCCCTCGCGCCGCGCATGCAGGTAGTCATCGTCGGGGCTGGGGCAACGGGTGTCGAACTGTCGGCGGAGCTGCGCGATGCCGCCTGCGAATTGTCGCAATATGGACTTCACGATCTCGACCCGACGCACGATGTGGGAATCGTCGTCATAGAGGCGGGGCCGCGCATCCTGCCAGCGCTTCCCGAGCGCGTGGCACGCGCGACGGCTGAACGTCTCGGCCAGCTGGGCGTGACGTTGATGGTGGGAGAGTCCGTCGCGCAGGTGCTCCCCGGCTGCGTGCTCACGCGCAGCGGCCAGCGGATACGCGCGGACTTGACGGTCTGGTCCGCCGGCGTGACGGCGCCGCCGGTGCTTTCCCTTCTCGACGGTTTGAACGTCAATCGGCGCGGCCAACTGGTCGTGCGCGACACGCTCCAGTCCGAAACCGACGACGACGTCTTCGCGCTCGGCGACTGCGCAGCCTGCGAATGGCCGGGAAAAAGCGGCGGCGTGCCGCCGCGCGCGCAGGCGGCGCATCAGCAGGCCGCTTTTATGGTCGAAGCGCTCACATGCCGGGTCGAGGGCAAGACACTGCCACAGTTCAAGTATCGCGACTTTGGGTCTCTGGTTTCGCTGAGCCGGTTCGGCGCGGTCGGAAACCTCGTGGCAGGCAGCGGTGAGGGCATGTATGTCGCCGGCTGGGTTGCGCGCGGCCTGTACGCGTCGCTTGAGCGCATGCACGTCGCGGCGTTGTACGGCATCCGGCGCATGGCGCTCGACACTGTGGCGAACTGGCTGCGCCGGTCGACGAGCCCTCGCATCAAGTTGCATTGAAGCGACGACGCGGCGCCCGGCACGCGGTGCGGCCGCAGTCTCAGCCGGAAGTGAACGTAAAGGTTACCTCAAAGTGGCTTCTGCAGCGCATATCCTTTTGCCCATCTTCGCCCTGATCGCAGCGGGCTTCGTCGCCCGCCGGTTGGGTTGGTTCGGCCCGGCGGCGGCGGCGGAGCTCAACCGGTTCGTCGTTCATCTGGCGTTTCCCGCGTTGCTGTTCTCCGCCATGGCCCGCACGTCGTGGCGCGATCTCGACCAGCCCGCACTGGCCACGACATTTGCCCTGTCATGCGCCGCGGTGTTTGCCGCCGTGCTCGCGTGGCGCATGATCTCGGGCCGCCGCCTGGCCGATGCCAGCATCGACGCCATCGCCGCGTCCTATCCAAACGCAGGCTTTATAGGCTTCCCGCTGTGCCTGCTCGCGTTCGGGCCTGCGAGCCTCACGGCGGCCACCATCGTCAATATCCTGGTCGCAACGGTCCTCTTCGGCGTCACCTGCGTGCTGATGGAGTTCGGCCTGCAAGAGGAGCCAAGCCGCCTCAAGATGGTACTCAAGGTGTTCAAAGGGCTTGCGCGCAACCCGATGATCGTGGCGCCGCTTGCAGGAGCCTTGGTTTCCGGACTGAAGCTGAAAGTCCCTGGCGCGGCCGGTTCGTTCCTGAGCCTGCTTGGCGGCGCCGCAACCCCGGCCGCGCTCGTGGGGCTCGGTATGTTCCTTGCCGAAAAGCGCAGTCCGGCGCGCGGCACGACGCGCGATAGCGTGCTGCTGATGCTCGCGAAGCTGCTGATGCAGCCACTGGTTGCCTGGTGGTTGGCGTTTCGCGTTTTTGCGCTGCCTGCCTCGCTGGGCCAGATCGTCGTGATGCTGGCCGCACTGCCGACCGGCACCGGGCCTTACATGCTGGCCGAGCACTACAAGCGCGATGCATCGCTGACCTCGCGCATCATTCTGCTCTCCACCGCGGTTTCGCTGGTCTCGCTTTCGGTTTTGATGACCTACCTTCATGCCGCACATTGACATTGGTTTGCGCGCCGATGGCAAATCTCGACTCACTGGATTGCATTTGAAATGGGTGACGGATCGCATTGGGCACCACCCCTCGCCAATTGCGCGACCCACGCAATGCCGATAACGTTGCCGGCGGTGTTGATGCTGATTCCGCATAGCCGTTAAAATCTGCGTACGGTCAAATCAGCAGGCTGACCTTTTCTTACGCAACGTTGTCCGAACTATCGGCAACCGCGATCGGCAACCGCAAATCGCATGGGCTAACCCGGGCATTTGCTGTCTCAGGCTTTCAGTCATGGTCGACGTCACCTTGCCTCACATCCTAATCGTCGATGACGATCCCGCCATTCGCGACGTCACGACCGAATACCTTGGACAGAATGACTTCCGCGTCTCCGCTGCGGCAAACGGTGGGGAAATGGCGGTCACGCTCAGGGACGGTGCTGTTGATCTGATCATTCTGGATTTGCGCATGCCTGGCGAAGACGGTATGAAAATCGCCAGCCGCATTCGTGAAGAGTCGACGCTCCCCATTTTGATTCTTTCGGGCCGCAAGGAAGAGGCGGACCGCGTGATGGCGCTGGAGCTGGGTGCGGACGACTACATGACCAAGCCGTTCAGTTGCCGCGAGCTGCTGGCGCGTGTTCGCGCCCTTCTGCGCCGGTCGAAGACCGCCCAGGTTGCCACCGGGCGGCAGGCCAATGCGCGAGGCTACCGTTTCGCGGGTTGGGAACTGAACATCAACACACGACGCCTTCTCTCCCCGGCCGGCGAACCGGTGGGCTTGACCAACGGCGAGTTTTCGCTGCTCGCCGCGTTTCTCGCTTCGCCCGGCATGGTCCTGACGCGAGATCAACTGCTCGAATCGAGCCGGCTTTACGACGAGGTCTACGACCGCGCAATCGATGTGCAAATTCTGCGGCTGCGCCGAAAAATCGAGGAAGACCCGTCGAACCCGCGTTACATCAAGACCGAGCGCGGCGCGGGCTACGTCTTTGCCGCGCAGGTGGAAAAACTCGCCGCCCTGGTCGTGTGGGAAAGGCGCTGACCCGCAGCTGGCTGCCTCGCCGCATCCAATACGTTTCACATGCGATACCGGATCGCAGGACTGTTTCAGCCGGAATACACTTCGGCGGACACTGCCCCCTCGACGTCGGATGACTTGCGGGAATACGAGTGGCCACGTTTTGTCTGACCATTGCTAACCGAATACAAAAGCCTCGATGAGGACCGAAAGAAGCAGGCGCCGGTTTGCGTGGCCGCACCGGTACAGGTTATTGGCGGCGGGCGGGTGCCTGCTCGTGGTCCTGTTGTGGATCGGCGCCGTCACGGAAAGCTTTCGATCGCGCCAACTGGTGCTCCAGTCCAACGACAGGGAACTGTCGAGCCTCGCGAGCGCGCTTGCGGAGCAAACCGCCCGCTCCCTGCAGGGCGTCGAATTCATTCTTCGGCGCACTTCCGGCTGGGCGCTCGACGCAAAGATCGCACAGGACTCCCGGGCGGCGGCGGACCGCTTTCTTCGCGAGGAAATCGCCGGCGTCCCCCAAGTCAGGCAGCTCGATATCGTCGATGCGACTGGCCAGCGAATAGCCACGACCCTTCCCGACAGCCCCGCCGCCAATGTTTCAAAGCGGGCTTACTTCAAGGCCGTCCAGCGCGCATCGGGCAACGCGCTGGTGGTGAGCGAGCCGCTCGTCAGCATAATCGACGGCCGGCCCACGTTTGCGATGGCAACTCGTCTGGAGGACGAACACGGCCGATTCAAGGGCGCCGTGGTCGCGCTGATCGAAGACGGCTACTTCCTCGACTTCTACCGGCAGGTCGATGCAGACGAAGGCACCGGCATCACGCTGCGGCGCGAAGACGGCGCGCCGGTCGTATCGTCCGACAACCGGCAGCGATCGGGCCAGGCCGGCCGGCCGGTACTGTCCGCGCGCAAGCAGGTGCCGGAATTCCAGTTGACAGTCGACATCACTCGCGACGAAGCACTGGCGCTTCACACATGGCGCGTATCTACGATCTACGACTTCATGGGCACCGGTGCGCTTTCGCTTCTCGTCGTCGGGCTCGGCGTCGCGCTAATGAGGCGGCTGCAGCAACTCGGACGCTTCACGCGCCGGCTGCAGTCGAGCCAGCGACGCTGGCGGGCCGTGTTCGACAACGCACCGGCGGGCATCATGCTGTTGCGGCCGCGCGGGCGCTACGTCGCCGCCAACCCCGCGTTTCAACGCATGGTCGGTTACTCGTCAACGGAACTCCAGAACCTGACGGCGACCGACATCACCCACCCGGAGGATGTCGAGATCACCCGGCAGCATATCGAGCGGCTGTTGCAAGGCGGCTTGCAAAGCGTCCGCTTCGAAAAGCGCTACCAGCACCGCGACGGATACACCGTCTGGACCGACGTGCGGCTCGCACGCGTGACCGTGTCGGAACAGGCGTCAGGCAAGGATCCCGCACGCGAGGAAGATGTGATCGTGGCGACCGTGGAGGACGTCACACAGCGCCGCGAAGACGAACAGGCGCGCCGTCAGCTCGAAAGCCAGCTGAGGCAATCGCAGAAGCTGGAAGCGCTAGGCACGTTCGCCGGCGGCATTGCCCATGACTTCAACAACATCCTCGGCGCCATCGTCGGCTATGGCGAGCTCGCGCTCCAGGCACTCGCGGACGAGACACCCGAGCAGCGCTATGTCGCGCAGGTGCTCAAGTCGGCGGATCGCGCACGCTCGCTGGTCGAGCGGATTCTCACCTTCAGCCGCAGCGGACTGACGACCCGACAACCCGTACACGTTCAGCCCATTGTTCAAGACTCGATCGAAATGCTGAAGGTGCGCCTTCCCGCCTGCATCCGGCTGGAAGCCGAACTGAACGCACCCAAGGCCCACATCGAAGGCGATCCTGCGCATCTCGACCAGCTGGTGACCAACCTTTGCGTCAATGCGATCCACGCGATGCCGGGCGGCGGGACGCTCAGAGTGGTCCTCGACACGCTCGACCTGGATGCAGCGCGCTCGCTGTCGCACGGCGCCGTGGAAGCGGGGCATTTCGTGCGGCTCGCAGTATCCGATAGCGGCGTAGGCATGGCGCCCGATCTGCTCGAACGCATCTTCAATCCCTTCTTCACGACGCGCAAAGCCGGCGAGGGAACGGGGTTGGGACTGGCGCTCGTCGACGGAATCGTTCGCGAATATGGCGGGGGAATCGACGTCAGTACGATGGTCGGCGCAGGAAGCCAATTCGAGCTTCTGCTTCCGACAATCGATTCGCACACCAGTCAACCACGCGAGGACGAAAAGGCCTGCCCTTACGGTGAAGGGCAGACCATCCTGCTCGTCGACGATGAAGAAGCGCTCGTGCGGATCGGCGAGGAGCGCCTCGCGGAACTGGGCTACGAGCCGGCAGGCTTCGTCTCCAGCGACGCGGCGTGGCAGGCCTTCCGCGCCGATCCTCAGCGCTTCGACGCTGTCGTTACGGACCAGACGATGCCTGGGATAACCGGCGTCGAACTCGCTCGGATGATCCGTTCGCTTCGCGCCGAGATACCCATTATTCTTGTCAGCGGATTCAGCAGCCCCGCCCTGGAAGCGCAGGCGCGCGAGGCAGGCGTCAACGCGCAATTGCGCAAGCCGTTGCGCAGGGCGGAACTGGCGCGTACGCTGAAGCATCTGCTGCCCGACTAGGCGCTCGCGTCGCCGCACGACTGTCTACGGCGCCCCCCGGCGCCGCGCCTCGTCACCCAGAGCGATTCGCGCCCCAGCCGGTCAACGCCGCAGCGGCTTGCAGCAACGCTTCGCGCTTGAACGGCTTCGCCAGCGCCCGTTCCACGCCCAACCGGCTGGCAAGCATCGACATGGCGTGAGCCTGTGTCGGGAAATAGCCCGAGATCGCTATGACGGGCACCGAGGGAAAGACAGTCCGAACGAGAGCGATCCGCTCGGGATCCATCGCCTTCGGCTGACTGATATCGACCACCGCAAGATCGACCGGGCCCAGACGGAAATCCGGCACGCTCGCGCCTGTTGACTCCAGCACGTCATAGCCCTCACCGCGGAACGTGAGCGAGAGCAGCGTCCGCATGGACATGTCGTCCTCCATCACCAACACCCTCTTTCGATCTTCCACAATCGATCCTTTACGGTTGTCATGCATTGGCCTCAGTGCGGTATCGACCTGCGTACGCGCCACTGGTCAGCCGATCTCCCAATGCTGCCGAACATCTTTGCTGCCACGATCCCAAGCTCGTAAAGGAGCATGAGCGGGCCGGCAAGGAGCAACTGCGACACGACATCGGGTGGCGTCACGACCGCGGCGACGACGAATGCAACCATCATCGTTACTTTCATCGGCACAAAGAACGAGCCCGTGACGTCGGTTACGATGAGCTTGCCGTTTTGCGGCAGATTGTCCGCCAGAGGCCGCACCACCAGGCGGAAAATCCCCGGTGCCCAATACACGAGCCCCACGAAAGCCACGAGGACCGCGGCGCCTGCTCTCATCAAACGCCGGCGCAGCTCCACGATGTGAGTCAGATACGGTTGGTCGGTTTGGCCGGCTTGCTCATCGGCTCCGTACGGGAGCTTTTGTGTACTGCTCATCGTGTGTTACCTTTTGCACTGTCGCGCGGTCAGCGGGGAATTCCCATACCGATGCGGTTCCTTCTCTTGACGGCCGCATGTTTCAGCGGACGTTGCTTCGTAGCACCAATCGTCATGCAACGAAAAGCGTCGCCGCGGATCAATGGCCTTGTCCGCCGCGTTCACCTGCGAGCTCAGCGTCTGCGCTTCGCGAAAGCGACTCGACCTCCTTCGCGCCATCCTTGAAACCCCTCACCGCAAACCCAAGATCGGAGCCGATATTTCGCAACTTCGCTGTTCCGAAGACCAGTGAAACGATGACCAAAACGATCAACCAATGCCAGATACTCAGCGATCCCATGACAATGCTCCTTAAAAATGCGTCGTTGTGTCGAACCTAAAATTGGCCTGGTGGCCCGGAAATGTAACGTTAAGCATCTTGCCTGCGATTGCACGTTTTCAGCGCGACAAGACAAATCATTGCAATGAACGCGAGGGACGAAGGGCCGAGCAACGCGACATCGTGAAACCGTTGCGTCGCGGCAAAGCGGCAACGAATGAGATGGCCGGTATCAGCCATTCCTGTGGCAGGCGGGCTATTGCGGCGGCGAAGAGGAACGCAGTTTCGAGTAGCAGCGCTACGATGGCTGAAACCGATTCGTCACGCGATTAGCCAGACGCAACAGCTGCGCGCCGAACACGCCGCCTGCAAATCCGCCCAGAGGGACCAGATGCGCAAGTGCCGCGCGGCCGTTTCCGGCGGCGAGACTGACCGCCGTCACCACGATGTTTCCCGTCATCGAATTCGCAAATATCCGGCCGTGGCCGACAAATGTGAACGCGTCGAGAAATCCACCGCACAACGTGAGCAGTATCGCGACTGCCGGATTTGCTTTCACTGATTCCATCTTCATTTCCTGATGGCGGAAGCCCGAACATCATCCAGTCCGTATCGGCGCTCCCGCATGGGAGCGCCATCGCTCATGCGCCGCGCCTTATTTGTGCGCAACGTAAGGCATCACCATCTTGCGCGGATCGACGATCCGGTCGAAGTCCGCTTCGCTAACGTAATTGAGCTTGAGTGCCGCTTCCTTTAGCGTGAGGTCATTGTCGTACGCGTAATGCGCGATCTTCGAAGCCTTGTCGTAACCAATGACCGGCGCCAGCGCGGTGACGAGCATCAACGAGCGGTCCACGTTCTCCTTGATCTTCTTCAGGTTTGGCTTTGTGCCCTCCACGAGGAACTTGCGGAAGTTCGTGCAGGAGTCCGTCATGATCGTGATCGAGTGCGTGATGTCGAAAATGATAAGCGGCTTGTACACGTTCATTTCCAGGTATCCGCTTGCGCCGCCGATTCCCGTGGAAACATCGCTGCCCATGACATGCGTGGCCACCATGGCGAGCGCTTCCGCCTGCGTGGGATTGACCTTGCCGGGCATGATCGACGAGCCCGGCTCGTTTTCCGGAATGATCAGTTCTGCGAAGCCGGCACGGGGTCCGCACGACATCAACCGGATGTCGTTAGCGATCTTGTAGAGCGACACGGCCAGCGTGCGCATGGTACCTGACAGGTGAACGAGCGCATCGTGGGCGCCCTGCACGGTGAACTTGTTTGGAGCGGTCACGAACGGCAGGTTCGTGAGACGCGCAATTTCGGCGGCGGCGGCGGGCGCAAACCGTGGCGTCGTGTTCAGGCCGGTACCCACCGCCGTCCCGCCCAGCGCAAGGCGGTAGACACCCTTGAGCGCATCGTCGAGCCGTTCGAGGTTGTCGGTCAGCATGCCCTCGTAGCCGGACCATTCCTGACCGAGCGTGATGGGCGTCGCATCCTGCATGTGCGTCCGGCCGATCTTGACGATGTCCATCCAGTCCTTCGCCTTCGCGCCGATGGAGTCGCGCAGGGTCGCCACGGCTGGCATCAGGCGCTGCTTGACGTTCATCGCGGCTGCCATGTACATGGCGGTCGGGAACGAGTCATTGGACGACTGCGACATGTTCACATGGTCATTGGGATGCACTGGAGCATGGCTGCCTAGCGGCGTGCCCGCGATCTGGCAGCAGCGGTTCGAGATCACCTCGTTGACGTTCATGTTGAACTGCGTGCCGCTGCCGGTCATCCACACGTGCAGCGGGAACATATCGGCGTGCTGGCCGGCGACAATCTCGTCACACACCTTGACGATCAGGTCGTGCTGCTGGTCAGTGAGCCGCTTCTCCGAGTAATTGACGTTGGCCGCTGCCTTTTTCAGGATCGCATAGGTGGTGACCATCTCCCTCGGCATCAGATCGGGGCCGATGCTGAAGTGCTCGAGCGAGCGCTGGGTTTGCGCACCCCACAGTTTGTCGGCAGGCACATTGACGATGCCCATACTATCGGTCTCCTGGCGGAAGCCCGCCGCCGGCGCCGATGCCGATGCACCCGCATCAGCGGATTGTGCAAACGCTCTTGTGCTGGCAAGCGCCACCGATGCAAGAAGGGTGGATTGCATCATTTCCCTGCGATTCATCTGCGTTCCTTTAACTATCCAATTGCGACGCCCGATCCGGCCCGTCGAGAAACTAAACGCCGCTTGACTGCAACGGCACCCGAGTCGGGCGGGCGTCGTTTCCGATTCTCGACAGCCCTGCCCAATGACTGGTATTTGACCGGCGAGCGGTGATCCCCACATTTCACATTCGAGCCTTGAGATTTCAACTGAAACGTATTGAACAGCGCCGGTTTCAGCAGTAACAAAAGGCGCGATTGGCGGAAACAGAGGCATAACGGGCTCGAACAATAATTTCATCCACCCGATCCTCTCGTTGCAACGTTGAAAAGGAAGGGTGACTGGCCTGTTCTATTCAAAAAATGTACTGATTACGAACAGCTTTGTTCGTAGCAGGACGAAATGAAACCTTGGAGGTAGCTATCATGAAGCCCCTGATTCAAACCGTTGTGGTCGCAGCCGCCATTGCGGCTCCCGTTGCAGTGTTCGCCCAGGCGAACCAGTCCGTTACCCGTGCGCAGGTGCGAGCCGAATTGATCCAGATTGAAAAGGCTGGCTACAATCCGGCTCGAGGCGAAGATCCCGATTACCCAACAGATATTCAGGCTGCTGAAGCCAAGGTGGCTGCGCAGCACGCGGCGACGGGTGTCGGCGGTGCGGCGAGTGGGTCATCGGACGCGGGTCATCCGTTCGTCAAGGCCGACTGGAACGCGACGTACAAATTTCCTTGATACGCTCGCGCTTGAGTGGCGGGTGGTATTGGCCGCCTACCGCTCGGCGATCTTGCTTACTTGCACTTATAAGAACACCCACCATCGCGGTAAACAAGATGGTGGGCCAGTTCTTTTCCATACCCAGCCACCCGATTGATGGTGGTAACGCACAGACCCTCATAGGTTACGCCGTAAGCGACGCGCCTAGAAGGCACTTTCGGCCAGATCCGGAATCCTGGTGGGATGACAAAACGCAGGCCCTACCCAACGGATGTATCGGATAAACAATGGCACTTCGCTACTCCTTATCTGACCTTGATGAGCAAAGACGCACCGCAGCGCCGCTACGAACTGCGCGATATGTCCAACGCGCTGCGCTGGATCGTGCGCGCGGGTGCGCCGTGGCGTTCGTTGCCCAATGACTTTCCACCGTGGGGAATGGGCTACCAGCAGACGCAGCGCTGGATCCATGCGGGCTGTTTCGAGGCCATGGCGAATGCCCCACGTTTGACCATCCGGATCACGCAGGACCGCCGCGGTCAAGCCAGCGCGGTCATTCTCGATGGGCGTACCCTGCAGTCGACCTGCGAGAGCGAGCCTCGTGCCGGTTACGACGGCTACAAACGCAAACGCGGCAGCAAGGTCCACATGGCGGCCGACACGTTGGGGCAACTGCTTGCTGTGCACGTGACGCCAGCCAACGAACAGGAGTGCGCACTGAGCGTTGGGCGGATTTCGGAGTGGACCGGCCATTCACGTGACGACTGTGTCGCCTTTGCGACCGGCAGAAAGTGGCCGCACTCGGAAGTTCGTCGCCCAACGCTGCTCGTGCATCCTACCGCTGCTCCGAACTTCCGTAGCCACCCGTTGCGGTCGTTCAACCCGAGTGACCACAGCGGCGGCTTCCGGGGTATAACGGCCGCTCCAACCGCATTCTTAGAGGCCAGTTCAAAAAGCCGACTGCGCTCGTTTGAATATATTCCAGCACACGAGCGAGCAAGCGAATTTGAGGAATGCTTCGTGAATGTCGCTACGGCGATCGAAGCGAATGCGAAGCCGACGGAA